>JALZEK010000003.1 GCA_030862065.1 Actinomycetota bacterium | reverse complement strand
CTATGATGAGGCACGCACCGTCTTCTACGGTGGGATCGACCGCCGCCCAGCGCTCATCGTCCGGGTCGCAAACGCGACCGACGTTTCGCGCGTCGTCGGGCTCGCGCGAGAGAGTGGTCTGGAGCTCGCCGTCCGCAGCGGCGGCCACAGCGTCGCCGGTCACAGCACAACCGACGGGGGAATCGTGCTCGACCTCTCGGAGATGAAGGGGCTCGAGATCGACGTTGAGCGGCGCACCGCATGGGCCCAGACTGGTCTGACTGCGGGTGAATACACCGCTGCGGCGGGCGCCCTCGGCCTCGCGACGGGTTTCGGCGACACCGGCTCGGTGGGGATAGGGGGGATCACGCTGGGCGGCGGCATAGGGTACCTCGTCCGCAAGCACGGCCTCACGATCGACGACCTGCTGGCTGCAGATGTTGTGAGTGCGGACGGGGAGCTCCTCCGCGTGGACGCCGAGACGCATCCGGACCTGTTCTGGGCGATCCGCGGCGGCGGAGGGAACTTCGGCGTCGCGACCCGCTTCCACTATAGGCTGCACCAGGTCGATAAGATCGTCGGCGGCATGCTGGTGCTTCCTGCGACGCCGGAGGTCATCCACTCGTTCGTCGCCGAGGCGGAGGCCGCTCCAGAGGAGCTCTCGACCATCGCCAACGTCATGCCCGCACCGCCGATGCCGTTCTTGCCCGCCGAGCATCACGGCAAGCTCGTCATAATGGCGCTGCTGGCCTACGCGGGCGAGGCCGAGGCCGGCGAGCGCGCTATCGCGCCGTTTCGGTCGCTCGCCACGCCGATCACCGACATGGTCAACACGATGCGTTACCCAGAGATCTACAAGCTGACCGAAGGCGCCGAGGTTGCCGAGGAAGCAGGACGCTCGGTCTTCCTCGACGCGGTCGATGTCGGCGTGGCCGAGGCGATCGTCAATCATCTCCAGGCCTCGAGCGCGCAGATGGCCGTGGCGCAGATCCGGGTCTTGGGCGGGGCGATGGCTCGCGTGCCGTCCGAGGCCACCGCGTTCGCCCACCGCAAGCGGCAGATCATGGCGGCCGTTGGCGCGGTCTACGAGCGCCCCGAGGAGGCGCCGGTGCACGAGGCCTGGGTCAGCGGCTTCGCGGCCGCCCTGCGCCAGGGTGAGCCAAGCGTGTACGTCAACTTTCTCGGCGAGGAGGGTGATGCGCGCATCCACGAGGCCTATCCGGGATCGACCTGGGAGCGGCTCGCTACGATCAAGGGTCATTACGACCCAAAGAACCTCTTCCGGCTCAATCAGAACATCCCGCCTGCGACCGAGGGTCGAACTACTCGTGAGCAGAATGAGACAAGCGATGGCTGAGAAGGAGCCGGCTAGTGAGCAGCTGTACCTTACCCAGGATGCGACTCCGGCACCGTGCGCGGAGGCGCGCGGGCGCCTGGCGCATGCGGATCCGTACTGGCTGGCGACGGTGCACCCGGACGGACTACCGCACGTCGTACCGATTTTGGCTGTCTGGGTAGCCGGCGCGTTGCACTTCGTAGCAAGCCCAACCTCCCGCAAAGCCTGGAACCTCGCGCGCTACGCGAACTGCGTCATCACGGCAAGGAAGGACGTTCTAGATCTGGTGGTCGAAGGCACAGCCGCGAAGGTGAGCGACGAAACCAAGCTCCATCTCGCGGCCGAGGTGTACTGGGCCAAGTACGGATGGCTGGTGACCGTACTCGACGGCGCCTTCTACGCCGATGGCGCACCGACGGCGGGTCCGCCCCCGTACGAAGTCCACAAGGTAACTCCCGCGATGGCCTTCGGCTTCCCCACGGACGAGACGTTCAGCCCGACACGCTGGCGTTTCTAGTGAGCGTGACGACGGCACCACCATAGCGTTCGATCGGCTGGGCGAGGGGCCGCCGGTCATCCCGGCGGACTCGCTCGGGTCCGACTAGTAGGTGACCATGCGAGGAGGCTAGAAGTCGAACGAATACAATAGATCGTAGTGAGTCAACGACCAGAATCAATGAGATCTGAGGAGGATCGAGATGGGAAGGATTGTCATAACCGAGTTCGTCTCACTCGACGGTGTCATGGAGGATCCCGGCGGAGGCGAGAACTTCAGGCACGGAGGTTGGACGTTCGAAATCGATCGCGGCCAGGAGGGTGACAAGTTCAAGCTGGACGAGACCCTCGAGGCCGAGGCGCTGCTGCTGGGGCGAGTGACCTATGAGGGTTTTGCCGCCGCCTGGCCATCCATGGAGGGCGAATTCGCGGACAAGTTCAACAGCATGCCCAAATACGTCGTCTCCTCGACCCTGGAAGAGCCGGAGTGGAACAACTCGACCGTGCTCGAGGGCAACGTGGTGGAGGAGGTCTCGAAGCTGAGGCAGGAGCTGGATGGCGACATCGTCGTCCACGGCAGCGCCCAGCTCGTGCAGACACTGCTCGAGCACGACCTCGTCGACGAGTTGCGCCTAATGGTCTTCCCGGTCGTCCTCGGGACCGGCAAGCGCCTCTTCGGCAACACGAGCGACAAGAAGCACCTGCGGCTCGCGGACTCGAAGATGGTTGGTGAAGGCATCGCCATCCTCATCTACGAGCCGGCAGGCGAGGAAGCGGAGGGATCTGTAACCAACTAGCAGCAGTGACAGGCGCCGTCGCGCACAGGCACCGGCCATCCGTACTTGGCTCATTACACCTCAGCCACGCGAAGGAGTTCTTCATGACTGAAGGCGTTAAGACAATCATCTACCCTGTCAAAGACCTCGCGAAGGCCAAGACGCTGTACAGCAAGCTTCTGGGCGTGGAGCCCTTCATGGATGAAGCCTACTACGTCGGCTTCAACGTTGAGGGCCAGGATGTCGGTCTGCATCCCCATGACTACAGCCAGGGGATGACGAGCCCTGTCGGTTACTGGCACGTTGATGACATCACGGAGAGTCTGAAGGCGCTCCTCGACGCCGGTGCAGAGGCGCAGCAAGAGGTCAAGGACGTGGGTGGAAGCAAGTTGATCGCTTCCGTGAAGGAAGCAGATGACAACGTCATCGGACTTATTCAGTCGTCCTCGTGATCTTCTGGATGCACCAGCCACGACCAGCGGGTGGGGCCTAGGAGCGGCCTCACGGACGCTCGGACATGCCTCAAGTCGGGTTGTTGGCATGCTCGCCACCCTAACCCCTTCGGCCTCACAACAGTGGGAAGTGGTGGGCACCTCCACGCGAGAACTCACGGTACGGGCTCTCGACACCACGGACGGGACGTCGATCCTCGACATAAAGTCCTACATACCCGTCCTGAATCGGTGAGATGACGTCAGAGTTTCAGAATGGGTGAATCTTCTCGGAGGTCGGACTAGTCAGGACCGCGATGACAGAGATTGAGTATTCGCTGCGATCCGCACAGGAACCAGATGCCTCGAAAGTGGCCACACTTGTTGACGCCGCCTACAGCCACTACGCCGAGCGTATCGGGATACTGCCTCGCCCGATGACCGACGATTACGTAGAGGTCATCGCTAACCAGCAAGTAACCGTCGCCGAAAGCCACGGAAGCATCGTGGGGGTAATCGTCCTCAACGCTGACGAAGAAGGATTCCTCATTGACAACGTCGCCGTTGATCCCTCCCATCGCGGGCAGGGGCTTGGAAAGGCTCTCCTCGAGTTTGCGGAAGCCGAAGCCCGGCGCGCGGGGTTCAATTCTATTTATCTGTACACGCACGAGAAGATGACTGAAAACCTGGCGCTTTACTCAAGGATCGGGTACGTCGAGTACGATCGCCGCTCTAAGGGGGAGTTTTCACTCGTCTACATGAGGAAGCACCTTGGATGAACGAAGATGGATGAGACTGAGGTGGGTGAGATGCAGGGTCGAACGAAGGAAGAACCGAGAGGATGCAGATCTCCGGAGCCATCTGATCGCTTCTGACACCAACCCTGACACCAACCCTGACACCAACCCACACGCACAACGTCGAACACACGCGACGGGTCAACAGGAAAAACACACCTACTTGCAGGGGTTTTTGAACACCAGTGAACAACCACTGCACCCTCGCCCCGCAATACCTCTGAACGAGGTATCGAGGGTTCGAATCCCTCCTCCTCCGCCTTGTAGATCGTTTAGCGGATCGGGAACATGAGCTGCAGCCCCAGAAATGCGAGCGACGCGCCGGCGACCCGGTCCACCCCAGGCTTGATACGTCGATAGGACTGCTGGGCTCGCCGGGTCGAGAACAAGCAGGCTAGTGCGACATGCCAGCCGGCCGCATTTATGACGATGATGCCAATAGCGGCGAGCTTGACCCACGTGGGTAAGGTCGGCGTCAGGAGTGTCGCGAAAATGCTCCCAAAAAAGATGCCGGCCTTCGGGTTCGTCAAATTGGTCAGGAGCCCCAGCCCAAAAGCTTGCCAATCGGTATGGACGCTCGCAGGCGTGGATGAAGGCGGGATAAGGAAGTTGTGGTCAGCGGTGCGCCACAGCTTAACACCCAGATAGAGTAAGTACGTTCCTCCCAAGAGTTTGAGCCCGTCATCCAACCACGCGAATTGTGCGAACACGACACTCAAGCTGAGAAGAGCGGCACTCGACCAAATGGTGGAACCGGTCGCAATGCCCAATGCCGTGACGATGCCGGCACGGCGGGTATGGCGGAGGGCTGTTTGGGCGACCATGAGAACATTTGGGCCTGGGCTAATCATGGCCAGTACATGGACAGCAAAAATACTACTGAGCACAACGGCGTAATTCATACCGTAACGCCTTTCCTGACCGGCATGACGTGTTCGGTGCGATAATATCAGCGCGTTGCAGTTGTGGGGAGGGGTGATCGTGGCCTCCCGTATCGAGGGACCCAGATCTCCTGCGCCGAGGGGTAGAAGATCTGCCGCAAGTAGGCTAGAGCGTTTTGTAGTTTGGGATTTATTCGTGTGCCCGTCAACGCATCCCCGTGTCAAGCTCAACTTTCACGGTAAGCCGACCCGGCAACGGCGGCTATCGCCACGGAGGTGATGACGAACAGCGACAGCGCGGCGCGCAGGCCCACCGCATCTGCCAGTACCCCCACGATAAGCGGTCATTTCTGGTCATCCTCGCGGGCTACTTGTTCGCCCGGCGATCTGTTTTTCGGCAGCCCCAGGAGGACGATCGGTAAGGCCATGATGGCGAAGCCGGCGCAAGCCAGCAGCCCCCACCG
>JALZEK010000187.1 GCA_030862065.1 Actinomycetota bacterium | reverse complement strand
GCGCGATAAAAGGGATGGTCGAGCAATCGGTAGTTGCGCGTCGCGGAGTCGAGCCTGCGCTTGAGGTCTTGGGTCAAAGCACTTCCTCCTTGTCTCAGCCCTGTCGGCCCAACCTAGCAGACCGACTAATCGGATCCCGGTCGCGAAAAGGATTGAGGAGATAGCGGCCGTTCTCTGCTCCTCTGAGTACCTCAGATGTACTCATAGGTGAAAAGAACGAGAGCCGACGAAGCCCTACGGAACGAAGACCGCTACACCCCTCAGCGGTGGGCTTTGCCGTTCGGACGTCGCAAGCGTTGGTGTCCGCCGACAAGCAACCCAGCCCCCATGACGGCTAGGCAGGCGAGGCCTCCCGCATATCCCACGTAGTTCAAGGTGAGCAGGGTGAGAAAGGTACTGTCGGGCTCTTCTTGATCCGTTTGGAACCCAAACGTGGTGCTGTATTCGGCTCGTTCTCTGCTAGTCGCGATTCCCGTCCCGGCCCAGAGCAGGGCGAACAGCACTGTCAGTGCAAAGAGGACGCGCATGAGGGCCCGACCGATCGGACCACCACTTTCGTTCCCGAGGACCAACTCTGCATTTTTGGAGAAGGACTGTGTTCGCTCCGGGGTGGACATCGTCAGATAGGCGCGCAATAAAAGGGCTCCGCTAAGCGTCCCGAGTGCAGCGATCGCTACAGCAGAGGACCCCGACTGCACATGCTGGAAAAACTGGACGGTCTCAAACATGTCCCGGTCCCGGGTCTCGATGAATAGGAGTAGCGCGGCGCCGATAGAACCCGTAAGCGCGTAGACGGCTGCTGTGACGACGAGGACGATGAAGGTCACTCGAACGGCAGTTCGGTTGTCCAGCCGCTCCAGCCAGGACAGAGGCTCCTCGAGTTCCGGAGGCTCCTCGACTAGATCGACGTCATCGTCCGGGCATCGGGTGACGCCTTCTCGGAACTCATCACCACACACCGGGCAGTACATGGCCCGACTGTAGCGGTCGGTCCGGCGAATCGTTCTGTGAGGCGAGGATCCGTCGTTCTCTGCTCCTCTGAGTCCCTCAGGTGTACTCCTTGGTGAAAAGAACGATAGCGACGGCTACCCCTTGACTCGCTCGATTGCTGGGGGTAAGTCTGGTTGAGCGGCGAGGAAGAGGAGGGAGGAGTTATGGGAGAGGCTCGCGAGGTCATGGATCATCTTACCCAGGCGTTCTTCAACCAGGACTACGACACGGCTGCAAAGTTGTACGCGTCCGATGCCGTCATCGTCACCCCTGATGCGGGGGAGCTCAAGGGGGGCGGCGAAGTGACGGAGTACATGAAGGTGTTTTTCGAGGCTTTTCCCGACGCTCGTTACGAGCCGATCAACGCCTTGGAGTCCGGCAACACCGCGGTCGACGAGGGCAGATTCATTGGCACGAACACGGGCTCGCTCCGTCTTCCGACCGGAGAGGAGCTTCCGGCGACCGGAAAGGGTGTCGACGTGAGGGGGTGCGA
This sequence comes from Actinomycetota bacterium, assembly GCA_030862065.1. Taxonomy (GTDB): domain Bacteria; phylum Actinomycetota; class CADDZG01; order CADDZG01; family WHSQ01; genus JALZEK01. Next base: position 3,942 of record JALZEK010000187.1, on the reverse strand, counting down.
CATTGCCACCGTCGAGAACGGCCTCATCACGAGCCACCGCTTCTACTTCGACCAGATGGAGATGCTGACCCAGCTCGGCCTCGCGCCCCAGTAAGCCGTTCAAAAGCCCGCTGACCTCATTCCTGACCGCAGGGAGGGATGCGGAACTCGCGGTCGGCTGGGTGCTCGCCAATGCGCCTATGTACGCGAGGGTGTGAACAGTCCGCGTCATCATCCTTGTGAAAAAGGCGGTTCAGTCAGCGGCAGGGTAGGCCGACGAATTCGGGATCGTTCGGATCGGAGGAGGGAGGCTTTCCCGAATCACCCGGCTCGGGCTCAAGGTTAAGGATCCGTCCATGCGTCGATGGTTTCTTCACTGGGTCTTGTGGGCCGTCTCGCCTTCATGCTGAGCCGGCTCCGACCCATGAAAGTGAACGCAAAGCCACCGATCCGATTCTCTTTCGAATATCGCGGTAACCCGATAGGGATAACGCCGCTCCTCGTCGCCACGGGTGTAGATCTGCTCGCGGTCCGTTGCAAGCCAGGGGCCGTCACCTATCGTTGCCATGAGTATCGGTTCCGAGGTCGTTGAGACCGTGTAGGGCTGCTCGTAGAGAGATTGGAAGAAGCGCTCGGTCGGAGAGCGTCCGACTGTGAGGCCGCTCTCGGACGGCCAGTGCGACACCTCCGCCGCGCTGCTAAAGAGTTGGAGCGTTCCCCGGAGATCGCGGTTCTCTACAACGCGACTGAACTCCTCTAGCCACCTGGTTAAGGACTCTCTGACTTTGCCGTCTGCTTCCATCTCCGCCTCCTGCATTGATCGACGCCTGCTCTTCATTAAAGGACTCACTGTCGCCGCCTACAAGTGGTAGGGCAGCACCTGCCACCCGGGTCGAGACAAGCAGGAGCTCTATCTAGGCGCAGTGCTCAGGCAAGAGCACCTGCCTGACGATGAAGGTGTCTCAAGCGTTTACGCAGCAAGACCGAGCTTCGATGGGGCGGTAGCTCAGTTGGTAGAGCACCTGCTTTGCAAGAAGAACGCGCAAAGCGCTGTGCTTGACCACCTACTGAGGCGGAAACCCGTAAGCGAAATCAGACCAATTAGGTGCTCTTCAAACACCCTGCGGAGAGCCGGAAGGTCGCGGAGGTTGAGGTCCGGTGGTCGCCGAAATTTCGCCCCCTGGCCAGACGGGTTCGCGGAACTCATCACGGACACCGCCGAGCGGGTCATCGACTGAGCGAAGGAGATCCCCGGACCTCCGGAGGCGGGTGAGTCAGCGATACCGACTAGTTCGCCGGGCCGATTTGAGCTAACCCCCTTGACAGGTGTTGGGAAAAGGAGCACTTGTGGAATGAATCTCGGTCCGACACGTCCTTTTCGCAAGTGGCTGTCGGAAGTCAGGAAGGATGGTGGGGAGATGGGCACAGATGTTTCTTCGGCGTCGCCTAGTACCTCGGAACCGACGAACCGGCGCCGGCTACTGACCTTGATGGGAGCCGGAGGCGCGGCCGCCTTGGCGACTCTGGTGTCCTCCAAGGAGGCACATGCGGGTCATGACAGCACCAACGTCATGCATCTGGGGGAATCCAACAGTGCCCCAGAGGGCACCCAAACCAAGCTCCTCGCGAACGTAGGAGCCGACGATTTCGATGACGAGCCTGGGGTCGCCCTTATCGTGGAGAACACGAGGTCCGCGTTCGGAGGGGCCATCACCGGGACCTGGAATGGCCCCGGACCGGGACACGGCGTGAGCGGCTTCAACCACAGCCCGGGCACTCCCGAGGGTGGCACTGGCCCTGGGGTGCAAGGTGAATGCGACAACGGCCCTGGCGTTGTGGGCTTTGGCGGCGCGCAGGCCGGAGTGCGGGGCCTGAGCAACAATGGCGATGGCGTGCTTGGCCAAGCCGGTAGCGCCGCTGACGAAGGGGGCGCCAGCGTTGCGGGCGTCCGAGGCGAGGCCCTGGGGTGCGTGGAAAAAGGTCCCTGTGGCCCCGGGATCGGCATCGGGGTTGTCGGTCGCAGCGAAGCCGGCATCGGCGTGCAGGCCAAAGTTGACGATCCGTCCGGCTTTGCACTCGATGTCCTTGGCAGGGCACGCTTCTCGACCGCGGGCTCGGCCGTCATCCCTGCGGGCCAGAACTCCGTATTCGTCGCGGATACGAATGTGGGCGCGGGCAGCCACATCTCCGTGACGCTCGTGGGCAACCCCGGACTGCGCACGGTGCAGTGGGTGGATCGGGCCCCCGGCTCCGGGTTCACGGTGCACCTGACGAATGTTGGACCGAAGCCTGAGACGCCTCTCACCTACTTGGTGGTGGAGCCGGCTTAGGGCGCCCGAGTACTCAACAAGCTGAGTTTGCGGGCGTCCATCGGTGCACGCCGCCTGTGTGCTGGCGCCATCCGGAGTGATATCCACTAGGGTCACCGCGCCTTCAATTAGGTGCTGTCCCTCCCTAATTGCTGCCCGCGGCTCGCCGGTCTCACCAGCTGAAGCACCTGTTGCCGTCAATACACTTAAGCAGCTGCTGTTTTGGCAGGTGCTCTTTCACGTTTGCACCTACTCGTTAACAGCACCTGCTTTTTCAGGCCTCCTCGCCGAACATTTCCGCAGCTAAACTGGCAATTCATTGGGGCGGTAGCTCAGTTGGTAGAGCACCTGCTTTGCAAGCAGGAAGTCGGCGGTTCGAGTCCGCTCCGCTCCACTAATCACAAAGCTTGGCCCTGCCTCGCGCATCGGCCAATCAGCGCAGCGATGATCAAGTACGGCACTACCGAAACCCGAGCGCGAGTAGCAAGAGGGCGGCTCCTACTTCGATCTGGGCGGAGGCCCAGTCGGTAAGGTGTGACGAATTCCAATTGAGGGAGACTCAGCCCGGGATGCGCACCACCTCACCATTGCAGGGGAAGGGCCCTCCGGTGCCCGGGGCGATGCTGCAATTGGAGACGTAGAAGTCGCCGTCGGGACCGATCGTCACCGAACCGGGAGCAAAAAAGCCCGTCGCTACGAGCGAGCGCGCACCTTTTGGCGAAACACGCCATAGGTTTCCGGGGCCGCTCAGGCCCGGTTCCGTTGCGAACTCAAGCACGTAGAGGCTCCCATCCGCGCCGAATGTGATGTCGATGATGAAGGAGAAGCCGGCCTGGAACACCTGAGGCGGCTGCCCCGGCGAAACGCGCCACACGTTCGCGGCTCCCGCCGTGAAGGGGGCTCCGGTCAGCTCGCCGACGTAGTACGCGCCGTCCGGTCCCTTGGCAACACTCGTGGGGACCGAATCCGTGGAGCGGCCCTGTGCGCGGGACGGGAAGGTAGCGAGAGTCCTGATCGACCGGTTGGCGCCGATCCGCAAGAGCGAGTTGCCGCCGGCGTCCGCGACGATCGTCGCCCCGGGCCTGGCGAGCAGCCCGTAGGGATTGCTGTCGAGGGGACCGCCGTCGGGATTCGCTACCGCCTCGTGTGCGGCGATGTCGACGACCAGCCGCCAATTGCCGCTCGGGGGCACCCGCGCCAGCCAGCCGAACTTCGGCCCGAGCCCCGGGCACGTCGGACGCAACGTCGGATCGTTGCCGACCCCGATCGATACGCGCGCGTTGCCACGGCCGAGCAACGCGATGTCGTGCGGACCCGTTGCGGCGACGCCGGAGGGCCCGTTCTCCGTGTAGGACGGCAGCCCCGTTGCCACCCGCTCCTGCTCGCCGCGCCACAGCCGCGACACGGCGCCGGTGGGCCCCGCGAACGTCGGGCCGCGCGGGGTCTCGAAGCACTGCTGCGGACCGCCGCGGCCCGCTTCGGCCACGTAGAGCGCCCCCTCAGGGCCCCACGCCAGTCCGCGCGGGTTGTCCAGGCCACTCATCACCACCTCAAATGGTGGCGTCTCCTGGGCGCCCGCCACAACGGCGAAAGTAAGGACGCACAGTACGACGGTGATTGCAGCGAAGGTCCGCCTCATGTTTCCCCCATTCCC
>JALZEK010000186.1 GCA_030862065.1 Actinomycetota bacterium | reverse complement strand
GTGCTGCGATCATCGCGTGGGGTTGGTGGACGAGGAGCTGCATCGTCATGCGGTCGAGGACATCGCCCAGGCCGATGCGCTCCTCTTTGGCCGGGTGACCTACGAAATGATGGAGGCAGCGTGGCGGCCGGCGGTGCCGACGGGAGGCAGGCCTGATTGGATGGAGCCCTTCGCCCGGACGATCGACGTGGCAAAGAAGTACGTCGTCTCGAGCACGCTGGACCGGGTCGATTGGAACGCGGAGCTCGTGCGCGGGGATCTGGAGAAGGCCGTCCAGCAGCTGAAGCGGGAGTCGGGTAAGGGACTTCTCGTGGGAGGCGTGAAGCTCCCTCTTGCGTTGGCGGAGCTGGGATTGATCGACGAGTACGAGTTCGTGGTGCAGCCCAGGCTAGTGGGCCATGGGCCGACGTTGTTCGCGGGGCTATCGAAGCGTATCGATTTGAAGCTCGTGAGCCGGCTGGAGTTCGGCTCGGGGGCGGTGGCGATGCGGTATGAGCCCAGAAGGTAGCCATATCACTCGACCTCGTCGGCGCTCCAGGTCCGCGTCGCGCGTGGTCCCGATGTCCGTTTCGGGGACGTTCCTCAACAGCCTGGGCCGAAGAATCTCAACGAGGTGAACGAGTCGTCCCAGTTGCGGTCCTCGTCGGAACGGCACACCTCGACCCTCCCGCCGCCGATCGCCTCTCGTCCCGCCAGCCCGCCGATCTCGCCGGGATCCGAGACGGGGGTGGGGCCGACGAAGTCCTCGAAGGCGAGGTTCCTGATCGCAACGAAGAAGCCCGCTCTGGAGACCAGGATGCTGAGGTGTCCCTCGCCGGAGGCAAAGTCCTGGTCCCCGTAGAGCGAGACGCGGCCCCCGCCCGGTCCGATGAGGAACAGCGAGCTGACCGTGTCGTTGGATTCGATGTCGTTGCCGGCGAAGCCGCAGCCGGGACAGAGCGAGAAGGCTTCCTGGTAGGGCGCGCCGTCCTCGGGATCGTCGACGTTCATGTCGGAGATCTGGTCGACGACCGTGAGGCGGGCCGAGGTCGCGGCCACGGCGGTGCGGAGGGTGTCGAGACCGACGAGTAGGTTCAGCAGGGACCCCGCCATATGGACCTTGCCGCGGATCTGGTCGAGCTGTTCCTGCGCTTGGCCGAGCTCGCTGAAGAGGGGGCCGACGAGCTCCCGGAGGCGGTTCGCCTCCTGGGTTCCCGGCTCCCTGTTGTCGAAAGGCATCCTCTCGGGCACCAGCATCAGGAGGCCGCCCTGGAAGTCTGGGTTCCGCGCGAGCCCGAGAACGATCGGAAGCTCCCGGACGTATGGCTCGACGAGCGGGAACAGCTCGTCGAGGAACAGCACCAGTCCGCCGCTCACCGTGACCTCGTCGTCGACGTCGCACGCGGCGAGCTGAGGTGCGTCGCCGAGCTGGGCGGTCAGGACGATTGCGACGTTGATGAATCGCCTGGGCGCCTCGTTCGAGCCGAGCGCGACGATCGTGGGCAGCGTCGTGAACGCCGCCGTGACCTCTTCCGCGTCGGATGGAGACGGCTCGACCGCGTAGTCCTCGCCCTCGAAGAGCGAGCCGCCTGACTCGTAGAGCTCCCACCTGATCTCTTTCGCCACGACGGGGACGACGATGTCTCCGGGTTGCACGGGATCGCCGGTCGGAACGCCGATCGGGATGTCGGGTGTGGCGCTCGGATCCGCGCAGTCCGCCTCGGCCCCGAGCTCGGTGGGGTCGATAGAGACGGTCCGGGGGATGCCGGGCAAGCCGATCTCGAGGACCCAGGGTATGGGCGGCTGTCCTTCGACGTTCCCGGCAAGCGGCTCACCGGACACCAGATCCAGCGCCGCGCTTAACTCGTCGAATATCGCTCCTTCGATCACGCCCTCGGGCCGGGGGTTGGCGACCTCGCAACCCATCGTGAGCAGTGATACGGCCACCAACAACGCAGATGCCCCCAGGGGATGCCGCTTCATCGTCTCGCCCTTCCTCGGACTTCCTGTGCGTCGAACATAGGAAGGGCGACGCGCAGCCGCTGTCAGCGACCCGACACGTACCCGTTTCTTTGGCCGCGGGAGAAGATCACGGAATCTTTGCCTCGTCGCTAAACCGCGCCATCCCTCGGAGACTTGAACAACGTGGAGGTAAGTGAGG
>JALZEK010000166.1 GCA_030862065.1 Actinomycetota bacterium | reverse complement strand
CCGTGGCTGTCCCCTCTTCACGCATCCTCCTCTCGGTCGACTGCTCCTACAGCCTCAGCCGCCAAGGGAGGTGTTGCGTGGATTAGTTGAGCCGACCCGGACATATTCCGGCGAGGTGACCACTCGGCCGCGGGGGCGATCTTGCAGTCCTCGAGGACATCAGCCTGTTGCAGGAGGCTGTTCCCCGCCGACGAATTACCGCCTTCGACAAGTGGACGAACGGAGGTCTCGATCATGAGTAAGTGGATACGGACGGTAGGCATTGTTGCATCGGCCGGGCTCATACTTGGAGCCGTGGGCTCTTCAGGGGCGGTACAGGCGGCGGGTCGCTGTAAACCCTACAAACCGACCGTTCCGACCACGGATTCCTCGAACGCCGAAGAAGTCAAGAAGACAAAGGTCGTCAAAGTCACCGACAAGTTCACTCAGAAAAAGCCTCTTGTATTCGACTACAACCACGGCCCGGCGCTGTGGTGGCCCACCGATCCGACCGATGCCGAAGGTCAAGCCGCCATCATGGAGGACACGAAATGGTTCAACATCCAGGTCGACTCCAAGAAGAAGTTCGCCGGTCTGTACGTGCGTCAGGAGTGGAGTGCGACACGCGTCAGCGACATGGATCTCTACATCTACGACAAGACGGGATCTCAAGTCGCAAGCTCAGGCGTTTACAACCAGGTCCCCGAGGCTGCCGGAACCTTCGGGAGCGGTGACGGGGGCGAGGGCTACGAGCAGGTCCTGGGAATGGGCGCGACCGACTGTGCCGGATACACGATCGAGAGCCGCGCTTTCACCTCACCGGGCGAGGCGATGAAGTTAAAGGTCTGGCTCGGGTCGGTGCGCTAAGAGAAATCGCGGGGCCTTTTGGCCGAGTGATCGTGAGGTTTGAGAAGTAGTCTCAGCTCACACCCACTCGGCCCTCGTGGACGATCCTTCCCTGCTCGAGCACAACGATCTTGTTGCACAGGGTCACGGCATCAACTGGGTCGTGTGTCACGAGGAGCCGTATCCCCGGGAAGGTCTCGAGCCACCGTGGGAGTTCTCGTCGCGCCGCGGCTCGCGCGCTGAAATCGAATGCTGCCAGAGGCTCGTCCAACAGGAGCGCACTTGGTTTCGCGACCAAAGCTCGAGCGAGGGCAACCCGTTGAGCTTGGCCGGCCGACAGTCGGTTGGGACGCGAGCCGACGAGGGATTCGATGCCGAAGTTTCGCAATGCATCGAGAGCACGCGCTTCGGCATCGGGGCGAGTTAGGCCCCGGGCACGCAAGGCAAACGCGACGTTGTCGAGGACGGACAAATGAGGAAATAGGAGGTAGTCCTGGAAAACGAAACCCAGGGACCGTTCTTCGGGGTGGACCGAGCGGTGAGCTGCCACATCCTCCAGGACCTCGCCGTTGAGTTCGATCCTTCCGGAAGCAAGCGGGACAAGGCCTGCGATCGCCCGCAACAACGTCGTCTTGCCGGATCCGTTGGGGCCAAGGACGCCCACAACCTCGTTTCCGCCGACCTCCAGACCGATCTCGAGTCGAAAATCCTGTAGATCCACAGTGAAATCCGCCACAAGGCTCATGGAGCGACCATCCACCGGTCGCGAAGGACGGCCAGGATCGCGATCGACACTGCTACGAGCACCAGGCTCAGAGCCACCGCTCCCTCGACGTCCCGCTGAAGTTCCACGAACACTGCCAGCGGAACCGTTTGTGTGCTGTCGGGGAGGTTTCCCGCAAAGGCGATCGTCGCACCGAACTCACCCAGGGCCCGAGCCCAGGCGAGAACCGCGCCGGCGATCAGCGAGGGGACGACGAGGGGAAGAGTGACTCGCCGAAAGACAAATGTCGGCGAGGCACCAAGGGTGCGCGCGGCCTCCTCGTAACGACGGTTCATCGACCGCAGTCCGGCTTCGACGGCGAGAACCAGGAAAGGCATCGAAACGAACGTCTCGGCCACGACCACGCCAGCGGTGGTGCCAAAGAGCGTCACCCCGAACACGGATTCGAGCCAACCACCGATCAGCCCTGCTCTGCCGAGAGCCAGGATCAGCGCAACACCTCCAACGACGGGCGGTAAGACCAGGGGAAGCAGCACGACCCCCCGAACGATCCACTTCGCCCGAAATTCGGTTCGGGCCAGAATCCAGGCGAGAGGTAATCCAAAGACAACAGCGACTATCGTGCTCAGCAGCGAGCAAATAAGCGAGAGCCGCACCGCAGCAAGTGCTTGCGAGGATCCCAGAAGGGACGGCAGGTCAGTCCACGGAGCCTGGGTCAGGAGGCCGACAAACGGAAGTGAAAAAAAGCAAATGCTGACGGCGCCGAGAATCAAAAGGAGAGGGGGGATCGATACTCGGCGAGTGGTCATCGGGACTCGAACCCGTTCTGTCTCAAAATTTCTTGACCCTCGGGCGAAAGAACGAGATCGACGAATTCACCCGCCGAATCGGATCCCTTCAATTCCAGGAGCATGTACTCCGCGACGACGTTGTGCCGAGGTGGAATGGTTACGGCATCTACCTTCTCTGTGGTGCCGCCGATATCCGTTACGTAGGCGATCCCCGCGTCGGCCTCGCCGAGTGACACTCGAACGACGACCCCCGTCGCCGCCTGCTCGAAGGAATCCGGTTTCACCTCCACTCCCGCGTTCCGAAAGACCTCCAGCGCGTAGCGACCGGCGGGACATTCCGGATTGCAGATCGAAATCACGAGTTCGTCGTCCTCCAGATCCGTGAGACTCTGGATCTCGAGCGGATTCCCCTCCGCAACGGCAATCGCTAAACGATTGCGCGCGAACCGCCGCGGGGTGCCCATCTCGAGGGCTTGCGCCACTCGGCGAGCGTTGGATAAATCCGCGGACGCGAATACGTCGGCTTTCGCTCCCAGCTCGATCTGAGCGGCGAGTTCGGACGACGCCAGGAAGTTGAATCTGACTTTCGTTCCGGGATTCTCCTTTTCGAAAAGCCGGCCCATCTCGGTGAACGGATCGACGAGCGAGGCCGCCGCAAAGACGGTGAGAGTGTGGTCCGCACCCGAGTCCGTGCAGGAAACTGAAAGAAGCGCGCTCGCAACGAACAGCAGGATCCCGAGTTTCACTCCTCCGCAGCGAGTTCGACCACGACGTTCGTGGCCTTGACTGCAGCAACCGCCAGGACGCCGGGCTCCAGTCGTAGGTCGTCGGCCGCCTCCCTCGTCATCAACGAGACGATCCTGTGAGGGCCGGCTTGCAAATCGACCTGAGCCGTGACCTTGTCCTTGACGACGCGGGTGACGATCCCCGTGAAGCGGTTTCGCGAAGACTGGGCGCCGATAACCGGAAACTCGGATTCTTCTGAGACCTCGGCCGCGAACCGGGCGAGCTCGCTCCCGTCGACGATCCACCGGCCGTCTGATTGCCGCGCCTTCAGCCGGCCGGAGTCCGCCCATCGTCTGGCCGTGTCGACGCTGACGCCGAGGAGTTCCGCGACGGTGGACAGGGGGTAATCGGGCATCCCGACATCCTATGCCGCCTGGCGCAGATGCAGGACGCCGACCCGGGAAGATGGTGGCAGATGCTCCTCAAAGTAGGATTCCGAGCAGCAATTGCGGTAGTGGGTCAGTTTGATTGGAAGGGCCAATACCTGAGGGTCCGCAGCATGGCCAGAAACAGGAGCATCGGGACGACCGTTAGGGGAATCTCCCACCAATCGAACCCGCCTTGGGGCCACAGAATGGCGGAGATTGCGCCGACGACAAGAAGGAACCAGACGTGTCGCTGAATCTTTTTCTTTCCCCAGCGCTGTTCAACTTCGCCGACGAATTCGCCCCACCAGCGAACCATCTAATCATTTTCACAGGCTTCGGATGCCGTCGAGGACCGCGACACGAGGGGATGATCGCCCGCAGGCGACAGACGACTCCTCTTAGAGTGCCTCCTGCAACGTCACGGTGCAGCTCGCGAGGCCCTTCTTCTCGAGATAGCGCTGGTGATAGTCCTCCGCCAAATAGAAGGGGGGCGCGGGCGTCACCTCCGTAACGACGGGTTTGCGGTAGTTGGCCTGGATCTTTTCCTTGGAGGCCTCCGCGGCCGCCTTCTGCTCGGGAGAGTGGAAAAAAATCACCGACCGGTATTGGCGACCAATGTCCGGCCCCTGACGGTTGAGCTGAGTGGGATCATGCGCCTGCCAAAACACGTCGAGTAGCCGGTCGTAAGAAACCACATCGGGGTCGTATTCAACCTGGACGACCTCGGCGTGCCCGGTCCGATCGCTGCACACCTGCTCGTACGTTGGATTCTCCACGTGACCGCCGGCGTAACCCGCAGTGGTTGAAGTCACACCGTCGATCTGGCGGAAATCGGCCTCCACGCCCCAGAAACAGCCGGCGCCGAAGGTCGCAGTTGCCATCTGATCCTCCTTCTAGGATTTCCCTTTCGTCCTGGTGAACACCAGACTAGTGTGGGCTGTTCCCCGGGGAAGAAGAGGGGCGCTATGGAGTGTCGCCGGCGCCGGCGGCGACCAGGATCCCCGTCATCGACGGGTGAATCTGGCAGTAAAAGGCGTATTGACGCCCGCCCTTCAGGCGATTCAGGCCCTCGATCTCTTCGGCGTCGCCGGTGCCGACCGATCCGCTGTCGAAGAGCGGGCACCGCCTGAGCGAATAACTCGAGCATCGAGCGGTCTTTCTCGCGACCTTACGAGGAAGGTAGGCGTCGTCGGCGGTCAGCGTGTGGGTCACCACATCTCCGTTCACGAAAGTGAGCGGGCCCCCCACGGGGACGACGACCACCCTGGTCACGTATCCCGCGGCGTAGCTGCCGGGGCCGGCCGCGGCAACCACCGCGTAGGCCGGCGAGGGAACGGCGAGCACAAGGATGGAGGCCACGGCGAGGGCTCCCACTGCTCTCTTCATCGCTTCTTCCTTTGCTCGGACTGCCCTTGTCTGGGAGGTTCTCCGGGCGGAGAACGTTTCCTGCCCGGACCTGGACTCTCAGGACCCAAAGGTCCAGCGAGTCATCGTTCTCGGGAACTCGGTCCAGCCGAAAGCGACCCTGGGCCTCACCCCCCAGACCTGAGGGCCGTGACGCATGTCGTACTTCTCCTCGTACGCGTCGTCGACTCGTTCCTGCTCCGGATCGATCTCGACCCTCCAGACCTCGCCCTCGATGATGACCACGTCGTCTCCCGACTCTGTGTGGACGACGACGTTGGGATTCGCGTCCAGATTCCGAGCTTTCCTCGTATCGGGACCTCCGCCGAAGTAAACCGTCCCCTCCACAACCACTCCCCAGACGGGTACGGCGTGAGGACGCCCGTCGGGACGAACCGTAACGAGCCAGTAATTGCGCGCCTCCCTCAGTTTCTGTAACGCGTCGTCGAAGGGAAGAAGCTCTTCGGTGGTTTCAGGAATCCCGTAGTCCCTGACAGCCGGACGGTCGGTTCTGGGTTCGATCACATCCGAAGTTTGCCATCCCGGGACGCCACCGACGGATGGAAGTACAGATCCACCGCACTCCAAACCGTCTTCGAATTCGGATAAAAGAGAAAGGGAAAGATGCCATTCGTTGCGACGCCCGCGGCGACGATGGGCAACCAGGGGATCTCGGGCACGGTGAGAAGCACCGTGATCACGAAGACCAAACCAAACAGAGTTTCTGTAACCGCGGTGTTGATGATTATGGCTCCAACCCAGTAGCCCTCTTCGCGTTCGAAGAGGTGCCCGCAGCGGGGGCAGTTCGACACGAGGCGGCCCCAACGCACGAACAACTTGGCCTGGCCACAGCGAGGACACCGCCGGGCCAAACCTCTGGCCACCATGCGCCAGAGGCCGCGTTGCGCGGCCCCTTTGTCTTTGCCTGTGGGTGCTACAGGCCCTTCACCTTTAAGGCCTCAAAGCCACGACCCATGTCGTTTGTGTAAATGCGCCCGCGGTACCAGTGGGCGGACCACATATCTGTTCCCTTCGGTTGATAGTGAGCGAGTTCCTTGGGCTGGCTGGGATTCTTCAGGCTGAGGATGTTGAAGCCTCCCGTGTACCAGGGAACCACGACCGTGCGATTGTCGATGTAGTTGAAGTCGTGAGACGTGCACGTGAGGCCGTTCGGCGTCCAGAACGAACCGATGGGGGAGCCCGTGTTCCCGCGCGGTGGGGAGAAATAAGACAAATATTCCGGACTCTCGATGTCGCTGATGTCGTATACCCAGATGGCCCCTGCCGGAACGTCCTCTTTTTCGCACTCGTTCGCCGTGATGGCCTCGTCGTTGATGACGAGGATCTTTCCGTCCGCGCTGGCAACGGCATAGTGAGCGAACTGAATCAGAGGATTGTGAATCCTCGACACGACCTCGGGGGCAAGAGGCTTTGAGACGTCCCAGATCTGAACCTCGCCCAGGCCGGCGCAGATGCCGAACTTGCCCCTCTTGTCAAACTGGAAGGAAAAATCATGACAGCCGCGCGGGGGTGCGAGATAGCTCTCGACGATCTTTGGTTTTCTCGGGTTGGAGACGTCCACCATCGTGACGCTCTCCTGCCCCCGACCGAGCCCGCCGCCCGCCGCATAGATCAGGGGCTTACCGGGGTAACGCGCGATGGCGTGGTTGCGGTTGAGGGGGGCCGGAAAAGTGACGAAGCCCATGAGCTTCGGCTTTGACGGCTTGCTCACGTCCAGGGTGAACAAGCCCTCGCCCGGCTCGGTGCAGGCGGCCTTGTGATAACCGACCGCGAGGAGACCCTTCTTTACAAAGGCGATGTCGAGATCGTTTCCGGGGCAATGGAAGAATCCGGCCTCGCGAGGCTTGCCGGTGATGTCGAAGACGTGAATACCGCCCTTGTCCTCGTACCCCTCCTGGTCCCGACTGGATACGCCGTTGAGCTCGCCGCCGTAGGCGTATCCGCCACCAAACGTGAGGTGACTGCCGCCCTTATAGGAAACCCGAGAAATGACCTTCAGATTCGGCCCCTTGGACTTCGCCGCCGGGGCACCGGTCATGGCCAGCAGGACACATGTCGTGGCCAGGAAAACGAGCGCGCGCCGCATATTTCCTCCTTCGTCCATCTTGGTTTGCTCCTAGAGGTTTTCTGGGCTCGCTCCCCAAAACCCTTCCGGACCTCGATAAGAGGCGTCTGCGGGCACCGACGTATTTACGGTCGGTCGTCGTCCTCCGGCCCCATGTACGGGTAGCGGTAGTCGGTCGGTGGCGTAAACGTCTCCTTAATCGAACGAGGGCTCGCCCACCGGATGAGATTCCACATCGAGCCCGCCTTGTCGTTCGTACCGGAGCGGCGCGCCCCCCCGAAAGGTTGCTGGCCGACGACGGCTCCGGTCGGCTTGTCGTTAACGTAAAAATTGCCGGCCGCATATCGCAGCCGCCTCTTCGCCTCGAGGATGGCGGCCTCCTCGGTCGCGAAGACGGCGCCGGTAAGCCCGTAGGGACTTGTCGAGTCGACCAGGTCAAGGGTTTCCAGGTAGTCGTTCTCCTCGTACACGAAGGCCGTGACGATGGGACCGAACAGCTCTTCGCGCATCAAGCGGGATTTCGGATCGTTGCTCCTAACGACCGTGGGCGAAACGAAGTACCCCTTTGAGTCGTCCGCCTTGCCGCCGACAATGATGTCGAGGTCGGTGCTGGAACTTGCCTCCTCAAGGGCCTTCGTGTGCTTGGAGAAGGCGCGGTCGTCGATCACCGCTCCCATGAAATTCGAGAAGTCGGCAACGTCGCCCATCTTGATCGTTGAAACCTCGTCGACGATCCGGTCCTTGAGAGGCGCCCACAGATTCCCCGGAATGTAGAGGCGTGAGGGGGCCGAGCACTTCTGACCCTGGTATTCGAAGGCACCGCGCAGGATCGCCGCGGCCAGCGCGTCCACCGAGGCCGAGGGATGTGCGACGATGAAATCCTTCCCCCCGGTCTCGCCGACCAGCCTCGGATAGTGCCTGTACAACTCGATGTTCTCCCCCACCTTTTTGTACATCCACTGAAAAGTTGGGGTCGATCCCGTGAAGTGGATCCCGGCCAGCTCGGGATTGGACAGCGCGGCCTCCCCTATCTCGGGGCCTGGGCCGTGCACCATGTTGATCACCCCGTCCGGAAGACCGGCCGCCTCCAGAAGCTTCATCAGGTAATGGGCCGAAAACGCCTGAGTCAGGGACGGCTTCCATACGACCGTGTTCCCCATGAGCGCCGGGCTCGTCGGAAGATTCCCCGCTATGGACGTGAAGTTGAATGGGGTGACGGCGAATACGAACCCCTCAAGCGGCCTGTAGTCGGTCTGGTTCCACATGCCCGGGGGCGAAAGAGGCTGCTCGGAATAGATCCGAGCCGCGTACTCGACGTTATACCGCCAGAAGTCGATCAATTCGCAGGCCGCGTCGATCTCGGCTTGATGCACGGTCTTGGATTGGCCGACCATGGTGGACCCGTTTATGACGTCCCGCCATGGACCCGACAGCAGCTCGGCCGCCCTCAAGAAAATCGCAGCCCGTTCCTCCCAGGGAAATGAGCCCCAGTCGGCATGGGCCTCCCGCGCTGCGTCGACGGCCTGATTGACGTGCGCCGCGCTGCTCTGGTGAACGTCGCCCAATACGCTCTTTATGTCATGCGGCATCACCGCCTCGTAGATGTCACCGCTGGTGACCTCTCGTCCTCCAATGACCATCGGGATCTCGATCCGGTCGTCGCGCATCGAGTCGAGGGTCCTCTTGAGGCTGGAGCGTTCGGGAGAGCCGGGGGCGTAGTCCTTTACGGGTTCGTTGTGGGCCTTAGGGGGCTTGAGAATTGAGAAAGCTGCGATGACGCACCTCGCTTCTTTGCGGCTGCCGATTCGATGCCAGCCTAGCGTCAGACCCGCAGGGGTTTCTCCCCTGCCCGTCGAGTGAGTCTCCGGAACTGCTTAAGGGGGGCAAGACCGACCACCAGGCTTGAATTGGAGAGCTTGAGTTCGTTCGTCGCCGGATGACTGCTCCAGTACAACGCCTCGTAATCGTTCATGGACATGATCGCCAAACCCAGTCGGTGACCCTTTCCAGAACCCAATCCGTCGGCTGGAACTCGACCTCCGCTCTCCAGGCCTTTCCGGGAACGAGAGGCTTGGACTTGCGCAGGCCGAAGCGGTTGCGCGCGTTCATCATCCCGGTCGTATTTGGGCTTGCTTTTGCCTTCTGTGGCCTTTATCCAGATGCCTGAGCGTGGGCAACCGGAGCCTCTCCGATGAGGACGACTGTGGCGATCAAGGAAATCGCAGCGATCCGTCCGCGCATTCTGAATCCCCCTTCGAGTGGACCTCCCTTCCAATACCTTCTTGCCCGGCCGCTGGTTTCCCCCCCGGCAAATCGCTACCGTAGCCAGGACTCTTGCGATGTGACCGGGAGGCCCCATGGAACTGGATCTGAACAGCATCGACCACGTCCTGACGACTACACGAACGGTCCGGAAGCGGCTCGACCTCGAGCGACCCGTCGACCGAGAGGTGTTGAACGAGTGCCTGAGAATCGGCATCCAGGCCCCGACGGGATCGAACCTCCAGCGCTGGCGGTGGGTCGTTGTAACCGATCCCGAGAAAAGGAAGCTGGTAGCGGAGATCTACGGACGGGCGATCGATCCCTACGTGGACATCATGGCGGAGGCGTTCGAGAACTCACCGGAAGCCAAACCGCTCATCTCATCGACTCGGTATTTGTCCCAGAATCTTGCTCGGGTGCCGGTTCAGGTGATCCCCTGTCAGCTCGGCACCTATGAGGAACAGCGGGTATTCCTGGAATCCGCTCGGTACCCTTACGGCGTCTCCGACAACATGGCGGCGTCGGGTTTCTACGGGTCAATTTGGCCGGCCGTGTGGAGTTTCATGGTGGCGCTGAGGGCGCGGGGGCTGGGGTCCGCTCTTACGACCATGCATCTCGCGTTCGAACGTGAGATCGCGGAGGTTCTCGGCATTCCTGAAACCGTCTCTCAAGTTGGTCTCATTGCGGTTGCCTACTTCAAGGGCGAGGATTTCAAACCCGCGAGGCGTCGGCCGGTCGAGGAGATCACCTATTGGGATTCATGGAAGAAGGTCGAGCCGGCCGCCGCGAGCTAACGACGATCTTTCGGGCTCGTCTGCGGAGCGTGAACCCATTTCACCGGAGCCGCCGGGGGGGTGGCTCGGGTCGGATCGGTCCCGGTTGCGGCTTGGGGGGTGGAGTCTCCTTCCTTCTCATAGGTGCTGAACGGTCCACCGCTCCATTCTATTGATGGCTCGGCCTTCACCAAAATTGGGTAATCACTAGGTCATGACAGCAGTTCGAGCGGACAGTCCGACGGGGCCGCTGGAGAACGTCCTGAAGATCGATCGAGCTCTTACCGAGATCGAGCGCGATATCGATCTGTTGCTCAACATCACACCGGTCAACTCGGCCGAGGCCTGGTCGGACTTTGCAAAAAGCGGGTTCAGCCGCGTTCCGACCCTTCAATCGCGCCCTGTCAACTTCGAACCCGCCCTCGTCCAGAGGCGTCTCTTCAACCTGGAGATAGAGGATGTTGAGGATCCCAGCCTAGCGGTCATCCTGACGCAGAAAAGAGACGAGTTGAACCGCCAGGTGATGCTGCTCGAGGACCGTGATACCTCGCGCTTTCTCTACGGCAGCCTTCAGCTCTTTGGTGAAGTTGGTTCCGATCTCGTCGACACCGCCGAGGAACTCTTGTCGACGGTAGAGGTAGCGATTTCAGAAGATGTTCGCGTGACGGCGACGGCCTTCGCAAAAAGGGCCGAGGATGAGTTGAATCTCTATCGCGATCGATATCCGAATCTTGCAGCCGAACTTGAGATCCGTTCCGATGTACCCGATCTGATGGTTTCTCACGGGCGGCTGCTCATCGGAGCCGAAGCGAGTTTTCGAAAGGGGCGGGTCGAAGCACTCATCCAGCACGAGGTTGGGACCCACGTCGTGACCTACGAAAACGGATCCCACCAGCCCTTGAAGTTGCTTGCGGTCGGGCTTCCCGACTACGAAGAGACTCAGGAAGGCCTGGCCGTCCTGGCCGAGTTCATCTCGGGAGGCCTGGATTCACAGAGACTGCGGTTGCTGGCGGGACGGGTGGTTGCCGTGAACCTGTTGCTGGAGGGGGCCGAATTTCTAGACATCTTCGAAACACTGCGAGGCCGGCACGGTTTCCCCCCCAAGGTCGCATGGTCGGTAACAATCCGGGTCGCTCGCAGCGGAGGATTGACAAAGGACGTCATATATCTTCGGGGAATAGCGCGACTCCTCGAGTTCGCTTCTCAGCGCAAACGGCTGGACCCGTTGTTTCTCGGAAAGATGTCGCTCGACCACGTTCCCTTGATAGAGGAATTGCTCGGGCGGAGCGTCCTCCATCCGGCGATGATCACCCCTCGTTGGCTGGACCTACCGAGAGCCGCCGAACGCCTCGAACGCGTCTACGAAGGCATGGACGTACTCGAATTGATTAAGCCCCAGTGAGTCGACCATGAAGATCGGATTCTTCGTCAATCGAGTCGAAACCGAAATACCCGAATACACCACAACCCGTATGGCGATTGCCGCTTCGAGGATGGGACATGAAGTCTGGTATATCGGTGCTGGAGACGTCGACTACGAACCGGGAGAGCGCCTGACCGCGACGGCGCACTCGGCCGAGACCCACGAGGACGACTCGCTCAAGGAGTTTCTCGAGCGAGTGCAGTCCAAAGACCGAAGACGTCGGATCGCACTGGACGAACTCGATGCCCTGATGCTGAGAAACGATTCGATCGAAGACATGCACGATCGTCCCTGGGCGATGGGACTGAACGTCCTCTTCGGACAGATGCTCTCGGACGAGGGAGTGACCGTCGTTAACGACCCGATCGGTCTCTCCAAGGCTGCGAGCAAGCTCTACCTACAGGATTTTCCGCCCGATATAAGACCCAGATCTCTCGTTACCAGGGATGAGCAAGAGATAAGGAAGTTTCTCGAGAAATACGGTAGCGCGGTGATAAAGCCGCTCTACGGAGCCAAGGGTCGCAACGTATTCCTCGTAAGGGACTCGAACGATCCCAATCTCTCTCAGATGGTGGAGGCCGTGCTCGAAGATGGATACATCCTGGCCCAGGAGTACCTCTCCGAAGCG
This sequence comes from Actinomycetota bacterium, assembly GCA_030862065.1. GTDB lineage: Bacteria > Actinomycetota > CADDZG01 > CADDZG01 > WHSQ01 > JALZEK01. The sequence goes on along the minus strand of JALZEK010000166.1, from coordinate 2,276 downwards.
GATGAAGGCGACACGAGACTGTTCCTGCTGGAGGGACGACCTCTAAAAAGCGATGGCGAGTACGCAGCCTTCCGCCGAGTTCCTCCCGGTGAAGACGTCCGTAGCAACATCTCCACGGGGGGCAAGTCGGTCGCTGTGGAGATCGGAGATCGCGAACTGGAAATCGCTCGGGCCATGGAGAGCCGCCTCGTCAAGGACGGGATGTTCTTTGTCGGTTTGGACATCGTGGGAGACAAGGTCGTCGAGATCAACGCGGAGAGCCCGGGCGGATTACAGAGCGTGGAGCATTTCACGGGAATTGACTTCGGCCCCCACATAATCGAGGCGCTCGAAAAAAGAACTTGAGCATCGGTCCGCAACACGTTCTTTCGGTCTGACATCTGTCGCCTCGCGCCTGCGGTTGGGCATCCCTTCCGTCGCGGTCCTCGGCGGAGGCACGGCTCCGCCGGGTTAGGTACTGGCGACGCCTTCGGCGTCGGCGGCGATTCTCTTCCTCCGGGGACACCCAATCCTCGGCGCTGTTGGTTGACTCTCTGGCGGTAGACGAAACCTGAGGCCGAAACAACGCACCTAACCGCTCGCAAAGGCGGGTCCGGTCGTTACCCGTCTGTCACCGCGATCGCTTCGATCTCCACGAGTTGGCCCTCGTAGCCGAGGTGCGTCACTCCGACGAGTGTGCTCGGCGCGTCCACAAATGGGGTCTGCGCGAACGCCCGCCAGACCTCGGGCAGATCTTCTCTCTGTTGACCGGCGACGAAAATCGTCGTTTTCACCACGTCGGCGGGCGCGGCATTGGCCCGATCGAGGACAGCTCGCAGGTTGGCCAGCACCGCTTGGGTTTGGGCCTGCAGATCGCCGCGTCCTATGAGGTTGCCTTCCGGATCCACAGGCACGGCGCCGGCGCAGTAAACGGTGGTGCCGCCACTCACCCTGGCCCCGTAGGCGTAGCCGGGCGAAGGTCCGAGGACGTCGGAGACATCGAGGCGCTCGGTCGTCACGGTCAGAATTGTGCCTCGCCAGCCGGGAGTTTGTCACCGATCGGGAGGAGTCGCCGGGATTCGCATGGAAGAATCAACCCATCGATCAACGAGTCAGTCTGATCACGCTTGGAGTTACCGACCTTCGACGGGCGCGGGCCTTCTACGAGGCGCTCGGGTGGACGACGCGGGCGAAGCCCGACGACGACGTCGTGTTCTTCCAGGCGGGTGGAATGGTCGTCGCCCTCTGGAGCCGCAGCAACCTTGCCGAGGACACCGTCATAGCCGACAACGGCGGCTGGGGGGGCATCACGCTCGCACACAACGTGGGCTCACCGGAGGAAGTGGATGCCGTTCTCGCGCAGGCGGAGGCGGCGGGAGCGACGATCGCGCGGTCCGGCGGCGAGACCTTTTGGGGTGGGTACTCCGGTGTCTTCGTGGACCCAGACGGGCATCCCTGGGAGGTTGCCCATAATCCCGACTGGACGCTCAACAAGGACGGCTCGATCACAATTCCGTAAAGGGTTTCTTCCGCCGGGGTGGATCAGAGCCGGGCGGACCGTTCGAGAGAAAGTTCCTTCTCCGTTGTCGATGCCGGCTCGATAGTTATCGGGACCGCGTTGAGCACCGCGTTGCCCGACAGAGGGTCGACAACTTGCTCGTCTGTCAGGTCATTGGAGGAGACCCCTCCATTGGCACCGGCGACCGAAAGACGCACCCCGGGTAGGGAGTGACCCCAACCGTGCGGAAGGCTGACGACCCCCGGCATCACTTCGTCGCAGACTTCCACCGGCGCCTCGACCTCGCCGACGCGCGAGCGGATGCGTGCGACCGCGCCGTCGGTCAACCCCAAGCGCGCCGCGTCTCGCTCATGCATCATCAAAGTGCATCGGTTACTCCCGCTCATCATGGTGGGTACGTTGTGCATCCACGAATTGTTGGACCTCAGTTGGCGGCGGCCGATCAACACCATCTCGTCGGGGGGGCGATTTAGGTTCTGCCGTAGGCGCGGGAGGTCCGCCACGATCTCGGCAGGTGCCAGCTCGACCTTGCCCGAAGATGTCCTGAGGGCGTTGGGCAACCTCGGCTCGAGCGGTCCGAAATCGATGCCGTGTGGATTGTCCTCGAGCACCTCGAGTGAAAGTCCTCCCGGCCGGTCGCCGAACCGGTCACCGTACGGACCCGCCCGCAAGCGGAAGTCGAGGATCTGCTCGATCGGGCCTCTTCCATCAAGAGCGCGAAGCACCTCCTCGGCGTCGTGCGAAGCAAGGACCCCTTCGGGTGCGACCGCCCTGTCCA
>JALZEK010000097.1 GCA_030862065.1 Actinomycetota bacterium | reverse complement strand
CCCCCCTCCCTTGCCCCGCTCCCCCTAGCATTGGGAGCGGTGACCTGATCGCCGGTAGCGACCCGGCGAGCCAATTTTCAAGCTGTCAGACGCCGTCATTCCCCCCGGTCGTTCTTCGGCTCCTTCTCGATGGAGACAGGCCCGGTACCGGACCGACCGCTTTCGAGACCCACGTCCTTTTTCCTCAGTAGGTTGTTTACGTTCTTGACCGCGTCGTGGATCATCCCCGCGAGCTCTCTCCTCTCGTCTTCCGGAAGGTCGTCCCAGTCGCTGGAGAGCAGGAAGGAATAACCCTTCAAGACCGTGACCTGGCTTCGGATCTCGGCCAGGACCAGGTTTATGTCGTTCACCGACTCACCTTTCAACCCCGCGCCCTGGCCCCACTATGGCACCATCCCCGGCCTCTGGTAATGGCCCGAGGGAGTGAAGTTTCCTCCCGTTGCGGTGAGTCCCTAGTCCTTTCTGACTAGGGGCGCGATGGCGAGATCGGACTAGCTACCGAAGGTCACGCGAAACCGCGATCTGTTCTTCCGCTTGCCCGGACCACGTGGGCGGCGCAGGAATAGAGGCTCGAATCGGCGAATTTGAAGTTATGCGACAAACCGGGCGAGGGTCACGCGGCTCGCTTGCCCTGCTGGTCACGCTCACCCTCGTCGCCTCCTTCCAAGAGGCGGGGGCCGGCCCGTCCGGTCCTCGGACCGCTGGGGCCCGAATTCGGATTCGGAACGGCGTCACGCAGCCGATCTTTTCGTACAAGGAGGCCATCAGGGAAACGATCTACATCGAGTCTCTGATCGACGACGACGGCGATGGCCAGAAGGATCTCATCGCAACCGACATCATCAGGCCAAAAGAAACCAAAACCGATTCGTCTTTCGACGTCCCGATCATCTACGAGATGAGTCCCTATTACCAGGCCATCTACGGCAGGTCGGCCTTGGGCCCTCTGAGGCTTGGGAGAGGGAACGAGCACGAGTCGAAAGGCGAGGAAGACGGCGACTACAAGCCGGAGTTCTTCCCCCTCTATTACGACAACTACTTCGTACCTCGCGGCTACGCGTTCATAGCTCAGGACATGCCCGGTACTCGCAACTCTCAGGGGTGCATGGTGCTGGGAGGAAACGGAGAATTGGCGGCGGCAAAAGCGACCCTCGCCTGGCTCACGGGAAAGGGAAAGGCGTGGCGGCTTAACGCAGCTGGTCTGCCCGATCAGGAGGTCAAAGCCACCTGGTCGAGCGGCAAGGTCGGGATGATCGGTAAGTCATACGACGGGACGATCGCCAACGCGGCTGCCTCTATGGGACTTCCCGGACTCAAGACGGTCGTGCCGGTGGGGGGGATAAGTCGCTGGTACGACTACCACCTCAATCGGGGGGTTCAATATTTCAATGCCTACTCGACCCCCGGATTGTTCGTCTTTTACATCGACCAGGCCCCCGGAGACGACGAGGAGGCCGTCGCGAAGTGGGTTGAGGCGACGTTTACCGATAACACGACCTGTCAGGCGAGGGGAAGCGAGATAGCGGCTCTGGCCGCCAATCCATCAGGGGATTACAAACCACCTCCTCCCGACGAGTGGTTCTGGCACGAACGTGATTACGTCAAGGATCCGAGAAGGGGATTACCCGACAGCATCCTTTATCCATCCAACGCCCGTAAGGTCAACGCGAGCGTCTTCATCGCAAATGGCATCAACGATTTCAACGTAAAGCCGAATCACTTCGTGCAATGGTGGAATGCTCTCGCCAACAACGGCGTGCCGCGCAAGCTGTGGCTGTCCCAGACCGGCCACGTTGACCCCTTCGACTATCGGCGGGAGAAGTGGGTCAGGACCCTGCATCGATGGTTCGACCGGTGGCTTCACGGCATTAACAACGGGATCATGTCGGAACCTCGGGTCGACATCGAGCGCCGTCCCGATGTGTGGAAGACCTCCAGGGATTGGCCGGCACCCAAGGCGAGGAGGCTGAGGCTCTGGTTCGGACCCCAAACGAAGGACCGCGCCGGCACCCTTCTGCGTCGTCGCGCTCCCAAAGACAAGACCATGTCCTACACCGACCCCCAGGATGGAGCCTCCGAGAGCGACATGGCGGCCGATCCTTCGGAACAAAAGGACTTCAGGTTGCTCTTCTTGACTAACAAGCTAAATCGTTCGGTGAGGGTAAGCGGAAAGATCCCGGTCCGTGTGTCGGCACAACTGGATAGACCCGACACCAACTTCACGATGCTCCTAGTCGATTACGGACGGGCCCTGAGGGTCAACCACGAGTCGTCGGACGAAGGGATCACGACGAGTTCCACAAAGGAGTCCTGTCACGGTGCCAGCACCCGAGCAGACGACGCCTGCTACTTCGTGACCGAGAAGACGGCAGTTGCGAACGACATCGAGATCGTCACGAGAGGATGGCTCGATGCAAAACACAACAAGGCCATGGGAGAGAGCAACCCCCTGACACCGGGCGAGCGTTATACCTTCCGCTGGGCGGGGTTTGGCGAGGACTACATCTTTCAGAAGGGTCATCGCATCGGAGTCGTGATTGCCGGGAGCGATTCGGACTGGACCATTCCAGATGGGCAGCAGGCCACGGTGACGGTCGATCTGCACCGCAGCAGAGTCGTGCTTCCGGTGGTCGGCAGGGGCAGGAGGGCAAACTTCTAGGCCGTGACATCAATGCCCCGCCTGGGCCGGGCCTGGTTCGTGTTGATCACTGCGCTGTGTTTGGCGGCCACTGGGGTCTCTCCGGTCACGGCGCGGGCTCGGTTCCCCCGTCATGTCGATCCTCGCTCTTGGGAAGTGCCAGAGGACATGACCTGGAGGGACTACAAGCCCGTCCCCCACGTTCCGTACTACGACAAGGACTTCGAGCCAACGCTGCGCACCCTTCGGTCGGCTCTCATCCTGGGAGATTTCACCGATCAAAAGTTCAGGGTCGCCGAGAAGACCAGAGATGTGACCGGTCAGAGAGGACTCGGAGTCAAAAATCCCGCCAGGTACTGGCTTCGATATCTCTTCCGCAACGAGAGTCCCAAGGCTCCGCACAGAGGTCACACGGTCGACGAGTACTGGCTTGAGAACTCCTACGGTCTGATCGGTGTCGACGCCGAAGCCTTTGGCCCCTACCGGATGGACGGAAGGATGTACGAGTACGGCATCCGGGACTTCGGAACGGATGCCGACTGTCCTGACGGTCCTGACGGCTGTGACGGCGATTTCGATACCGAGGTGGTGGAGAAGTCTTTGGCCGACGTGACCACGTCGCAGTTAGAGCATGGGGAGTTCGACTTCCGCTTCTTGCTGCATGCCGCGTACGACGAGTCCGGCGCGTGGCTGAACTACGGTCAGGCTCGCTTCCTCACCGAGGAAGACGTGACCGATGCTTTTGGGCCAAAGGGGCATCCCGACCATAGGAACTGGGCCGCCACCCGGTACGTCCCCTGGACTTCATTTTTCGCGGCTCAGCAAATCTGGTCCCATGCCCTTCCCGGCTTGCTTTCAACCCAAGGTGAGAGCGACGGCGGATCGACCTACGCGCACGAGCTGTCGCACATCTTCGGGATTCTCGACAATTACAACAATCCCTACGCGCCGAATCCCGATCGCTCCTACAGCGGGCCCTGGGACATGATGAGTCGGGGAACCTTTAATGGTCCGGGCGGGCCCTTCGAGCGCTGGACCATCCCTCCCGTGGAGGGGGGAACGATGGGATCGCACCACATGATTCGCAACAAGCTCAGGTTCGGTTTCCTACCCGGTTCGGAGGTCCTGACTCTTCAGAGATCGACACTCGACGCGGCGGGAGTGATCAAGGCCCGAATCCTCCAGCGGGAATCGCCCCCCGCGCTGGACAACCCGAATCTTTTCAGCGGAATTCGAATCGTTCTCGGAGACGACATGTCGAGTTGCGACAACTCCAAGCCAAAGTGCGATGGAGGTAACTACAACAACTACGACATCGAAGTCGTGAACCGGCAGGGATTCGACTCATTCATTCCCGACCACGGTGTGTTGATCGCCAAGACGAAAAACGCCGATCTGTCACCCTTCATCTGGGTTATCGATGCCCATCCGAAGGATCTCCGCAAGGTGGACTTTGTGAGGCCGAACGGCGAGAAGTTCTACTACACCGTGGGCGACTACAGGCAATTGTCCGACGCCGCTTTTCATGCCGGCACGGCTCCCGGCACCAGAAACAGATACGTGGATGAGGCCAATGGGCTCGCTTTCTACGTCCTCAAGGACTCGGTAAAGCGAAGTCGGCGTATCTATTCCGTGGCCGTACAGAGCCTTTTGGCTCCGGATGTCCCCAGCGAACCCGACGTCAAGAAGGTCAAGGGTCGGCTTCGGCGTGACGTCGGCCGGATCGTCTTCGAGGTGACAAACACCGGTGCTGCAGACGCCGTCTATAAACTCTCCGCGGAGAAAGAGGGCAGGGTGAGGACCCGCCTGCTGAACGATCTCAAGTTCATCGGCGCCGGTGACACGAAGCGAGTCGCGGTGTGGGCCAAGAGGATTGGGGCTTCGGGAGCCGTATCCCTTTCGGTCAAGGAGCTCTAAGTTGAGTCGGCCCCGAGGGCCGTCCGTGGTCTCTCGACGTGCTAGGCTTCGCTTTCAGTTCTCTCCCCAATTAATCCGGATCCTTGCCAAGCGCGTTCGGAGCGGAGATAAGGGGTCTTCGTGAACAGGCAATACAAACGAGCCATGAAGCGGCAGCAGCAGAGCAAGACGGCTGCTACAAGGCCGCAGGCAAAAGCGGCGGGCGCTCCCACCAAGAAGCAGCGCACCAAACCCCGGCAATTCGTCAAAGAGGTCGTTGCCGAGCTTCAGAAGGTGGCCTGGCCCACGCGGCAAGAGGTGGCCTCGTATTCGTTGGTCGTGCTGGTGAGCTCGATCGTGATAGCGGCCATCATCTTCGCCATGGACTTCGTCTTCACCACGGCGGTCCTGGAGCTGTTCGGGATAGAGACTCAATGAGCGAAATGGAAACCGAAACGCAACGCACAGAGGACGAGGAGACGCCGGCCTCCGATAGTCCGCAGTCTTCCTCGGCAGAGGAGGGCGGGGAGGCGGCAGAGGAGTCGTCCGCCGACGCGGTCGACGACGCGGGTTCGGAGGAGACCCAGGAGGCCGAGGCTTCCGATTTCGTCGCGCCACAACCCGACGTGGATGAGCCCGCACCCACCGAGGACGACGCGCCAGAGACCCTCGCCGATCCGGAGCCGGCCGAGGCGGCCCCCTCGATAGAAGAACCGGCCCGGGCCGAGGCGGCGGAGCCAGAGACGGGACCGGCCCCAGAAGGCGGTGGTCCCGAGATGGCGCTTGCGCCAGAACCGGCCGAGGAATCGCAAACGGTTCCCCCGGCAGAGCCGGCCCAGGCACCCGCCGCCGTCGAGGAAGAAGAAGAGGCGGTCCCTATCGATGAGGCGAGGATCCCTCCGGCCGAGCGGCCCGGCGACTACTACGTCATCCATACCTACGCGGGCTACGAGAACAGGGTGAAGGCAAACCTCGAATCGAGGATCTCGTCCATGAACGTCGAGGAGAAGATCTTCGAAGTCGTTATCCCGATGGAAGACGTGATGGAGATCAAGCAGGGGAAAAAGCAGGTCGTCCAAAAGAAAGTGTTTCCCGGTTATCTCCTAGTGCGAATGTATCTGGACGACGATTCCTGGTACGTCGTTCGAAATACTCCCGGTGTCACCGGGTTCGTCGGATCGGGAGCGAAGCCCACGCCGCTATCGGATCGAGAAATCGACCGAATTCTTCAGGTCAAGCCGGAGGACAAGAAGAAGCTCCGGCCCCGGCTTGAGTTCGAAGAGGGCGAGAGCGTGCGGGTTACCTCCGGTCCATTTGCCAACTTCACGGGGACGATTTCCGAAATCAACGTGGACCAGTCGAAGCTCAAAGTGCTCGTCAACATCTTCGGACGTGAGACGCCGGTCGAGCTTGGCTTCGATCAGGTCGCCAAGCTTTAGCGCGGAGGTTTCCATGGCAAACGGCCGTCGCCGAAAAAAAGTTCAGCAGGTTCTCAAGCTGCAGATACCCGCGGGGCAGGCCACGCCGGCGCCGCCGGTTGGGCCGGCGCTTGGGCAGGCCGGGATAAACATCATGGAGTTCTGCAAGCAATACAACGCCGAGACCCAGCAGCAGACGGGGACGATCGTGCCCGTCGAGATCACCGTCTACGAGGACAGATCCTTCTCGTTCATAACGAAGACCCCTCCCGCGGCGGTCCTGCTGAGGCAGCGCGCCAGGGTCGAGAAGGGATCGGGGGAACCGAACCGTGAGAAGGTGGGCTCGGTGACGAAAGATCAGGTACGGGAGATAGCCGAAATAAAGATGCCCGACCTCAACGCGAACGATGTCGAGGCCGCGATGAAAATCGTCGAGGGCACTGCTCGGTCGATGGGCATCAGGGTCGGCTAGAACAATCGGTTAGTGGGAGGCGGGCCATCCCGCCGATTGATCCGACTCGATCGGACAACCACGAAGGAGGGACAAGGATGGCAAAAGGCAAGCGCTACGCGCAGTCCTATGAGGCGCTGGATCCGAACACCCGCTACGCACCCGCTGAGGCGATCAGGCTTCTGAAGGAATCGCCGTCACCAAAGTTTGATGAAACGGTCGAGCTGGCGGTGAGACTCGGAGTCGACCCCCGAAAGGCCGATCAGATGGTGCGAGGCGCCATTTCTCTTCCCAAGGGAACGGGAAAGGAAGTGAGCGTTGCCGTCTTCGCCAAGGGACAGAAGGCCAAGGAGGCCGAGCAGGCCGGGGCCGACGTCGTCGGCGATGAGGACCTGGCCGCCCGGATCCAGGACGGCTGGCTCGAGTTCGACGCCGCCGTCGCCACCCCGGACATGATGCCGGTGGTCGGGAAGCTGGGCCGCGTGCTCGGTCCCCGAGGTCTCATGCCGAATCCCAAGTCGGGAACCGTGACCGACGACGTGGCCAAGGCCGTAAGCGACCTCAAGGGTGGCCTTGTCGAGTACCGGACCGATCGTCACGGCAATCTCCACCTCATCATCGGTAAGAAGTCCTTTTCCGAGCAGGACCTCGGGGAGAACTATGCGACGGCGATCGACGAAGTGATCAGGGCGAAGCCGGCCGCGTCCAAGGGGCGTTATCTCAGGAGCATCACCCTCAGCACAACAATGGGACCCGGGATCCGGATAGATCCGACCAAGGCGAAAGAGATCGAATCGGAGGCTGTGTCCGCCTGACTCGCGGCTTGGTCGTGCGCTATCCTCGGATGAGCCCGAGACCGCCGGTGGGCCGACCCCCCTAAGCGAAAGGCCGGCGCAGGCGAGCCGGATTCGTCGCGTGCGGCCGCCTGTTCGGGCGGCCGTTTTTGTTTGCCTAGCAACGGAAGGGTCAGATGCCAAGGCCCGACAAGGTCGAGGCGGTAAAAGAGATCACCGAGCGGTTCAAGAACTCGGAGGGGGCGATCCTCACCGAGTATCGAGGTCTGACCGTGGGCGAGATGGCAGAGGTCCGGCGGGCCCTGCGCGACAGCGCGGCCGACTACAAGGTCTTGAAGAACACCCTGGCCCGCATCGCTGTAAGAGAGCTCGGTCACGACGAGTTGGTCGAACTTCTTCAGGGCCCCACAGCCATCGCCTTCTTCACCGGGGACGCGGCCGACGCCGCCAAGGCACTCGATGACGCCGCCAAGAAGTTTCCGGTGTTGTCCATCAAGGGCGGGCTTCTGGCCGGAAAGGTCATGGGGGCCGAACAGGCGCGGGAGCTCGCGAAGCTCGAACCCCGGGACGTTCAACTGGCAAAGATCGCAATGATGATGAACAGCCCCGTCCAGCAGCTCGCCAATGTACTGAGCGCGCTGTTGCGAGATCTCGGTTCGATGCTGTCCCAGGTCGTTGAGCAAAAGAAGGAGTCGGAGGCCGCGTAGGCGGTCCGAAAAGGAGGAAGTGGTATGGCAGCCAAGACCCTGAACAAAGACGACGTTCTCGAGGCGATCGCCAACTGGTCGGTTCTCGAGCTGTCGGAGTTCGTGAAGGCCTTCGAGGAGAAGTTCGGCGTGACCGCCGCGGCCCCCGTGGCCGTGGCCGCTCCGGGCGCGGGGCCCGGCGCAGGCGACGGGGCGGCGGCAGAGGAGGAGAAGGACGAGTTCGATGTCGTCCTCTCCGCGGCCGGAGACAAGAAGATCCAGGTGATCAAGGAGGTTCGGGCGCTGACCAGCCTCGGACTGAAGGAGGCCAAGGACCTCGTCGACTCGGCCCCCAAGCCTGTGCTCGAAAAGGTGGCCAAGGAGCAGGCCGACGAGGCCAAGACCAAGCTCGAGGGGGCCGGCGCCACCGTCGAACTCAAGTAGCCGGTGGGGGCCTGCGGCGCCGGGCGGCCCTCGGGATGGCAAACCGTTTTCGAGCCACCCTCGGACCCACCCGTCGTCCTCGGCCCCTGAACTCAGGACGCGCCGCTCGAGGTGCTCGGAATGTCTTGGGCCCGGGGGCGTTGTATCCAGCGGACAGGTCTTGAGGGGCCCGCGAAAAAGCTATTGACGCGGCATCCCCGCGGGACTAAGGTTCCACTGAAGCGCTCCAAAAGGAGTTCTAATACCGAGCTTGATTGCTCCTTGTGCCGGGCTTGACGCCAGGGTGGGCAGTGGCCTATGCTGGCGCTTTGGTGTGTCCAAATTCCGATCGTTCGAATCGCCCTGTCGCGCGGCTAAGAACCGTCCATGGCGTTCCGGTCGGGGGCCGAGGGAGGGCTGACTAGTCGCTCTCGGGCCCGTCAGTAAGCGGACCAGGACCAGCAGGAGAAAAAACTAAGAGGGAGGATCGTTTGTCGTCTACCGGCCTGCGCGAACGCCGCACCTTCGCAAAGCTCCAGGAAGTACTTCCACCGCCCAATCTCATCTCTGTCCAGAAAGAATCCTTCGACTGGTTTTTGAACGAGGGCCTCAAGGAGACGCTCGCGGACATTTCCCCGATCGAGGACTTCACCGGGAACCTCGCGCTGCAGTTTCTTAATCACGAGTTCGAAGCCCCCAAGTTCGACGAGCTCGAGTGCCAGGAGAAAGATCTCGACTACTCGCGCCCCCTTTTCGTAACCGCCGCCTTCATAAACAAAGAGACCGGCGAGATCAAAGAGCAAACGGTCTTCATGGGCGACTTCCCGATGATGACCGAGACCGGGACATTCATCATCAACGGGACCGAGAGGGTTGTCGTGTCCCAGCTGGTCAGGTCGCCGGGGGTCTACTTTGACAAGGCGGTCGACAAGACCTCCGACAAAGACATCTTCTCTTGCAAGATCATCCCCGCCCGGGGGGCGTGGCTCGAGTTCGAGACCGACAAGCGCGACACGGTCGGCGTGCGCATCGACCGCAAGCGTCGTCAATACGTGACCGTCCTATTGAAGGCTTTGGGATTCGGAAGCGACGAGGAGATCCTCGAACTGTTCGACGGTGCGGACTCGATTCGAGAGACGCTGGCGCGGGACCCGATCGAGGGGCAGGAAGAGGCGCTCATGGACGTGTACCGGAAGCTGCGTCCGGGTGAGCCTCCGACGGTCGAGAGCGCACGCAGTCTTCTCGACAATCTGTTCTTCAACTCGAAGCGTTACGACCTGGCAAAGGTCGGGCGCTACAAAGTGAATAAGAAGCTCGGCTTCGAGCACTCCGAAAAAGCCATCAAGGAGATGGGTTCCGTTCTTCGCAAGGAGGACATTCTCGAGACCATTCGGTACCTCGTTCATCTCCACGCCGGATATCCAGACTTTGAGACCGACGACATCGATCACTTCGGAAACCGGCGCGTTCGCCCGGTAGGGGAGTTGCTGCAGAACCAGATCCGGGTCGGACTCTCGAGAATGGAGCGGGTCGTCAAGGAGCGGATGACCACGCAAGACGTCGAGGCGATCACGCCACAGACCCTGATCAACATTCGTCCGGTGGTGGCGTCGATAAAGGAGTTCTTCGGCTCCTCACAGTTGAGCCAGTTCATGGACCAGACCAACCCGCTCGCCGGTCTAACGCACCGCCGGCGACTCTCGGCCCTGGGGCCGGGTGGACTCTCGAGGGAGCGCGCCGGGTTCGAGGTCCGGGACGTTCACCCGAGCCACTACGGGCGCATGTGCCCGATCGAGACTCCGGAGGGCCCGAACATCGGTCTCATCGCGTCGCTGTCGACCTACGCGCGACTCAATCGATACGGGTTCATCGAGACGCCTTACCGCAGGGTCGACGGAGGCCGGGTTACGACCAAGATCGAGTACCTGACCGCCGACGAGGAGGACAGGGCGGTTATCGCCCAGGCCAACGTAGATGTGGACGACAACGGCCGCTTCGTCGACGAGCGTGTCCTCGTTCGAGGACGTCACAACGAGATCGAGTACGTCGATTCCGCCGAGGTCCACTACATGGACGTCTCGCCGAAGCAGATCGTTTCGGTATCGGCCGCCTGCATTCCCTTCCTGGAGCACGACGACGCGAACCGAGCTCTCATGGGTGCGAACATGCAGCGCCAGGCCGTTCCCCTTATCCGGCCGACGGCCCCCATCGTCGGGACCGGCCTCGAGCACAGGGCGGCAATCGACGCCGGGGACGTGGTCTTGGCCGAGGCCGGCGGAACCGTCGAGGAGGTAAGCGCCAACAACATCGCGGTTGCCGCGACCTCGGGCGGCGAGCGTCAGAACTACAAGCTCAACAAGTTCCGCAGGTCGAACCAATCGACCTGCATCAACCAGCGACCGATCGTTCGAGAGGGTCAGCGCGTGAAGAAAGGGCAGATCCTCGCCGACGGTTCCTCGACCGATCACGCCGAGCTTGCGCTCGGCGCGAATCTCATCGCGGCTTTCATGTCCTTCGAGGGATACAACTTCGAGGACGCCGTCATCGTGTCCGAGCGCTTGGTCAAAGACGATGTGCTGACCTCGATCCACATCGAGGAGTACGAGATCGATGCTCGCGACACCAAATTGGGACCCGAGGAAATCACCCGCGATATCCCGAATGTCTCCGAGGAGGTTCTCGCCGACCTCGACGAGCGGGGAATCGTCCGCATAGGCGCCGACGTCGGCCCGGGTGACGTCCTGGTGGGCAAGGTCACTCCGAAGGGAGAGACCGAGCTGACCCCGGAGGAGCGCCTGCTGCGTGCGATCTTCGGAGAGAAGGCGCGCGAGGTTCGGGACACGTCCCTCAAGATGCCCCACGGGGAATCGGGGAAGGTCATCGGCGTCCAGGAGTTCTCCCGCGACGCGGGTGATGAGTTGTCTCCAGGCGTCAACGAGATGGTCCGCGTATTCGTGGCTCAGAAGCGCAAGATCTCGGAGGGTGACAAGCTCGCTGGCCGTCACGGAAACAAGGGTGTGATCGCCAAGATCCTGCCCGAGCAGGACATGCCGTTCCTCCCCGACGGGACCCCGATCGACATCATTCTCAACCCCCTCGGCGTGCCGTCCCGGATGAACCTCGGGCAGGTCCTCGAGACGCATCTCGGGTGGGCGGCCAAGCAGCACTGGGAGATGGATGGGTCGAACGGGTCCGAACCCGGCAAGTGGAGGGAGACGGAACCAACGTGGGTGTCGACCCCGGTGTTCGATGGAGCGCGAGAGGAGGAGATCCTCAGTGCTCTCGCTACCGTGGCGAACCGGAAAACCGAGTATCCCCTCGTCAACAAGTTCGGAAAGGCGACGCTTTACGACGGACGGTCGGGGGAGCCCTACGACAACGAGATCACCGTCGGGTACATGTACGTCCTGAAGCTGTCGCACATGGTCGACGACAAGATCCACGCCAGATCGACCGGCCCCTACTCGATGATCACGCAGCAGCCCCTCGGCGGAAAGGCTCAGTTCGGCGGGCAGCGGTTCGGTGAGATGGAGGTGTGGGCGCTCGAGGCCTACGGATCCGCTTACTGCCTCCAGGAGCTGTTGACGATCAAGTCCGATGACGTGCTGGGCCGCGTCAAGGTCTACGAGGCCGTCGTGAAGGGCGAGAACATCCCCGAGCCCGGCATCCCGGAGTCGTTCAAGGTCCTGATCAAGGAAATGCAGTCCCTTTGCCTGAACGTCGAGGTGCTCTCGGCCGAGGGTGAGGAGATCGAAATGAAAGAGATCGACGAGGACATCTTCCGCACGGCGGAAGAGCTCGGAATCGATCTGTCGCGTCGCGAGCCATCTTCGGTTGAGGAGGTTTAGTCGTTGCTAGACGTTAACTACTTCGATGAGCTGAGAATCGGCCTCGCGACCGGGGACCAGATTCGCGCCTGGTCTAACGGCGAGGTAAAGAAACCGGAGACCATCAACTACAGGACCCTGAAGCCCGAGAAGGATGGGCTGTTCTGCGAGAAGATCTTCGGCCCCACGAAGGACTGGGAGTGCTACTGCGGTAAGTACAAGCGGGTTCGCTTCAAGGGGATCATCTGTGAGCGTTGCGGTGTCGAGGTAACCCGCGCCAAGGTGCGCCGCGAGCGAATGGGGCATATCGAGCTCGCCGCCCCGGTCACCCACATCTGGTACTTCAAGGGTGTCCCCTCCCGCCTCGGATACCTCCTGGACATCGCTCCCAAGAATCTCGAGAAAGTGATCTACTTCGCCGCCTCCATCGTCACCTCGGTCGACGAGGCGAAGCGGCACAAGGATTTGCCGGGTCTCGAGGAGGAGGTCGAGCAGGAGACCGCTCGCATGGAAAGCGATCGCGACGCTCGCGTCGACGAAATCCTCAAAGAGACCGAGGCGCGACTTGAGGAGATGGAGGCCCGCAAGGCCCGCTCCTCGGAGAAGACCGCCGCCAAGAACCAAGCCGAGCGCCAGCAGAAGGAGGTGCGTGAGCGCACCGACCGTCACATTGAGGAACTGAAACTCACCTTCGAGACGTTCAAGCAGCTCCACGTCAAGTACATCGAGGAGAACGAGGTCATCTGGCGCGAGTTGAAGGATCGGTACGGCGACTACTTCAAGGGCGGGATGGGGGCCGAGTCGATCAAGGATCTGCTCGCCTCCCTCGACCTTCACGCCGAGGAGGAGTTCCTGCGGGAGCAAATCCGCACGGCCAAGGGGCAGAAGCGCCAGCGTGCCATCAAGCGCCTCAAGGTCATCGCTCCGTTCACGGACCCGACCAAGAAGAACTCGCCGATGGGCATGGTGCTCGACTGCGTGCCCGTCATCCCGCCCGACCTCCGGCCGATGGTTCAACTGGACGGAGGCCGCTTCGCCACGTCCGACCTGAACGACCTTTACCGCCGCGTGATCAACAGAAACAACAGGCTGAAGAGGCTGTTGGATCTCGGCGCTCCCGAAATCATCGTCAACAACGAGAAGCGAATGCTTCAGGAAGCCGTCGATGCTCTCTTCGACAACGGTCGCCGAGGCCGTCCAGTAACCGGCCCCGGAAACCGACCGCTGAAATCGCTTTCCGACATGCTCAAAGGCAAGCAGGGGCGATTCCGACAGAACCTGCTCGGAAAGCGAGTCGACTACTCGGGTCGCTCGGTGATCGTGTCGGGCCCGAAGCTGAAGCTGCACCAGTGCGGTCTTCCCAAGCAGATGGCGCTCGAGCTGTTCAAGCCGTTCGTGATGAAGCGTCTGGTCGATCTCGGCCATGCCCAGAACATCAAGAGCGCAAAGAGGATGGTCGAGCGCAGCCGACCCCATGTGTGGGACGTGCTCGAGGAGATCATCCACGAGCACCCGGTTCTGCTGAACCGCGCTCCCACGCTTCACCGGCTCGGGATCCAGGCCTTCGAGCCGGTACTCGTGGAGGGGAAGGCCATCCAGATCCACCCCTTGGTCTGTGTAGCGTTCAACGCGGACTTCGACGGAGACCAGATGGCGGTTCACGTACCGCTGTCGGCCGAGGCTCAGGCCGAGGCCCGGATCCTGATGCTGTCCGCGCACAACGTGCTTTCGCCAGCGCACGGCGACCCGATCGTCACTCCGACGCACGACATGGTCCTCGGCTCCTTCTACCTCACGGTCGAAAAGGAGGGGGCGAAGGGAGAGGGCCGCTTCTTCTCGTCGGGCGCGGAGTTACTCCAGGCCTATGACGCCCGAGCCGTGGACATCCACGCAAAGGTACGAGTGCGGGGCCTCAAGCGATTCGAGGACGAGGAAGAGGAGGCTTACAACGCCGCACCCGCCCGGTTGATGGAGACTACGGTCGGCCGGGTCATCTTCAACGCCTCCTTCCCGAGTGATTTTCCCTTCCAGAACAGCGCGGTCAAGAAGAAGGAGCTCAGCGCCCTCGTCGACCGGTGCGCGCGGACCTATCACAAGAAGGAGCTCACCGAAATCCTCGACGCGCTCAAGGACACCGGCTTTCGGTACGCGACCCGGGCGGGCGTCACGATCTCTCTTGAGGACGTCACGACGCCGTCCGCCAAGCCGAGGATCCTCGCGGAGCACGAAAAAAGAGCCGATCGAATCGAAAGCCAGTACCGAAAAGGCGTCATTACCGAAGAGGAGAGGCGTCAGGAACTTATCGACGTCTGGACCGACGCGACGAATGAGGTCACTCGGGAGATGGAGGAGGGCTTCGACGAACTCAACCCCATTTGGATGATGGCCAACTCGGGCGCGCGCGGAAACATCATGCAGCTTCGTCAGATCGCGGGGATGAGAGGGCTCGTGGCGAACCCCCGGGGAGAGATCATTCCCAGGCCGATCCGGGCCAACTTCCGCGAGGGGCTCACGGTGCTCGAATACTTCATCTCCACCCACGGTGCGAGAAAAGGTCTCGCGGACACTGCTCTTAGAACCGCCGACTCGGGTTATCTGACCCGGCGACTCGTCGACGTTGCGCAGGAGGTCATGGTGCGAGCGGAAGACTGCGGCACCGACCGTGGACTCAGGCTCGACCTCGCGACCGAGCGGCCCTATCTCAAGCAGAAGTTGCTGGGTCGAGTGCTTCTGGAGGACGTGCTCTCGGGTTCGGATGTGATCGCCAAGGCGGGAGAGAGCGTTACGCCCGAGCTATCGGCAAGGATCGCCGAATCCGACGCCGAAGACATCGTCATGCGCTCCGTGCTCACGTGCGATTCGAGAGTCGGGGTGTGCCAGAAGTGTTACGGGACCTCGATGGCGACGGGCAAGCCAGTCGATCTCGGCGAGGCGGTGGGCATCATTGCCGCTCAGTCGATCGGCGAGCCCGGTACTCAGCTCACGATGCGTACGTTCCACACCGGTGGAGTCGCCGGCGAGGACATCACCCACGGTCTCCCACGAGTCGTGGAGCTGTTCGAGGCCAGGACCCCGAAGGGCAAGGCCGAGATCGCCCGGGCCTCGGGGCGCATCCAGATCGAGGAGGACGAGCGCACCCGCACCCTTCAGCTGATCCCCGACGACGGCGGCGAGGCCATCGCTTACAAGGTGCCGCGCCACGCCAGGCTCGAGGTTCGGGATGGAAACACCGTTCAGGCCGGAGATGCCCTGACACAGGGGTCCCGGGATCCCGATGAGATCCTCGAGGTGCTGGGACGGCGCGAGGTGCAGCTTTACCTCGTCAACGAAGTGCAGAGTGTGTACCGCTCGCAGGGCGTACCGATCCACGACAAGCACATCGAACTGATCGTTCGTCAGATGCTCCGCAAGGTGACGGTCGTCGAGCCGGGCGACACGGAGTTCTTGCCCGGCGAGCTGGTCGACGCGAGGACCTTCGCCGACGCCAACGAACAGACCGTGGCAAACGGGGGCGAGGCGGCCACCGCGCGCCCGGTCCTCATGGGAATCACAAAGGCCTCTCTTGCGACCGAGTCGTGGCTGTCGGCGGCGTCGTTCCAGGAGACCACGAGGGTTCTCACCGAGGCCGCGATCCGGGGTAAGTCCGATCCCCTGCTGGGTCTCAAGGAGAACGTCATCATCGGCAAATTGATCCCCGCCGGGACGGGTATGACGCGCTACCGCTCAACGCGAGTGGTCACCACCGGCGAGGGCGCGATCACGGACGAGGAGGCCCGCGAGATGTTCGGCCTGCCTCCGAAGATCGAGGAAGAGGAAGCGGCCGACGCGGCGCGCGAGCTCCTGGGGGCCGCGCCCGGTCTTCAGGCCGTTCCCTCCGAGGGCGATGGCGCGGGCGGCGACGGCGAGATCGTCTCCCCCGAGGAGGAGGCCGTGGACCTGGCAGAGGCCGAGGAGGCCAGCCGCGCCGTCGAGTAGCGTCTGAGAATGAGTTCGTAGAGCCCCCGGATTTCGGGGGCTCTACTTTTTCCTGGTCGAGCACCCGGCGGAGACCCACCGCCCCTCATTTCTTAGCGACCGAGACGTCGAAGTCCGGGCCGATCCCGTTGCCAGGAGAGGCAGGGAATACGAAGAACTCTCACAGATGGCTCGTAAAGTTCGCCTGGCCGCGGGGCTGCTTGTCGTCCACACCATGCTGGCGGTTACTCCGACCGTCTCAGGCGGCGACTTAGAACCCCCACCATCCTCGGTACTGGTCATAGATGGGGCGCCGGGACGCCCGGCGGCGCTGTGGCGGGTGACCCCCGACGGGGCCGTGGACAAAGTGGTTGGGACCCGCTGGCGACCCGTCACCTCACCCCGCCGCGGCCTGCTGGCAGCGGTTCCGAGCGAGGCATCGGACGAGGACGGTTATGCATATTCGATCGTTCGTCCCGGAACGGGGTCGGTCCGCCTGCCCCACCGGACGAGCTCCTCTCCTTGCGCCGCCTGGTCCGGAGACGGTCGGTTACTCGCGTACGTGTCGGGTGAACCCGAAACGTATGGGACGCGGGGCACGCTCTGGATCGTCCACCGGCGGTCGCCCCGCCGGCCGGTGGCAGCGGGCAGCGGTCTGTTCCCGGAGTGCCCGGCCTGGTCTCCTGAAGGTCACCAACTGGCCTACATGGTCCAAAGCGCCGGAAGCGATCGCCTGTGGGAGCTTCTCGTGTACGAGGATCACCGGTCGGAGGTGGCGGGGACGATCCATACCCGCGTAACTTCCTTGATGGGACCCACAAAACACAGGACCTTCGATTGGTTCCCCGGCGACCAGACCCTGGTCTGGATCCAAAATCACGCGATCCACATCTTCCAAGGGGGCGAGACGAGACGATTGACCGGCCCCGGAGTGCTCAGGCCGATCGCCGAACTGAACGAAAACGAGGCCCTTCGGGTATATCGCTCACTCAGGCTCAGCCCGGACGGGAGTCTCATCGCCGTCGGGCTTGGCTACGGCGCGGGCGTCTTTGCCACCGACGGCTCTTTCGTTACCGCGGCAAAGGGGATCTTGCGGGGGTGGGCCGGCAACCTTGGAATTCTCACGGCGCGCCCCTACCGAGGAGTTCCTTCGCTCCTTCTCCACCGGGCGGTCCAACAGTCGCAACCCGAGCTCGTGCAGAAGTATTCGAAGCAGACGGTGGCAACCAGTCCCGAAGGAGACTGGTTCGCCTACCGGGCTCCCCACCGCCGTGAACTCGTCTTTCGCCGCCCGGACGGATCCCTGCTGAGCCGAGTGGCCCTGGACCTCACCTTCGGGGCGTGGATGGGCGCGGGAAAAGCCGGACGCGTGTCCGTTCCCCCCTGGCCCTGAGCCCCGGGTACTGCTCGGGCGGCCGATCCCCGTTCGGCACCCCCGCTGCGCTCGTTCCGCAGGGTGCCTCAGAGGATCCGGCCGCCCTCGCAGCACGAGTGCGCTTTCTTGGAACCGTGAGGCTGAGATAGGGCGTCTCGCGGTTCCAAGAACGACTTCTGGGGGTGCCTCAGAGGATCCGACCCCCTCGCAGCCTGAGCCCCGCCGGCGGTGCACGCCGCCCGAAATTTCGCGTTTGACCAGGTCGTACGGCGTGTTTATTCTGGGCCGTCACGCCCCCCAGGGGGCGTGTCAGCGCGCCCGCAGATGACGGGCGGCAGCCACCTGGAGTTCCCCGAGTTCGGTGAGCTTCGGCAGGCCCGATCCTGCAACGGGGCAGGTCACCTTCCCAGGGACCGCCCGGATCCGGGAACCGCCGGGGTTGGGGGTTCGATCGCCGGACGACAAGCGTGACCGGAAGGACACCCGGGCGAAGTGTGCCCGGCCCCTATCTTCCGGTGCTCAGGCGCAAAAACGGCTCCGAGGCCCGAAAACCGGGCTTGCAGGGAGCCCATAGGGGTGAGACGGCCCCCCGAACGGGGGCTGGACAGAGTTCGGGCGTCGTGAGACGTCTGGGAAGCATGGGTGCCCGTGCACCCGGGAAGGACGGCAGTGCCGACCGTGCAGCAGCTGGTCCGTCAGGGCCGGGAATCGAAAAAAGAGAAGTCGAAGTCGCCCGCACTCCGAGGTTCGCCTCAGCGGCGTGGGGTCTGCACGCGCGTCTACACCACCACCCCCAAGAAACCAAACTCGGCTCTTCGCAAGGTTGCCCGAGTACGTCTCACCTCCGGCATAGAAGTAACCGCCTATATCCCCGGAATTGGGCACAACCTTCAGGAGCACTCGATCGTGCTCGTCCGAGGGGGTCGGGTTAAGGATCTTCCCGGAGTTCGTTACAAGATCGTGCGCGCCGCGCTCGACACGGCCGGGGTTCGGGACCGGACGAAGTCGCGTTCCAAATACGGCGCCAAGAAGGGCGGAGGTGCTGCCTGATGCCCCGTAAGGGACCACCCACCAGGCGAGAGATCCAGCCCGATCCGGTGTACGGCTCGACGCTTGTGACTCAGATCCAGAACCGGATAATGACGCGGGGAAAGAAGAGCCTGTCCGAGCGGATCGTCTACGAAGCTCTCACGGCCGTCGCGGAAAGAACGGGCAAGGACCCTCTTCCCATTCTGAAAAAGGCGATCGACAACGTGAAACCGTTGCTCGAGATCCGGTCGCGGCGAGTCGGGGGTGCCACCTACCAGGTCCCCGTCGAGGTCCAGTCGCGGCGCGGGACGACGCTTGCCATCCGGTGGCTGGTGACTTTTTCACGTAACCGCCGTGAGGGGAGCATGGCACAACGACTCGCGGGAGAGATTCTCGACGCGTCCGGCGGGACCGGTTCCGCGGTCAAGCGACGAGAGGACATGCACAAGATGGCCGAGGCCAACAAGGCGTTCGCCCACTACCGCTGGTGACGGCGAGCGCGCCCGGCGCGCTCTGGGGAGAGAGATGGCAGAAGCAGCACAGAAACAGGGACCACAACAGGGCCGCCCGCAGCTGCGGGAGGTGAAAGGCGGGCGTCTGCCCGCCACGCGGGAATACCCGCTTCACCACACGCGGAACATTGGGATCATGGCCCACATCGACGCGGGCAAGACCACCACGACCGAGCGCATCCTCTACTACACGGGAAAGACCTACAAGATCGGTGAGGTGCACGAGGGGGCCGCGGTCATGGACTGGATGGTCCAGGAGCAAGAGCGCGGCATCACCATTACATCGGCTGCAACGACCTGCTTTTGGAAGGGTTACTGGATCAACATCATCGACACGCCGGGTCATGTCGACTTCACCGTCGAGGTTGAAAGAAGCCTGCGTGTCCTCGACGGTGCCATCGCCGTATTCGACGCCGTCGCCGGTGTCGAGCCTCAGTCCGAGACCGTGTGGCGTCAGGCGGACAGGTACAGCGTGCCGCGCGTCTGTTTCGTAAACAAGATGGATCGCACCGGCGCGGACTTCTTCCGCACGGTCGAGATGATCGAGGATCGACTCAACGGCAAACCCGTCGTGCTTCAGCTGCCGATCGGCAAGGAGGCCGACTTCCACGGAGTCGTCGATCTCGTCACGATGGTTGCTCACTACTGGCCGTCGGAGGGGATGGGCGAGGAGTGGGAGGACCGTCCGGTCCCCGACGACCTTAAGGAACAGGCCGAGCAGTATCGCCACGATCTCATCGAGGTTGTGGCCGATTACGACGAGCACATCATGGAGGCCTACGTCGCCGAGGCGGAGGTCGATCCGGACCGGGTTCAGAGAGCGCTGCGCAAGGCGACCCTTGCCGGCGACATTGCGCCGGTCCTGTGCGGGTCGGCCTTCAAGAACAAGGCCGTTCAGCCCTTGCTCGACGCGGTCTGCCGTTACCTCCCCAGCCCATCCGACCTTCCCCCCTATGAGGGAACTCACCCCCAAACCCATGAGCCGGTGAAGCGAGAGCCGAGTGACCTCGAGCCGTTCTCCGCGCTGGCGTTCAAGATCATGAGCGATCCCTACGTTGGGCGGCTCACCTATTTGAGGATCTATTCGGGCACGCTCAAGAGCGGTGAGCAGATCATCAACTCGACGCGCGACCGAAAAGAGCGGGCCGGGCGAATCCTCCAGATGCACGCGAACCACCGCGAGGACAAAGACGCCGTTTTCACCGGCGACATCATTGCCGTCGTGGGGCTCAAGCACACCCTGACGGGAAACACGCTGTCCGATCCGAAAGATCCCGTTCTGTTGGAGGAAATGTCCTTCCCTGCTCCCGTCATCGACGTTGCCATAGAACCCAAGTCGAAGGTCGATTCGGACAAGCTCGGCAGCGCCTTGCAGAAGTTGTCGGAGGAGGATCCAACTTTCCGCGTTCATACCGATGAGGAGACGGGTCAGACGATTATCTCGGGGATGGGTGAGCTCCACCTCGAGGTGCTGGTCGACCGGCTCATCCGGGAGTTCAAAGTCGGAGCGAACGTCGGACGTCCTCAGGTCGCCTATCGGGAGACAATCCGCCAGCCGGTACAGAAGGTAGAGGTCCGCTACGTCAAGCAGACCGGCGGTAAGGGCCAGTACGGACACGTCGAGATCAACGCCGAACCGACGGGGCCGGGCGGAGGTTACGAATTCATCAACAAGATCACCGGTGGTCGTATCCCGACCGAGTACATCCCCGCGGTCGATCAGGGAGTTCAGGAGGCAATGGCCTCGGGGGTCCTCGCCGGTTATCCGGTGGTGGATCTGAGGGTGACTCTGGTCGACGGTTCCTATCATGAAGTCGACTCCTCGGAGATGGCGTTCAAGATCGCAGGCTCGATGGTGTTCAAAGAAGCCGCCAAGAGGGCCAAGCCCGTGCTTCTCGAACCTGTGTTCGACGTTGAAGTCGTAACTCCAGAGGAGTACATGGGCGACGTGATCGGTGACCTCTCCGCTCGGCGCGGCCAGATCGAGCAAATGGACCAACGGGGTTCGGACAGAATTGTGCGAGCCCAGGTGCCGCTTGCGGAGATGTTCGGGTACGCGACCGAGCTGCGCAGCAGGACGCAGGGCCGCGCCACCTACACCATGCAGTTCCATTCCTACAACGAAATCCCGAAGTCAATCGCGGATGAGGTCATAGCAGTGGTCAGAGGCGAACCGGTCGGTTAGTAGAAGGAGAGTTCTATGTCCAAGCAGAAATTCGAGCGGACCAAGCCACACGTCAACATTGGCACGATGGGTCACATCGACCACGGAAAGACGACCCTCACCGCCGCAATCACGAAGGTCCTCGCCGAGCAGAATCCGAACGTCGAGTTCACGCCGTTCGACAAGATCGACAACGCTCCGGAGGAGAAGGAGCGCGGCATCACGATCGCGATCGCGCACGTCGAGTACGAGACGGAGAACCGTCACTACGCCCACGTCGATATGCCGGGCCACGCCGACTACATCAAGAACATGATCACCGGGGCGGCCCAGGTTGACGGGGCGATTCTCGTGGTATCCGCCGCGGACGGGCCCATGCCCCAAACGAGAGAGCACGTGCTGCTGGCGCGCCAGGTGAACGTTCCCTACATCGTGGTCTGTCTGAACAAGGTCGACATGGTCGACGATCCCGAGCTTCTCGATCTCGTCGAGCTCGAGGTGCGTGAGCTTCTTACCGAGTACGAGTTTCCCGGCGACGACGTTCCGGTCATACGGGTGTCGGCCCTCAAGGCTCTGGACGGGGACGAAGAGTCGGCAAATCAGATTCTCGAGCTCATGAGAAAGGTCGATGAGTACATCCCCGAGCCGGAGAGGGACACGGCGAAGCCGTTCCTCATGCCGATCGAGGACGTCTTCACGATCACCGGCCGTGGCACCGTCGTGACCGGTCGCGTCGAGCAGGGAGAGCTCAGGCTCGGCGAGGAGATCGAGATCGTCGGTATCGAGAAGCAGACCAAGAAGACGGTGGTTACGGGCATCGAGATGTTCCGCAAGATGCTCGATGAGGCGGTTGCGGGGGACAACGCCGGAATCCTCCTCCGAGGAACCAAGAAGGACGAAGTCCAGCGCGGCCAGGTCCTCGCGAAGCCGGGAAGCGTGACCCCGCACACCAAGTTCCAGGCACAGGTCTACATCCTGTCCAAGGACGAGGGCGGGCGGCACACCCCGTTCTTCAACAACTACCGTCCGCAGTTCTACTTCCGTACAACGGACGTGACCGGCTCCATTCAGCTTCCCGGCGGGACCGAGATGGTGATGCCGGGGGACAACACCGAGATGACCGTCGAGTTGATTCAGCCGATCGCCATGGACGAGGGGCTGCGGTTCGCCATTCGAGAGGGTGGCCGAACGGTGGGCGCCGGTCGAGTAACGAAGATCATCGAGTAGTAGCAAGCAAACAGAGAGACGGGTTGGTTCCTTGTCAAACGGGATGAAGATTCGAATAAGGCTGAAGGCATACGACCATGAGGTCATCGACCAGTCGGCAAAGAAGATCGTCGAGACGGTGACCCGGACGGGTGCCAGCGTCAACGGTCCCATCCCGCTCCCGACGGAACGTTCGGTCTACACGGTTATCCGCTCTCCCCACAAAGACAAGGACTCTCGGGAGCACTTCGAGATGCGAACGCACAAGAGATTGCTCGACATCGTCAACCCGACGCCGAAGACTGTCGACTCCCTCCAGCGGCTCGACCTGCCGGCTGGGGTCGACATTGAACTGAAGCTGTAAGGACCGAAAGGGCCGAGAGGCACAGAGGAGATCGTTTGGACGATCTCCGAAAAGACAGAAAGCGACGGCAGATGGCAGAAACAAAAGGGATTCTCGGTCGCAAGATCGGGATGACCCAGGTTTTCGACGAGGCCGGTCACGCGATTCCGGTGACCGTGGTCGAGGCCGGGCCCTGCCGCATCGCCCAGATCAAGACTCCCGAAAAGGACGGTTACGGAGCCATTCAGCTGACGTTCGGGGGAGTCGCTCGCGTCAACAAGCCGATCGCTGGTCACTATGCGAAGGCGAACATCGATCCGGCTCGTCATCTGGTCGAGCTTCGTGTCGAGGAGCCGCAAAACTACGAATCGGGCGGTGAGATCAAGGCCGACGTCTTTGAGTCCGGCGAGCTCGTCGACGTAATCGGAGTGACGAAGGGGAAGGGGTTCGCCGGTGCGATGAAGCGCCACAACTTCCACGGCCTTTCGCAGACTCACGGAACCAAGCGGAAGCACCGATCGCCCGGTGCCATCGGGGCCTGTGCGACGCCCGCCCGGGTACTCAAGGGCACGAGCATGGCCGGCCACATGGGGCACGCCCGAGTGACGACACTCAATCTGAAGGTCATCAGCGCCGATCCCGACCGCAACCTGCTCCTCATACGGGGATCCGTTCCCGGGCCCCGAGGCGGGCTCCTGATGGTGCGTTCGGCGATCAGGCTGCGCCGTGATTCCGGAAGGAGGGCGTCGTGAGCGCGGCCAAGGCGGTACAGGCCAAGGTGATCGACGGCTCAGGGTCGACCACCGGCGACGTCAATCTTCCCGCTGAAATATTTGGCGGAGACATCAACGTGCCCGTGATGCATCAGGTTGTCACGGCTCAGCTGGCGGCAGCGAGGCGAGGAACGGCCTCAACCAAGACGCGCTCCGAGGTCCGGGGGGGAGGAACCAAGCCGTGGCGTCAGAAGGGCACGGGTCGCGCCCGGCACGGGTCGATCAGAAGTCCGATCTGGGTTGGGGGCGGCACCGCGTTCGGACCCAAGCCCCGTGACCTCTCCGTGCGCGTCAACAAGAAGATGCGAAAGATCGCGCTTCGTTCCGCTCTGACCGACAAGGCAAATCAGGGTCGAATCTGGATCCTCGATAACTTCGAGGAGGGAAAGACCCGCGCCGCCGCCGCTTGTTTGAAAGAGGCCGGGATCGAGGGAAGAGTTCTCCTCGTTCTGGATCCCCAGGACGAGGGGTCACGTACGGTGGATAGAGCCTTTCGAAACCTCACGGTGGCCGCATTCTCGCTGTACGGCTCGTTGTCGAGTTACGACGTTTTGGTTGCCGACTCCCTAGTTCTTACGAAGTCGGCTTTCGACAAGATGTCTGCATCCGGGAAGGAGGCTGCGAGTCGATGACATCCGTGAAGCAGGACCCGCGCGACGTGATCCTTGCTCCCGTAGTGAGTGAAAAATCGTACTCCCTTCTCGACGAGAACTACTACACCTTTTTGGTTCATCCCAGAGCCAACAAGACGGAGATCCGCCAAGCGGTCGAGCAGATTTGGGGAGTCAAGGTCACCAACGTCAACACGGCGAACCGAAAAGGCAAGACCAAGCGATTTCGGTTCACGCAGGGAAGAAGGGCGGATACCAAGAGGGCGATCGTGAAGTTGGCAGAGGGCGACAAGATTGAGATATTCGAGCAACAGGGATAGATAATAACTATGGCAATTCGCAAGAGCAAACCGACATCGGCAGGCAGAAGGTTTCAGACGTACGCGGATTACTCGGACGTCACGCGGGACGAGCCGGAAAAATCGCTCCTCTCCCCGAAGCCGGAGAAGGCCGGACGCAACGGGAAGGGCCGGATCACCACTCGCCACAGGGGTGGTGGCAACAAGCGTCGTTATCGAGTGATTGATTTCCGGCGGAAGAAGGATGGCGTCCCCGCAAAGGTTGCTCACGTTGAATACGACCCGAATCGGAATGCACGTATAGCGCTTCTTCATTACGCCGACGGCGAGAAGCGGTACATCCTCATGCCCTCGCGACTGAATGTGGGCGACACAGTGCAATCGGGTCCGGGCGCAGAGATCCGGCCCGGAAATGCATTACCTCTACGCAACATTCCGGTGGGTACGGTCGTGCACAACGTCGAGCTGAAGCCCGGCGCCGGAGGGAAGATGGCCCGCTCGGCGGGCTCGTCCGTCCAGCTGGTTGCCAAGGAGGGCCCGGTTGCAACACTCCGGCTTCCATCCGGTGAGGTGCGCATGGTTCCCATGGATTGCCGTGCGACCGTAGGAGAGGTTGGGAATCCAGAGGCCGAGCTCGTCTCATTGGGGAAGGCCGGCCGCGCTCGCTGGAAGGGCAAGCGCCCATCGGTGCGCGGTGTGGCCATGAATCCCATCGACCACCCGCTCGGCGGCGGCGAGGGCAAGTCTTCGGGTGGCCGACATCCCGTAAGCCCGTGGGGCAAGAAAGAAGGGCGGACGCGTAAGAAGAAACAATCCGACGCGCTCATCGTTCGACGGCGCCGGAAGAAGAGGGGAGGTCGCTAGACAATGCCTCGGAGTCTCAAGAAGGGGCCTTTCGTAGATGATCACCTCCACGTCCGGATCGTCGAGATGAACAAGAAGAACGAAAAGCGAGTCATCAAGACCTGGTCGCGGCGATCGACGGTTATCCCCGAAATGGTTGGACACACGATCGCCGTGCACGACGGACGTAAACACGTGCCGGTCTACATCACAGAATCAATGGTGGGACACAAACTTGGGGAGTTCGCAGCGACGAGGGCATTTCGAACTCACGGTAGTGCTACGGAGAGGTCGACAAGGGTCAAATGACGGCTGTACGGCTTGCACCCGATGCGCAAGAGGCGATCGCGAGAGCGAGATTCATCCGAATGTCGCCCACCAAAGCGCGCCGCGTTCTGGATCTCATCCGAGGCCGCCACGTCGACGACGCTCGGCGCGTATTGAGATTTGCCCAGCAGAGTGCCGCTCAGCCGATCGGCAAGGTGCTGGAATCGGCGATTGCAAATGCGGAGCACAACCGAGAGCTCCCGTCGGATGAATTGGTGGTTGCTCGGGCATGGGTGGATGAGGGTCCGACCTTGCGAAGATTCAGACCTCGCGCTCTTGGTCGAGCCACCCGCATCAGAAAACGGACCTGCCACATCGCGATAGTGGTGGGGCGCAGCGAGGAGATCATGGCTCAACTGGCCGAATTAAGGGAGGCCGAGAAGAGTCGCAAGACGTCAAAACGTCGAGCCGGTGAAGAGGAAGCGGGTACCGGGGGGCGCAAGAAGACTGCCAAGAAGTCGACGGCCAAGAAGACAACGGCCAAGAAGACGACAGCGAAGAAGACGACAGCGAAAAAGACTTCGGCAAAGAAAACGGCCGCCAAGAAGACGGCGAAGAAGTCGACCTCGAAAAAGACGACCCGCAAACGTTCGTCGGGAGAGGACTGATGGGACAGAAGGTTCATCCATACGGGTTCCGGCTGGGGATTCACACTGATTGGAAGTCTCGGTGGTTCACCGAGAGGCAGTACCGCGAGTACCTCCAGGCCGATCTCAGAATCCGGCAATTTCTTTTGGGCGAGCTTCCCCACGCCGGAATCAGCCGAATAGATATCGAGCGGACGAGGGAGCGTGTCCGAATCGATGCTCATACCGCGCGTCCCGGCATAGTTATCGGCCGGAGAGGCGCCGAGGCCGAGCGTCTTCGCTCGAGACTCGAGCAAATGGAGTCCAAGCTCTACGGCAAGCCGGTGGACGTCCGGCTCAACATCATCGAGGTCAAGCAGCCGGAACTCGATGCCCAACTGATCGCACAGGGTGTAGCCGAGCAATTGGCGAGCCGGGTCTCTTTCCGGCGGGCGATGAAGAAAGCGGTCTCGACCGCCATGCGGCACGGAGCGCAGGGCGTCAGGGTCCAGTGCTCCGGTCGTCTGGGGGGCGCCGAGATGAGCCGGACCGAGTGGTACATCGACGGTCAGATGCCGCTACACACCCTTAGAGCGGACGTCGATTATGGGTTTTCCGAGGCCAAGACGACGTTTGGACGCATCGGAGTGAAGGTCTGGATCTATCGGGGGCCGTTCCAGGACATGTATGCCACGGCCCGCGATGCGGCCCGACTGCGTCGTGAGGCCGCCTTGGCCGCGGGCGAGACCGTCGGCCGGGGCGCCGAGGAGCGCGCCGCCCGTCCGCGCCCGACCGTAAAGAAGGCTGCGGCGAAGGCGTCGCCTCCGTCGAGGTCCTCGAAGACGGCCTCGCCGCCGACCGACGCTGCGGAGGCTTCCTCCGGCGATGTCTCGTCCTCGTCCGCGCAACCTTCGGCAACTCCGGAGGAGGCATCGCCTCCGTCGCGGGCCTCGAAGACGGCCTCGCCTCCGGCCGACGCTGCGGAGGCTTCCTCCGGCGATGCCTCCCCGTCGCGAGAGGAGAAGTCCTCTTAGATGTTGCAACCACGCAAGGTCAAGCATCGCAAGCAGCAGAGAGGGCGCATGCGCGGTCGGGCCAAGGGAGGAACCGCGGTCAACTTTGGGGACTATGGGCTCATGGCCCTGGAGCCGGGCTGGATCTCGAACCGTCAGATCGAGGCCGCCCGCATAGCCATGACCCGACACATCAGACGAGGCGGGAAAGTTTGGATCAACCTCTTCCCAGATAAGCCTGTTACCAAGAAGCCGGCCGAGACACGTCAGGGATCGGGAAAGGGCAATCCCGAGTTCTGGGTTGCGGTCGTGCGGCCGGGAAGAGTGATGTTCGAGCTGGCTGGCGTTTCCGAGCCGCTTGCCAGGGAGGCGATCCGTCTCGCCGCTCACAAGCTCCCCATCAAGTCAAAGTTCGTAGCCCGAGAGGAAAGCCTGGAGATGCATTGATGGCGATCAAACCTGCCGAGATACGGGACCTGCCGGTGGACGAACTGCTCCAGAGGCTGACCGACACCAAAGAGGAGCTGTTCAATCTTCGGTTCCAGAACGCGACCGGCCAACTCGACAACTATTCGCGGCTCAAGGAGTTGAGACAAGACGTGGCGCGCCTTAAGACCGCGATCCGAGAACGCCAGTTGAGCGAGGCGGGTGGATAGGGAAATGGTGGAGAAAGAACTTACCGACAGAGGTCAGCGAAAGGTGCGGTTCGGCCGCGTGGTCTCGGACGGTATGGACAAGACTGCCGTCGTGGAGGTCAGGGAGGCCGCGGCCCATGCGACCTACGGAAAGATCGTGCGCCGCACTAAACGGCTAAAGGCCCACGACGAAGCGAATGAGGCGGGCGTTGGAGACATGGTCCGAATAGCCGAGACGCGCCCACTCTCCAAGACGAAGCGTTGGCGGATAGTTGAGATTGTGGAAAAGGCGCAGTGATACAGCAAGAGAGCAGATGCCGGGTTGCCGACAACACGGGGGCGAGAAACGTCCTGGTGATCAAAGTCCTCGGCGGCTCGCGACGTCGGTACGCCGGCATCGGCGACGTGGTTGTGTGCACCGTGAAGGATGCTATTCCCGGCGGTGCCGTCAAGAAGTCGGATGTCGTTAAGGCTGTAGTAGTGCGTACGGCAAAGGAACGTCGAAGGATGGACGGTTCCTACATCAAATTTGATGACAATGCGGTTGTCATCGTGGACAACCAAATGCAACCACGCGGCACTCGTATTTTTGGGCCGGTGGCCAGAGAACTGAGAGAGAAGAGGTTCATGAAGATCATCTCTCTCGCGCCGGAGGTGTTGTAGATGTCTTACAAGATCAAAAAGGGCGACAACGTTGCCGTCATATCGGGAAAGGATCTGGGAGCCACGGGCCGTGTCCTTGAGGTCATCCCCCGCAAGGGGAAAGTGATCATCGAAGCAGTTAACCGTCAGACGCGCCACGAGAAGGTTCGCCCCGCCCAGGGTCGCGCGGGTCAGGTTGGTGGGATCGCTCACAAAGAGGGGCCGATCGATATCTCGAACGTGGCCCTGATTTGTCCAACGGACGGACCTACGCGGGCCGGTTTCCGAATCGAAGGCGGCACGGGAACGAAGGTGCGGATCTGCAGAAAATGTGGAACGGAGCTGTAATGGCAGACAAGCGTTCAAACGGATACGTCCCTCGACTCAAACAGCAATACAGGCAGGAGATCAGGCAGCAACTCCAGGAGAGTCTGGGTCTGAAGAACATCATGCAGGTACCGAGGCCCGTCAAGGTGACGGTCAATATGGGGGTGGGGGACGCCTCCCGCGACGCGAAGCTTCTCGACGGGGCGGTGAAGGATCTGACGACGATCACCGGCCAGAAGCCGGTGCTTCGGCGAGCGCGTAAGTCGATCGCTACCTTCAAGATCCGGCAGGGGATGCCGATCGGAGCATCGTCCACCGTGCGCGGCGATCGGATGTGGGATTTCCTCGATCGGTTGCTCTCGGTGGTTTTGCCGAGAATCCGTGACTTTCGTGGGCTTAATCCCCGTTCCTTTGACGGGCGCGGGAATTACAGCTTGGGACTGACCGAGCAGCTTGTCTTTCCCGAGATCGACTATGACGATATCGACGCCACTCGCGGAATGGACGTCACCATCGTCACGACTGCCGACGACGACGAGCAAGGTCTGGCGCTGCTTGCGGCGCTCGGCTTCCCGTTCGGGCAACAAAGGGTGGAGGCGTAATGGCGAAGAAGTCCCTGCGGATCAAGGCGGAAAGAAAGCAAAAGTTCAAGGTCCGCGAGTACACGCGTTGTGCGCGCTGCGGCAGGCCTCGGGCGGTCTACCGGAGGTTCGGACTTTGCCGACTCTGCTTCCGGGAGATGGCTCACAACGGAGAGATACCGGGAATAACGAAGGCGAGTTGGTAGGGGTGGAGTTCTTCATGGAGGGTCGCGACCGATGACGATGACCGATCCTATTGCCGACATGCTTAGCCGAATTAGGAACGCAACGACTGCAACCCATGACACCGTTGCCATTCCTGCCTCGAAGATCAAGGAGAACATTGCCCGCATCCTGGTCGAGGAGGGTTACGCGGATCGATACGATGTCGTCCAGGACGGGAACCATCCCGCGATAATGATCAAGTTGCGCTACTCGGGGGAACGCGATTCGGCCATCGCTGGACTTCGCCGAATCTCGAAACCGGGGCGGCGCGTGTACAAGGGTGCTACCGAACTCCCGCGCGTGCTCGGGGGTCTTGGAGTGGCGATCATTTCGACCTCGCAAGGGGTCATGACGGACAGGGAGGCGAGACGGGCCCGCATCGGCGGCGAAGTCCTCGCCTACGTCTGGTAGAGGAAGGTCTTTAAATGTCGCGAGTAGGACAGGCACCGATAAAGCTGCCGGAGGGTGTGACGGTGAGCATCACCGCGGACCGAATCACGGTCAACGGGCCCAGAGGAGAATTGCAAAGAGTCATTCCTCCGGACGTTTCCGTGGAACAGGGCGACGGGGAACTGAGAATCACCCGCAACAACGACGAACGCGAGACCCGAGCTCTTCACGGACTGGCAAGAAGCCTTGTCGCCAACATGGTCCAGGGCGTGACCCAGGGCTACGAGAAAAGTCTCGAGATCCAAGGAGTTGGGTATCGAGCACAAAAAAAAGGCAACGACCTTGAGGTTGCCGTCGGATACTCGCACCCCGTTACGAAGAAGGCCCCGAAAGGTATCGAGTTTGACGTTCCGTCTCCGACGAAGATCGTCGTTAGGGGCGTCGACAAGGAGCTCGTGGGTCAGACCGCGGCCGAGGTCCGCGCGATCCGTAAGCCGGAGCCCTACAAAGGAAAGGGCATTCGCTACGAGGGAGAACACGTCCGGCGAAAGGCCGGCAAGGCGGCCAAGGCGGTTGGATAGGACGTTATGACTACTTCGCAAAAGGCTGTTGCGCTTAGAACAAGACACAAGAGGGTCAGAAAGAAGGTCGTGGGAACGCCCGACCGCCCTCGGCTGACCGTTTACCGATCTAATCAGCACGTCTACGCCCAGGTGATCGATGATTTCGCGGGCCGAACTGTGGCCGCGGCTTCAACTCAGCAAACGAACAACGGCGGGGACAGGACCGAGAGAGCCAAGGCCGCCGGGCGCGAGCTCGCCTCAAAGGCCAAGAAAGCCGGGGTCACACGAGTCACTTTTGATCGTGGCGGGTTCAAGTATCACGGCCGCGTGCGCGCTCTGGCAGATGGTGCTCGAGAAGGAGGACTGGAGTTTTAGAGATGGCTAATAGAGGCAGTTGTGGCTAGGCCTACGGGTGGTCGCGCTCGCGACGACGACAGGACCCCCTATGAAGAGAGGGTCGTATCCATCAATCGCGTCGCCAAGGTCGTTAAAGGTGGGCGCCGGTTTTCTTTCACCGCTCTTGTCGTGGTCGGAGACGGTGCCGGCCAGGTAGGGGTCGGTTACGGCAAGGCCCGAGAGGTTCCGGCGGCCATTCAGAAAGGAGTCGAGGAGGCCAAGCACAACTTCTTCAGGGTTCCGATGATCGCGAGCACAATCATCCACGAGGTCGTCGGCGAGGACTCCGCGGCCGTCGTGCTACTCAAACCGGCTTCTCCGGGAACGGGGGTCATCGCCGGAGGGCCGGTTCGCGCGGTCGTCGAGTGTGCCGGAATCCGTGACATCCTTTCGAAGTCGCTCGGATCGGGGAACCCGATAAACATCGTGCACGCGACGGTTAAGGGTTTGCAGAGTATCAAGACGCCCGAGGAGATCGCGAGGAAGCGGGGTAAATCACCCGAGGAAGTGGCGCCGCCCTATCTACTCCGTTCGACAACAACCGCAGGAGAGTCCGTTTGAGCAAACTGAAGGTCACTCAGGTTCGATCTGCCGTCGACAAGGGCTCGAAGCAGCGCGGGACGATTCGCGCTCTCGGACTCAGGCGAATCGGGCAGGAGGTCGTGCATGACGACAAACCGGAAATTCGCGGGATGATTGATTCCGTGAAGCACCTCGTCGAGGTAGAGGAACTGAAGAGATGAAACCCCACGAACTGTCTCCAGCCGACGGTGCCAGGAGAGCGAAAAGGAGAGCCGGAAGAGGCGAGGGTTCGGGCCACGGCAAGACGGCCGGGCGTGGAACGAAGGGAACGCGTGCTCGCGGAACGATCAAGGCTTTCTTCGAGGGAGGCCAGATGCCCCTTGCGCGTCGGGTCCCCAAGCTCAAAGGCTTCAGGCCGCCCCGCAGGACCGTTTATGGGGCGGTCAACGTGGCGGATGTCGCGGAACTCGACGCGACCGATGTCGGTCCCGATGATCTCCGCCGAGCCGGAATAGTTCGGAAGCGAGACAAGTTGGTGAAGCTTCTCGGTACCGGAGAGATCAGTCGGGCGGTGACCGTCCGGGTTCACGCGGCAAGCTCCTCGGCTCGATCGAAGATTGAATCGGCCGGCGGATCGGTGGAGATACTCAACGCTCGCTCGGGAAGTTCGGCGTGAATCTGCTGCGGGCTTTCATAAACGCGTTTAAGGTCCCGGACCTTCGCAACAAGATCCTGTTCACGCTGCTGATCATCGGGATCTTCAGGCTCGGTTCCCACGTCCCCACTCCGGGAATCGACGTGGAGGAGGCTCAGCGATTCTCCCAGGGCGCCACGGGAGTGTTCCAGTTCATCAACCTCTTCTCCGGAGGCGCCCTGACCCAAATGGCGATCTTCGCGCTCGGGATCATGCCCTACATCACTTCGTCGATCATCATGCAGCTGCTCACGGTTGTGATCCCGAAGCTCGAGGCCTGGTCAAAGGAGGGCGAGGCCGGTTACAAGAAGATCACGCAGTGGACGCGCTACTTGACTGTTCTGCTGGCACTTTTGCAGTCGACGGGGTTGGCGTTCTTGTTCCACAACGGATCAATCACGGACACGCAAGGCCAGGCGGTCGACTTCATCCCCGAGTTCACGCCGGCTCGAGTCGGCATTGTCGTTTTATCGCTCACTGCCGGCACGGCTCTGATCATGTGGCTGGGCGAGCTGATTACCCAGCGGGGTATCGGCAACGGCATGTCCATACTTATCTTTGCCGGCATCGTCTCCACCTTGCCCAGTGAGGGCAAGGGGATTCTCGATCAGAAGGGACTCGTTCCCTTCGCAATCATCTGCTTGATCGGTCTCGCGATCATTGTGGCGATTGTCATCATGGAGCAAGGGCAGAGGCGCATTCCCGTCCAGTACGCGAAGCGAGTCGTTGGTCGCAGGATGTATGGGGGGAGCTCGACCTACATCCCGCTCAAGGTCAACCAGGCCGGAGTTATTCCGATCATCTTCGCATCGAGCGTGCTGTACATACCCCAGCTGCTGCAGAACGTTATCCAGAGTGAGGGAATCCGCAACTTCATCGAAAACAACCTCATCAATCCGGCGAGCGCTACGTACATGGGGCTCTTTGGCATCATGGTCGTTTTCTTCACGTACTTCTATACTGCGATTTCATTCAATCCCACGGACGTGGCGGACAACATGAAAAAGTACGGTGGGTTCATTCCTGGAATCCGCCCGGGCCGAGCGACCGCGGAATATCTCGATCGGATACTCACGAGGATCACGCTCCCCGGGGCACTGTTCATCGCGGCCATCGCGTTGATGCCTTCGATTTTCTTGGCGACGCAGGATATTCAGCAATTACCGTTCGGAGGGACTTCGATCCTCATCACGGTCGGCGTAACCCTCGAGACGATGAAGCAGATCGAGTCTCAGCTCACCATGAGGCACTACGAAGGCTTCCTCAAGTAGGAGCCTGGAATTGCGCCTGATTATCTTCGGCCCGCAGGGAGCGGGAAAGGGAACTCAAAGTTCCCGGATTTCGGAGAAGTACGACATCCCTTCGATCGCCACAGGTGACATCTTCAGATGGGCGATTCACGGCGGGACCGCTCTGGGCTTAAAAGCCAGGGAATACGTGTCGGCCGGGAAACTTGTTCCGGACGATTTGACGATAGAGGTGGTTCTGGAGCGACTTGGGGCCAGAGACGCCGAGCACGGTTTTTTGCTCGACGGCTTTCCCCGAAACATCAAACAGGCGGAGGCACTCGACAGGTGGCTCGAGGCCAGGGGTGCTCGACTCGACGCCGCTATCGCCATAGAGGTGCCGGAGGAGGTTTCGCTTCGTCGCCTCACGGGGCGTCGGGTCTGTGCAAAATGCGGAGCGAACTATCACCTCGACTCCCCGCCGAGCGACGACTGGATCTGCGATAGGTGCGGGGGTACGGTCGAGGCCCGGGACGACGACGAGGACGAGGCGACGATCAGAGAGCGGTTGTCTCTCTATCACGATCAAACTGAACCACTGAAAGAGCACTACAAGAAGGCCGGCCCGCTCCGCGAAATCGACGGAATGGGATCCGTGGACGAAGTGTTTGATCGCATAGTCGCCGCGATCTAGGGGCTCGCTGTTGATCTACAAGAAATCCGATGAGGAGATCGCCATCATGCGCAAGGGGGGCCGGATCCTCGTCGGCGTCCTGGAGGAACTCGAGGCGGCCCTTGCTCCAGGCGTCACCACTGCGGAGCTGGATCGGATAGCGGAGGCCAGGATCGTGGGGGCAGGAGCTCAACCCTCGTTCAAGGGTTACCGGGGCTTCCCCGCATCCATCTGCACTTCTCCGAACCAGGTGATCGTCCACGGCATACCCGGTCCGACGAAGCTGAAAGACGGGGACATCATCTCTCTCGACGTCGGGGTGTTCTGGCGAGGGTTCCACGTGGACTCGGCGTGGACCTTCCCGGTCGGCGACGCTTCGTCGGAGGCGAGGGAACTGCTGAAGGTCGGCAAGGCCTCGCTCGACGCGGCGATCGAACAGTGTCGCCCCGGTCGTCGGTTGGGCGATGTGGGGCACGCGGTCGAGGAGACGGCGTCCGCGGCCGGGTATTCGATCGTTAGGGAGTACGTAGGTCACGGAGTGGGCCGAGACCTGCATGAGGAGCCTCAGATTCCTAACTACGGGCCGCCGGGGCGGCGGCAGGCACTCACGTCGGGCATGACCGTGGCCGTCGAGCCGATGATCAACGCCGGCGGCGAGCGTACGAAGGTCCTGTCGGACGCCTGGACGGTGGAGACCCTGGACGGCAGCCTCTCAGCGCACTTCGAGCACACTGTTGCCATCACCGAGGACGGTCACGAGATCCTGACCTCTCGGGTCTGATCCCCCCAAGCCGTCGTTTTCGGGCCTCTGGGACGCCTGTTATCCTGTGGAGGCGGTTCGTCCCTAGTGGCGCGCGCCCCGCGTGCCTTTTCGCGAACCGGTCGCATCTGGTTCCCCGAGACGAAGGTTTAACAGCATGGCCAAGAACAAAGAGAAGACCGCCCCGAAAGAGGAGGGCATTCAGGTCGAGGGCTCCGTGGTGGAGACCCTTCCCAACGCCATGTTCAAGGTCGAACTCGATAACGGACACCAGGTCCTTGCCCACATCTCGGGAAAGATGCGGATGCACTACATCAGGATTCTCCCGGGAGACCGTGTTCTGGTCGAACTTTCGCCCTACGACCTCACACGGGGCCGAGTCGTTTATCGCTACAAATAAGAGTGAAGGTCAAACCGAGCGTCAAAAAGATCTGTGACAAGTGCAAGATCATCCGTCGGCGAGGCCGCGTGATGGTGATCTGCTCGAATCCTCGCCACAAGCAGCGTCAGGGTTAGGAGGGAAATGGCTCGCATAGCGGGTGTCGACCTACCGAGAGACAAGAGGCTGGACGTCGCCCTCACCTACATCTTTGGGGTTGGCCGCGCCCGAGCCGGTGAGACGTGTGATGCATCTCAGGTCGAGGCCTCGACGAAGGTCAGGGACCTCACCGATGAAGAGATCATCCGGATCCGTGACTGGATCGGCAACAACTATCGGATCGAGGGTGACCTGCGACGGGAGGTCAACCAGAACATCAAGCGCAAAGTCGAGATCGGGTCCTATCAGGGAGTGCGCCATCGTCGCGGTCTACCGGTGAGGGGGCAGCGAACTCACACGAACGCCCGGACCCGAAAGGGGCCGAGGAAGACCGTGGCCGGCAAGAAGAAGGTCCCGACGAAGAAGTAAAGAAGGGGCAACTGATTTGGCAACTCCGAAAAAGGGCAGAAAACCGCGCAAAAGGGAGAAGAAGAACGTCGTTCATGGCGTCGCGCACATAAAGGCGACGTTTAACAACACGATCATCTCCATCACGGATCCGGAGGGAAATTGTCTTTCATGGGCGTCCGCCGGAAACGTGGGTTTCAAGGGCTCGCGCAAATCGACTCCTTTCGCCGCTCAGCTCGCCGCGGAGGCGGCTTCTCGCCGCGCTCAGGAGCACGGCGTTCGCAGGGTCGACGTGCTCGTGAAGGGGCCCGGTTCGGGCCGGGAAACGGCAATACGGTCGTTGCAGGCCTCTGGTCTGGAGGTCGTGGGGATACGCGACGTCACCCCGGTCCCGCATAACGGATGCCGGCCGAGAAAGAGGCGAAGAGTCTGATGGCCAGGTATACGGGACCGGTCTGCAAGCTCTGCCGCCGGGAGCGGACCAAGCTTTTCCTAAAGGGGACTCGCTGTGAGTCGCCGAAGTGTCCTATCGAGAAGGGGCGACCGCCTCCGGGAGAACACGGTCGAGGGCGAGTCAGGGAGAGCGAATACCTCCTCCAGCTTCGGGAAAAACAAAAAGCCAAGCGTTTTTACGGGATTCTCGAGAAACAATTCCGCCGCTACTACCAGGAGGCTGCCACTTCAAAGGGCGTGACAGGCGAGGAACTGATGCGGTTGTGTGAGCTGCGACTTGACAACGTCGTTTACCGCGGCGGACTCGCAATGAACAGGTCGATGGCTCGACAGTTGGTGAACCACGGTCATTTCGAGGTGAACGGCAGAAAGGTGAACATCCCCTCATTCAGGCTCAGGCCGGGCGACAAGGTCGCGGTTCGGGGCCGCTCGAAAAAGTTGGGAAGAATCGTCGAGAACGCCGCCTATGCGGGGGGGCGTGAGATCCCCCTGTGGCTTTCGGCAGATCTCAAGGAGTTTCAGATTCAGATTGTTTCTCCGCCCGAGCGCGACCAGATCGATGTGCCGGTGCAGGAGCAACTAATCGTCGAGTACTACTCGAAGTAGTTCTGGAAGGCAGCACGCTGAGTCCGCCGAGGACTCCGTCAGTTAAAGCGAGAGGAGTTTGATGAATCTACTAATCGTCCAGCGACCTGAGATCTCCGAAGAGGAAATCTCCCAGGTACGCAGCAAGTTCACGATTGAGCCCCTCGAGCCGGGGTTTGGTTACACGCTCGGGAACTCACTCAGAAGGACACTTCTGTCCTCCATCCCGGGCGCCGCTGTAACGCAGGTGAAGATCGACACGGTGCTGCACGAGTTCTCCACGATCGAGGGGGTGACAGAGGACGTAACCGATGTTGTCCTCAATCTCAAGGAACTGGTGATCCGAAGCGAGAACGAGGAGCCGACCACCATTCATCTCCGCGCCTCGGGGCCGGGGGACGTCAAGGCGGGGGACATTGAGCTGCCGGCGGGTGTGGAGGTTCTGAACCCCGACCACCACATCGCTTCGCTGAACAAGTCGGCGAATCTATCCATGGAGCTTCGGATCGAGCAGGGACGGGGGTATGTTCCTGCGGCCACCGCTCCGAAAGAGGCCATCGGGACGATTCCGATCGATGCTCTGTTTTCTCCGGTCAAGCGGGTCACCTATGAAGTGGAGCCGACCCGTGTTGAACAGATGACCAACTACGACCGATTGATTCTCGACGTCGAAACCGATGGTTCGATGTCACCTTCGAACTCTCTCTCGGCGGCCGGGTCGACCCTGGTGAACCTGTTCCAGCTGTTCTCGGGGGTGGGCGAAGGTCCCGGCTTGGACCTCGGGCCCGAGCCCGGTGAGGACGAGGCCTCAGGGGTGATGGGCCAGCCGATCGAGGATCTCGATCTCACGGTTCGCTCCTACAACTGCCTGAAGCGCGAAGGCATCACCACGGTTGGTGAACTCACCGAGCAGTCGGAGGACGACCTGCTCGAGATTCGCAACTTCGGTCAGAAGTCGATCGATGAAGTCAAGGCGAAGCTGGCCGAACTCGGACTCGACCTCAGAAAGAAGGAGTTCTAAAGGGGTGCAGCCGAAAAAGGGGCGTTCGCTAGGCTCCGGCCCGTCTCATCAACGACTGATGCTTAGGAATCTGGCGCAGTCGCTCTTCGAACATGAGCGCGTCCGTACAACGGAGGCAAAGGCCAAGATGCTCAGGCCCTTTGCGGAACGTCTGATCACAAAGGCGAAGCAAGGCAGCGTCCACGACCGCCGCCAGGTTCTCTCCGAGATCGCCGATCGCGATGTCGTTCACAAGTTATTCGCGGATATCGGGCCTCGATTCTCAGACCGCCCCGGAGGCTATACCAGGGTGTTGAAACTGGGGACTCGTAACGGAGACGGTGCTTCGATGGCCATCATCGAACTCGTTGATCGGGAAGCTGCGCCGGTTGCTCCCGCCGGCGGTGAAGAAGCTCCCAGGCGGAGAAGGCTGCGCCGACCCGCGCGCAGACGGGCCGCGGTCCCGGCACCGGGGGCCGCGGATACCGGCGGCGATGAAGTACTCGAGGAACTGCCCGAGGAGGCCGAGCCGGAAGAGGTTGCGGAGGAGGCCCAACCCGAAGAGGCCGAGGCCGAGGAAGACCAAGCCTGAACCTGAGACTCGATCTCGCTTACGACGGACGTCCCTTCAGAGGATTTGCCCGGCAACCCGATGTCCGCACCGTGCAAGGAGAGCTCGAAGGCGCTCTGCGTTCGATCTTTGGCCGGGAGGTTCAAACATTCGGCGCAGGACGCACCGACGCAGGAGTTCATGCGCTGGGCCAAGTCGTCGGCTGTCCCGATCTCCCCAAGGAGGCGGATCCCGACCGTATCCAGAAGGCCGTTAACGGGATGTGTGGACCCTCCATTTCGATTTGGCGCAGTCAGCCGGCCCCGCCCGAGTGGCATGCTCGCTACAGCGCAATCTCCAGGGCTTATGTGTATGCGATTCTCATATCCGAGGTGGCGGATCCATTTCTCGACGCCACGACGTGGAGAGTCCCCCAGGAGTTGAACGTTCCCGCGATGAACGAAGCTGCCGGACAACTGCTGGGAGAACACGATTTCTCATCCTTTGGTCGAGCAACCGACGAAGGTGCAGGTGCCGTTCGAACTCTCATCCAGTTAAACGTCGAGCAGGAGGGCAGTTTGATACGCGTCCGCGCTCGGGCCAACTCGTTCATTCAGCAGATGGTTCGCACGCTGGCGGGAACCCTCGTCTCGGTGGGTATGGGGCGAACGTCTCCCGCGGACATGATCTCGATCATGGAGTCTAAGGACAGAGCTGCCGCAGGTCCGGTCGCGCCGGCTCATGGGCTTTGCTTGATCGCGGTGGAATACGACGAGGGATGGAGCCGTCCGTTTGACCCCTTTTAACCCTGGGGCTATCCTGCGTCCTGATCCCTCGCTTCCGCTTTGGCGGCAGGAGTAAGTCATGAAGACCCATTCGACAAAACCAAATGAGGTGGCGCGCGATTGGTGGCTCATCGATGCCAACGGCGCCGTTCTCGGTCGCTTGGCGTCGGAGGTCGCGAAGCTCCTGCGCGGGA
Organism: Actinomycetota bacterium; assembly: GCA_030862065.1. Lineage (GTDB taxonomy): Bacteria > Actinomycetota > CADDZG01 > CADDZG01 > WHSQ01 > JALZEK01. The sequence continues at coordinate 8,237 of JALZEK010000097.1, read as the reverse complement.
AGCACAAACCGAACTACGTTCCTCACCTCGATGTCGGAGACCACGTCGTGATTGTCAACGCCTCCAAAGTTGTTTTGACCGGCGACAAACTGACTCAGAAGGAAATCTTTGCGCACTCCGGTTATCCGGGTGGGCTGAAATCAGTTCCCTATTCGAAGGTGATGGTCAATCAACCCGAAAAGGCAGTTGAACGGGCCGTGAGAGGAATGCTTCCCGCCAACAAACTCGGGCGGTCAATGGTCAAAAAGCTTCATGTCTACGCCGGTCCAGATCATCCGCACGGCGCTCAGGCACCCAAGGGGTTCGATGTGACAGAGGTCGCCGCTCCGCATAGTCCCGAGCAAGCCCACACCATCGAGGAGGTAACGAGTGGCTGACGCGGAGACGCTGGTCGCCGCAACCGGACGGCGCAAGGAATCCGTATGCCGCGCCCAGATCCGACCGGGATCGGGCCGCTGGGAGATCAACAATCGTCCACTCGAGGAGTACTTCGCCAGCACGATGCACCGGATGCTTGCCTCAGAGCCGTTGCGCATTGCGCGACTCGAGGGCCAGTATGACGTCGTGGCGAAGGTGACCGGTGGCGGGGTCAGCGGTCAAGCCGGTGCCCTGCGCCAAGCACTCGCCAAGGCACTCGCGGAAATGGATCCCGAGCTTCGCACGACTCTGAAGAAAGCAGGGCTTCTCACTCGCGATGCTCGCGAGAAGGAGCGGCGGAAGTACGGGCTCAAGAAGGCGAGGAAGGCACCTCAGTACTCCAAGCGCTAAGCGTCAGGACTCCTGAAGCATCCTCCGCAGGACCATTTGTAGTACTCCGTCGTTTCCGTAGTAGTCGAGTTCGACCTGAGAGTCGATGCGGCACTTCACGGTGAAGCGCTTGTTCTCGCCTTTACCCCGCGCCCCGATTTCGATCTCGCAACCCGCCGATAACCCATCGGCCGGCACCACCACATCGTAGGTCTCCTCTCCGGTGAGGCCGAGCGACTTTGCGTTTTCGTCCTGTTTGAATTGGAGAGGGAGAATCCCCATTCCAACGAGGTTGCTCCGATGTATTCGCTCGTAGCTTTCGGCGATGACGGCTTTGACGCCGAGAAGGAGCGGCCCCTTGGCCGCCCAGTCGCGCGAGCTACCCGATCCGTACTCCTTCCCCGCAAGAATCAGAAGGGGCGTCCCGTCCGCGGCGTATCGCTCGGCCGCGTCGAAGATCGTCGTCTCCTCTCGGGTGGGGAAATAGGTCGTCCATCCACCCTCTTTGCCGGCGAGGAGGTTGCGAAGCCGAATGTTGGCGAAGGTACCGCGCACCATGACCTCGTGGTTGCCCCTCCGAGATCCGTAGCTATTGAAATCCCGCGGCCCTACCCCCTTGTCGGTGAGGTACCTGCCGGCGGGAGACTTCAGGGCGATAGATCCGGCCGGAGATATGTGATCCGTCGTCACCGAGTCCTCCACCATCACCAATACTCGGGCTCCCTTGATATCCGAGCGAGCATCGGGATCTGCGGCCAGGTCCTGGAAGAATGGAGGTTCCCTCACGTACGTGGACGCGGGATCCCATTCGTAGAGGTCACCTTCGGGGGTGGGCAGTCTCGCCCAATTCTCCTCACCCTCGAAGATCTTGGCGTACTCCTCGTGAAAAAGATCAGACCGAACAGATTCCATGGCCCCGGTTATCGCCTCCGCGGTCGGCCAGATATCCGCCAGGTACACGTCACTGCCGGCTTCGTCGGTGCCAAGGGGATCCGAGGTGAGATCGATATCCACGGTTCCGGCCAGCGCGTACGCAACCACGAGAGGAGGCGAGGCGAGGTAGCTGGCCTTGACCTGCGGGTGGATGCGCCCCTCGAAATTGCGATTCCCAGAGAGCACCGACACTACGGCGAGGTCGTTGTCGTCGACCGCTTGTGAGATCTCTTCCGGGAGCGGACCAGAATTCCCAATGCACGTCGTGCATCCATATCCGACGACGTGGAAGCCCAACTTCTCCAGATAGGGGATCAGGTCGGCACCCTCGAGGTACTTGGTGACGACGCGGCTCCCGGGAGCCATCGAAGTCTTGACCCAGGGCTTGGAGGTCAGGCCCCGCTCGACGGCGTTCTTGGCGAGAAGCGCCGCACCGAGCATGACGGACGGGTTTGAGGTGTTGGTGCAGCTGGTGATGGCCGCTATTACCACGGAGCCGTCTCTGAGCTCGAATCCCGACCCCTCGCCGGGAACCTCGACGCTTTTTCCCTCTCCGTACACATCGCTGAAACTCGACCAGGCATCGCTCAACGCGACTCTGTCTTGAGGACGGCGGGGACCGGCGAGGCTGGGCTCGACCGTGGAGAGATCGAGGTCCAGACCTTCCGAGAAGTTGGGATCCTCGATCTCATCGGTGCGAAAAATGCCCTGCTCCTTCGTGTAGCGCTCGACGAGATCGATCTGATCGGAGGGTCGACCGGTGAGCTGCAGGTATCGCAGGGATTGCTCATCAACGGGAAAGAGCGCCGCGGTTGCCCCGTACTCGGGACACATGTTCGAGATCGTCGCCCTGTCTGCGACCGTGAGATTGGATAGGCCCTCTCCGTAGAACTCGATGAACTTGCCGACGACCCCGTGACGGCGAAGAATTTCCGTGATCGTCAAGACGAGGTCGGTGGCCGTCACGCCCAGCTTGAGGTCGCCCGACATCCTGAATCCGACCACGATCGGAGTCGCGAGAGGCATCGGCTGCCCCAACAGAGCCGCCTCGGCCTCGATGCCACCCACCCCCCACCCGAGCACGCCCAGCCCGTTGATCATCGTCGTGTGTGAGTCCGTACCGACGAGGGTGTCGGGCAGGGCGAGTCGCGAGCCGTCCTCCTCGAGGATCCTCACCACCGACGCGAGGTACTCCAGGTTCACCTGGTGGACGATCCCCATGCCGGGAGGCACGACACGAAAATCCCCAAAACTTTGCTGAGCCCAACGAAGCAACGAATAGCGTTCGTGATTACGTTCGTACTCGCGGTCGACGTTGACTTTGAAGGCGGACCCCGAGCCGAACGCGTCGACCTGGACCGAATGATCGATGACGAGGTCTACCGGCACCAATGGATCGACCCGCCTTGGGTTTCCTCCGGCCCGGGCGATGGCCGATCTCATGGCCGCGAGATCCACCACCGCAGGGACCCCGGTGAAGTCCTGAAGTATCACCCGGGCCGGAGAGTAGGGAAACTCGCGCCTCTCCGATTGCTCCGGAGCCCAACCGGCAAGCGACCGGACGTCTTCTTCGGTTGCGAACTTCGTTCCTGCGGTGCGGAGGAGGTTTTCCAGCAGAATCCTGATCGTGACCGGTAGTTTGGACAGACCCGCGGCGGTAAGGCCTTCCACTGCCTCGAGAGAGAAGATCTGGACGTCCCCAGATGAGGTTTCCATTTCCCTTGCGGCGCCGAAGGGATCGGGTCGCCGTGAGTGGGCCATTGATCCGTCCTCTCGTAGCGCGATGTCACAAAGATGATATTCGGACGGAGAGTGCGACATGATTGGGCTCTATGAAGATTGATCTTCGCCCCCCCGACCACGTGATCGTCATCTTCGGGGCCAACGGCGACCTCTCCAGACGAAAGCTTTTGCCCGGCCTTTTTCATCTCCATGCAGAGGGCCTGATGCCTCGTAATTACCTGGTCGTCGGCAACTCACGCCGCGAGATGACCGATGATGAATTCAAGAATTTTGCCGAGGAGTCGCTCAACGAGTACGGCCGGCGCCCCCCGAAAGGTCCCGAGTGGGACGATTTCTTAACTCGTCTGAGCTACGTGTCCCATGATTTCATCCCGGATTCAACCGAACCGGTGGAACGAGCCGTCTACGAGGCCGAGGACAAGATCGGAGGTGAGCCGCAGCGGTTGTTCTATCTGTCGGTTCCGCCGCCGGCCTTCAAAACGATCGCAGAGGGACTCGGTAAGACGGATCTTTCGCAACGGGCAAAGGTGATCTTCGAGAAACCTTTTGGCCGGAACCTGGAGACCTTCCGCGAGTTGTCCTTGCTCGTTCACGACGTTCTCGACGAGTCACAGGTCTTCAGAATCGATCACTTCTTGGGCAAGGAAACGGTCCAGAACATCCTTGCCCTCCGATTTGCCAACGGAATGTTCGAGCCCGCCTGGAACCGTCACCACATCGATCATGTGCAGATCGACCTCAGCGAGGAGATCGGCATCGGTCGTAGGGGCCCCTTCTACGAGGGGACCGGAGCGCTCCGAGACATGCTGGTGACACATCTCCTGCAGGTTCTCGCCTTTGTGGCGATGGAGCCCCCGACGTCCTTCGAGCCGCGACCTCTGGCGGACGAAGCCAGGAAGTTGTTTGAGTCGATCACGCCGCTCGACCGCGACGACACGGTGAGAGGTCAATACGAGGGGTATCGCAAGGAACCCAACGTCGCTCCGGATTCGGAGACGGAGACGTTCGTTGCATCAAGAGTGATGGTCGATAACTGGCGATGGGCGGGAGTACCGTTCTATCTGAGGACTGGAAAGCGATTAAAGGAAAACCGATCCTCGGTGACGCTCGCCTTCAGGGAGCCGCCGAAGCAAATGTTCAAAGAAGCTCCGGGGGCGCAATTCGACCAGGATCATCTCACCCTGGAACTCGGCCCCGAGGAGGGCATATCGGTGACCTTCTTGGCCAAGATCCCGGGGCCCCGAGTTGAGCTCGCCCCGGCCAGCATGGTGTTCAGGTACGAGGGGTCGTTCGGTTCGGAGATGATCGAGGCTTACGAAAGGTTGATACACGACGCGCTGATCGGAGATCGGACCCTGTTTACGAGAGGCGACGGCATCGAGAGGACCTGGGAGCTCGTCGAGGACGTCCTCGACCAGCCTCCCTCGCTCCACACCTATTCGGCGGGATCGTGGGGCCCGGAGGCGGCCGATGATTTGATCGCCCCCCGGCGTTGGCACCTTCCGCACTGATGAACGTACGAGTCGTCTTCGCCGAGGATAACTATCTCGTACGTGAGGGAACGTCTGCGCTATTGAAGGAGATCGATGAGGTCGATCTCGTCGACGTCGTCTCGGATCGGGATGGGCTCATGCAGGCGGTTCGTGATCACCGGCCGGAGGCCGTTCTTACCGACATTCGTATGCCTCCGTCGCATACGAACGAGGGAATCGAGGCGGCGCGTCTGATCCGCTCCGAGTTTCCGGACACCGGTGTCGTGGTTCTGTCCCAGTACTCCGAGGAGGAGTACGCGTACGAACTGCTCAAGGACGGAGCCGAGGGCCTCGGATATCTGCTCAAAGAACGGGTGGGAGACGTCGAGGAACTGGTCCGCGCGCTGCATGAGGTTTCCCGCGGCGGTTCCGTGCTTGACCCGAAAGTGGTCGAGGGGCTGATATCTCGAAAGAGACGCCTCGCCGATTCACCACTGACCCGGCTCACCGAACGAGAGCGCGAAGTCCTGGAGCAAATGGCTCAGGGTAAGAACAACGCCGGGATCGCCGACGCGCTCGTCCTAACGGAGCGAGCGATCGAAAAGCACATCAATTCGCTTTTTCACAAACTCGGATTGTCTGAGGAAAAGAGCGTCCACAGGCGGGTGATGGCGGTGCTTACTTTCCTGAAGGATAGTTTTTAGAGGTTTCGTGTAGCTACCCGGCACAAAGTAGAGCCAACCCCCTACCGCGCCCCCGCACGCATCCCCCATAATGGGCCGCTGTGCCGGGTCCGGATTAACCGGATCGAGCAAAAGGAAGGGAGAAAGTTGATTTCAAAAAATTGGCGTTTCGTGGCACTCATCTTGGTCGCACTGCTTGCCCTCGCGGCTTGTGGTGATGACAACGGGGATACCGACGCAGGAGGAGACCAGGGCACCGAGGCCACCGACGGAGGCGACGGAGACGGAGGTGAAGACGGCGCGGCGGGAGACGGAACCGTGGCTTTCACCGCGGTCGACTTCGCCTTCCAGGGACCCTCGACCGTGCCCGCAGGAGAGGTCGAGTTCACGATGGAGAACACCGGCAAGGAGCCCCACATGCTGGCCCTCGCCCAGCTCGACGAGGGCAAGACCGTCGAGGACGTCCAGGCCTACATCGAGAAGGAAGGCTTGCAGGGCCCGCCCCCGCCGTGGGCGAAGGAGGTCCAAGGCGGAATACAACCCGTGAAGCCGGGGGAGACCGGCACGGGGACCGCCACACTGAAAGCGGGCGGCTACTACGTCGCGCTGTGCTTCATCCAATCGAAGGCGAACAACAACCAACCGCACGCCGCACTGGGGATGATCGCTCCGATCCAGGCTCAGTAAGAAGGGCCACTTTCGAGTCCGGAGGGGGCCGCGGATCACGTCCGCGGCCCCCTTCCTTTTTTAGTGGGGTTAACCCCACTCCCGCCGGTCGTGCCCCCCTCACGTTGAGTGGGGGAGACCCCCTGTAAACCGCTCGCCAAGACTCTGATAATTGATCCATGTCAAGGCCTGGCCCCGAGGGGACAACCGAGATGGGATCCGTCTCTTTTCCGAGGGGGGAGCCGTGAGCAAGCAATCGACTCGCAGGCTTGCCTGGGCCATTTCGGCCGGCGCTTTCTTTTTCATGCTGCTGGGGTTGCTGGTTGTGTCCAGAGACCCCGGAGCGGATCCAGGGGCCGATTGGATCTTCTTCCCGCTCGCCATGGTGCCCTTCGCGCTGGTGGGGGGTCTCGTCGCTTCCCGCCGCCCGGAGAACCCCATCGGTTGGATCATGGGCACGGCCGCTCTGGCCATCGCCATAAGCGGTCTGGGCGATTCGTACGCTCGGTACACGCTTCTGCACGACCCGGGTGTTCTCCCCGGGGGGCTGGTTGCCGCATGGATTAGCAACTTGACGGGTTCAATCTTCTTCTTTCTTGCGCTTACGTACACGCTGCAGCTCTTCCCCAGCGGCATGGTCCTGAGCCCGAGGTGGAGACCCGTCCTGTGGGGCACCAACGCGGCCCTCGTGATCCTGTTCCTCGGGCTGGCCCTCGCGCCGGGTCCCATGGAGGACTTGCCGTTTGCCGAAAACCCCTTTGGGATCTCCGGCGCCGCCGGGGAGGCCGCCGAGGCCGCCGGGGGCATCGGGTGGCTGCTGACACTGCTCAGTCTTGTTCTCTCGGTGATATCGATCGTTCTTCGCTGGCGGCGGTCGCGCGCAGAGGAACGTCAGCAGCTGAAATGGCTCGCCGCGGCCGGGCTCGTCCTCGTCCTGTCGATGGCCGTGGCGGTGGCCACCGAGAACTGGGGGATGCTCGCTCTTCCCCTGGGGGCGGTTCCGGTGGCGGCCGGCATCGCCATCCTGAGATACCGCCTCTACGACATCGACGTGGTCATCAACAAGACCATCGTCTTCGGTGTCCTGGCGGCCTTCATCACGGCCGTCTACGTCGCCATCGTGGTCGGCGTCGGCACCGCGTTGGGTTCGTCGGATGAGCCCAACGTGGCGCTGTCCATTGCCGCAACCGCGGTCGTGGCGATCGCCTTCTCGCCGGTCAAAGACCGAGTGCAAAAGATCGCCAACCGCGTGGTCTACGGACGCCGGGCCACGCCTTACGAAGCCATTTCGCGCTTCACCGACGAGGTCGCGAGCTCCTACGAGACCCGCGAGGTTGCCCCCGCAATGGCCAAGACCATCGCAGAGGCCACCGGAGCCGCGTCGGCCCACGTTTGGCTGCTGATCGACGATGCTTTTGTTCCCGCGGCATCTCACCCCCACACGGACGACCTCGAGCCGGTAAAGATCGATCGCCCCGGGGCGTCGCCCGAACTCAACCGGGTAGACCTGAGCGCGGACGTGGTGCACGGCGGGGAACTTCTCGGTGCCCTTTCGCTCACCAAAAAAAGAGGAGAGCAACCACGACCGCCCGACAAAAAGCTCTTGGACGACCTCGCCAGCCAGGCCGGCGTTGTGCTTAAAAACGCGCGGCTTACCGCCGAGCTGGAAGCCCACCTCCAACGCATCACCGACCAGGCCCACGAGATCCGGCTGTCCCGTCAGCGCATCGTGGCCGCCCAGGACAAGGAGCGCCGTCGCTTGGAGCGGGACATCCATGACGGCGCCCAGCAGCACCTCGTTGCCCTAGCGGTCAAACTCAATTTGGCCAGGACCACGGCAACCAAACGACCCGACAGGGCCTCCACGTTGTTGGCCCAGCTCAAAAACCAGGCCCAAGGGGCGTTGTCAACGCTCACCGATCTTGCCCGCGGCATCTACCCGCCTCTTCTCGAGCAGCAAGGCGTCGGCGCCGCCCTGAAGGCGCGCGCCGAC
>JALZEK010000123.1 GCA_030862065.1 Actinomycetota bacterium | reverse complement strand
CGCGGGTGCGCACCCAGGAGGCTTCCGAGCCCGCGGCCTTGATCGCCTTCTTCAGGATCCAGTCGTGCGTTCCGAAAGAGTTGCAGCCTCCCGTCCCGTTGGCCCAGCCGAGAGCTACGGGTTGCGGAGTGACAAGAAAGCCGACGAACATAAGCACCGCCACGAAGCGCTTAAGACCCAAGGTCCACCCCTTGGCGAGCGAGGGCCGCGCCCCTCGCCTCGGCTGCCGTCTCGGCCCATCGTCTCCGCGCGGCATAAAGCCGGGCGTCTTCAGCGCGACAGCCCTTGCAGCGCGATGGTCGTCCGTCTTTGCTCACGTCGCTGCGATCAAACTCGTGGAGACCCTTCATCCGTTCACACGTGGAACAGCGCTTGACCGGCATCAGTCGTAGATCATCGACAGACCCTCCGGGTCCTTCTCGAATTCCAACGAACCACAGCTGGGACAACGGGGCTTGGCATCGACCCTGAACGTCCCTCCAAATTCGCACGGCGGGGCTCAGGCTCTTCGCCCATAGGTCCCCCCGGTCCGAATCCCACCACCACTCCTTGCCGCAGCCGTCGCAGTGAAACGGCATGGCGATCATTCCGGACCTTTCGCTAACCGGGAACTTCGTCTCGCAGCTCTTACAGATCGCGTCGTAGCCGTAGCCCACATATCGAGATTGCCACTTCCTAGGGGCTCTCGCTCGATCGTCTAGTTCGAGGCCCAGGACCCAGACTCCGCTGTCTTAAGTGGCTTCGACCGCCCGGTACAGCTTACGAAGCGACTTCACGGCTTCGGCCTGAATGGTCGGCATCATGTGGACGTATGTGTCAATCGTGAAAACCGGGTCCGCGTGGCCGAGACGCTCCTGGACTGCCTTTAGGGGAGCCCCCGCTTCGAGAAGATGACTGGCGTGGGTGTGGCGAAGGTCATGCAGCCGAATATCAGGAAGCTCTGCTTCTCTACTTAGGTGCTTGAATCTCTTGCTCGTCCAGGCAGGTCGTGGAAGATCACCGCTTAGCCGCTTAAACACAAACTGCTGAGCGCTCAGAGGCTTGAGACCGTGGGACGTGCCGCGCCTCTGCTGCTTGCGGCGGTACTTCCTCAAAGCGGCTGATGTTTCAGGAAGCAGGTCGATCCGCCGGCCAGCCACCGCTTTCGGAACGGTGATATACGTCGACGTGCCAGCTTGACTGTAGGCGCGGCGGATGGCAACGAATTTCCAATCCGACGAGAAGTCGCCCCATTGCAGGCCGAGAGCTTCGCCGCGCCGCACACCCGTCAGAGCTAAAACACTCCATAACGCGAGATACTCATCAGACTTGACAGACTCTAAGAACACGAGCAGTTGTTCTGGAGACCAGATCCGAGGTTCGTAGCGTTCGGATTTCTTGAGCTTTGGTCGGATGCCCCAGGCAGGGTTGTAAGGGATGCGGCGCGACTCGAGCAGCGTCTGAAAGGCCCAACTCAGCGTCGCGTGGATCCCGATGACGCTTCTCTTGCTGAGAAGTCCCGCCCTCCCGGTTTTCGACGTCCGGAGCAGATCGTGGTACAGCCCCCTAAGCGTCTCTCGATCGATAGCGGATACCTGCATATGACCAAGACGGGGATTGATGTAGAGGCGGACATTGCTTTCCAGCTGGCTGAAGGTGGTGGGCTCCACTTCTGTTTGGATCATGGGGAGCCATTCTTTAAGCAGGTACCTGCCGAGCGGTGTTTCATCAACTTCACTCGGCAACCCCACAAGGTAGTTGCGTGATCCTTCGCGTCGCACGGCTACGCGCTCCGCGACCCTCGTAAACGCCCTTCGCCCCATCGACAACCTCCTTCTCTCAGGCCGCCGCGAGCCGAGCGTAACCGTCAATTACAGATGCACTCAGGCACGCTCAGTCCTACCTCCCTGGATTCAGGGAATCGACCCGTCCTGCCATGTAACCCGCCTTCAGCCAGAGCGCTGCCCACGCGCGCCTCCTGCTCGGCGTAGGCGACCCCCGGCACATAGCACCGCCCGCTCCAACCTCAAGACGCCTGTGGTACCCGCTTCGCTCCTGTTCCTCGGCGCCCTGCGGGTCCCCTTGATGTCGCCGCTACCGGCGGTGCTCCCCGTACCTCCACCAACGCCGAGCAACGGGAGGTGCGAGCCCATGAACCAGCGCGGAGTCAGGATCATCGCAACCTACCTCGACAAGCGACCACTGGGCCGCATCGTCCAGGTCCGCAAAGTCGGCGACGACGACTACATTGTCGCGATCGACGACGTCAGGGACGGCAGGACGCAACTCCTCCATTCCTCCGGTGACCTCCGGTTGTGGCTTGAGTCGTTCCGGCACGGCGAATGTCCGACGCCGGCTGCCGGAATCTGCGGCCGCTGCGACAGGCTGCACATAGACCGAGACGTCGATGGAGAGTTCTTATCAAACTGCATCCCGTGCGCGGGGCACCTCATCGAGGTTGGTGCTGCGTTGTTCCTCTCGGATGGCGCTTGAGGAGCCCACCAACTCGACCCCACGAAGGCGAGAACGTCTATGGTCTGCGCGAAAGCACTCTAACTCTATGTCTTCTCGAGGAGGTCGAGCTTTTCCTCAATCACCCCTGTGTTGTGTCGCATCTCGAGAATCTGGACGAAAAGAGACGACGCCGCGGCGGAATCACCAGAGCCCAATGCTGTCGCCAAATCATTTACCGCAGCGGCGATACGAGCCCACGCATTTCCACCTATCTGCGCGTTCCGCCATCCCTCATGCTTGTAGAGGATTTCCAGTTCGGCGAGCGTGATATCGAATCGATCGCTAAAGACTCTCAGCGCGCTCTGGACATCTCCCTGCACCGAAGCTTCTTCACGGAGCGCACTCAGGTCCTTCCACGCCTTGAACTTGTTCGTCGGAAGAGACATCAGTGTCGAGTACCGCTCTGGTTCAAGTAGGCCTTCACGGACCAGATGACGCACGTTGCGCGCCTCGTGGTAGGTAAGGGCGACCAGATCGACGAAACGATAAAGGCTGCTTCCTGCACGCTTCATTCACCCGAGGAGCGTCGTGCCGACGATGGTCGCGTGGCGGAGACCACCGGCGGGACTCCATTCGAGATACTTCACCTCGCCCACGATCGGCTCGTTGCCTTGCCAGATACCACCGGGCTGTTGCAACGCCCGGACATCAGCTCGCGTGAGCGCCGGTAATGCTCTACGAGATCGTGGCCGTAGCCGGACTCGACGACACCGGCCATCGCGATCCCCCGTTCAGAACGCAGCCCCAGGACCACGCAGCCACGGTCCTGTCTCCATTCCTCAGCAGGCAACCAGCCGAGCAGCGCGAAGTTGCGGGTCTGGAAGTGCTTCGTCTTCGTCCATGACCTCGATCGCCGACCTGGCCGATAGCGAGAGTCAAGCCGTTTTGCGACCACGCCTTCGAGACCCATCTCCCTAGTGGCAGCGAACAGAGCGGCGCCTTCGCCGATATGGCCCACCGGTGTGCACCAATAAGGGCCGTTGAGCTCTAGATCCTCGAGGATGCGGCGGCGCTCGCGGTATGGCTCGCCTGTCAGGTCCCGTCCTCCGACCTCGAGCACATCGAACGCCATGAAGCAGACCGATTGGATGCTCGAACCGCGGCTACGGAACCACAGCGCGGCGAAGTCGGGATTGCCATCCTCATCGAGACACACGATCTCACCGTCAAGAACGACCGGACTCGTCACCGCTGCTGCCATTCCTTGCAGCTCGGGGTACCGCGACGTCATGTCGTGCCCGTTGCGGCTCCAGATCTTGATGCCGCTCGGTTCTGCTTCGACCAAGGCGCGGAAGCCGTCCCACTTAACTTCGAACGCGTACCTGTCGTTGTCTGGGCGGGGGGGTCCGCTCGTTACCAGCATCGGTCTGTGCTTCACGCTGTCATTCTCCGGGACCCGTGGCCCTACACGGGTCCGTGACGCATTGCCTCACCGCCACCTCCCCAGCCGCCGCTCTCTCTTTCACATAGCAGAGCCGGCCCACCCCGCAAGGGCGCTCCGTTCCTCCCTGCGGTCCGGTACTCGCGTCTCTGCGAGAGAGCTGTCGCTCCCCTTGCTGGCTGGTCCTAAGGCCCCGCTCGCGGTCCGGGTCGACCGGCGACTGGACCCAGGAGGTGGCTTGATGGCTACAGCGAAGCGAAATCTTACGAACCCTCGGGCGCAAGGACCACGACGCCCGGTGGATCCGCTGGAACGGCTTGTTGCCATGGCTGTGGACATTGCCGAGCGCGCCGGTCTACTTGATGAGGATCTGGTCCACCCGCCTTCAGCGACAAGAAACATCGAGCAGGGAACCAAGAAAAAGCGCCGCTCAGCGTGAGGCGAGCCGTCGGGCTGCGCGACTACTGGAGCCAGTCAGCCCAGGAGATCTTCAGCTTCTTGGGACGACCTTCGCCCGTGACTTCAACCCGCTCTATCGCCAGGCGCAACATCTGATTGCGCTCTGACCCAGTTGCTTCGCCCCAGATACGCGGAAGGTCGCTCAACCGGCGACGCAGAGCAGCGATGTCCTCGGTGCGGCGACGCTCCGCTACACCGGCGACGGCCCGCTCCCCCATCTGGGCTTGCAGCTGCTCGCGCTCTCGCTCAAGCTCCTGAGCCTTCTGCTCAAACTTCTTCGCCGCCAAGGGACCGGTCTCGGATAGCGAAAGCTCAATCAAACGCTCCATCTGCGTCTCCAGCCGCGCGAGCTTCTGTTCGACGTCGTCCTGGGCGCGCGGAGCCAAGTCCCCTACTAGGTCCTGCTTCGTGCTCCCTTGCACCCACTGCGCGTAAGGCGCGTGGACTAGTTCGAGGAACTCCTGAGTTATGACACGCTCGGCACGCCGTGCAGAGACGCCTCCAGCCCGGCAATCGCCCCAGCGCTTTCGAGCGGCTCGTCGGCAAACGTAGTAGCTCCGCTCGTCACGACTCTTGTACGTGTCACGCCACATCGGTTCGCCGCACGAGCAGAACATCAGGCCAGAGAGGAGCGTCGTACCTTTGCCTTCTCTTCGTTTGGCAGGAGAAGTCTGTGCCAGCCGCAGCTGGCGAACCTCCTTCCAAAGCTCAGTCGAGATCACGGGCTCCGCGTTCGAGAGGGTGTTGTACTCGCCGTCGTAGTGACGCAGTCCCGCGTATGTCGGATTATCGAGAATGCGGGTCACCGCGCCGTTGGTCCACCGCTTGCGACCTCTCTTCCCGACGAAACCGCTGGCCTGGAGCCACTTTGCGATTTCGCGCAACCCGCTGCCCGAGGCGTACATCTCGAAGATGCGCCCCACAACCGCGGCTTCCTCTGCCACCACGTGCAAGGACTTCTTCTCGAAGTCATACCGATAGCCCATCATCGACCAGGTCCCTGGATGCATCCCCGCCTCAGCGAGCTCACGATGTTTCCGCCTGATCCTCCGGCTCTTATCGTCCGATTCCTTCCGTGCGACGGCAGCGAGGATCCGAGCGTGGAACTGGCCATCGTGGGTCGACAGGTCGATATCACCCGAGACGCAGGCCATGTGTTTGAGCCCGGATCGATCGCAGACCTCGAAGAAGTCCTCCAGTTCGACGGGTCGTCGTGTGAGTCGGTCTAGATGCCACACGACTACGGCATCGATCTCGTCCCGCTCGATGGACTCAAGCATGGCCTGGTACTGGGGCCGCCTTTTGCCGCTGTAAGCGCTCACATCGTTGTCGATAAAGACGGCCGCTATCGGCCAGCCTCTGCGTTCGGCCAGCTCCTTGCAGTCCCGTTCCTGGCGTTTTACGCCCAGCCGAGACCCCTCGCCATCCTGCGAAATGCGGCAGTAGACGGCGGCCGCTCGTGGCGACGGTTTCAGCTTGGTAGCCACTGACCCTCCCGTAGTAGGCGGGAAATTACACGCTTGTGACTATACAGGAGTTTCAGTCCCAAAGGCAAGCACATTGTGGCCACCCGCAGCAGCGAGCTCGATGGCGCATTTCGCTCCGCCTTGGCCTCTTACGTCGAGCATGTCGAGCGGATCGGGAGCCGGAGGAGGCGGCGGCGAGGGAGTCCAGTCGGGCTGCCAGTTTCCGTTTGCGAATTCTCGGCATTCGGCAAGCGTGCATACGGGAACAACCTCGATCCCGTCGACCAGCGCCGCCTCGTCCGCGTTCGCTCTCGGACAGATGATTCCGCGACGACCTGCCTTGCGACACGATATGGCTGCTGCGAGCACGCCCCTCACGGGGCGAACTGATCCGCCCAACGAAAGCTCGCCGGTTAACACCCAACCGTTCAGATGTTCCTTGTTCACGACATCCGTGGCGGTCAGTACGCCCATCGCCAGTGCCAGATCGAAATGGGTTCCCTCCTTTCGGAGGGCCCCCGGGGCGAGATTCGCAACTATCCGGCGCATCGGCCAGTGCTCGTTCGAAGACTGAATGGCCGAGCGAGTCCGATGGGTCGCCTCACGGACGGACGCGGCAGGAAGCCCCACTATCGAGAAGTTTGGAAGCCCCTGACCGACGTCAATTTCGACGTCGACGAGGTGTGCCTCCGTGCCAATCAGGGCTACGGATTCCGTTTTTGCCAGCACCGGTCGACCTCCATCCCGGTCCTGGGATGCGCGTGCACAGAAACCTAGCGACGGCGTGAGACAAAAACGGCGGGGCTACCGGCCGGTGTAGCGCGGCTCCCTTTTCTCGACCCACGATGTGATGGCCTCGCGGGTGTCCTCGCTCGTGAACACAAGGGATTGAGTGGCCGACTCCGCGTCCAGATTCTGATCGATTGACCTCTCGTGAGCCCGGTTGAGGTTCTCCTTGATGAAGGCGACCGTTCTGGGGGGAAGCGAGGCCAGCCGGGTCGATAGATCCTTGACCACGGCGTCGATCTCTTCTCGCTCACAGAGCCGATTCAGCAGGCCCATCTCCCATGCCTCCTCGGCCGAGACCGTGTCGCCCAACAGGGCCAGTTCCTTGGCTCGGTGCAGGGGCAGCACCCGGGTCAGGGCCCAGGACCCACCAAAATCGACAACCAGACCGCGCTTGACGAAGAGTTCTGCGAAGGCTGCGTCGCGTGAGGCGACGATCAGGTCGCACGCCAGCGCCAGGTTGCAGCCGGCCCCCGCCGCGATGCCCGTGACCCTGGCAATAGTCGGTTTGGGACAGGTCATCACGGCCCGGGCCACTCCGTGGATGAACTCCATCCGATCCTTCATCTCGAGGGCCGAGGACACCAAATTCTCAGGATCGGTCAGATCGGCCCCCGAGCAGAACCCGTCGCCGGCACCGGTGACAACGAGACACCGGACCTCCGGATCCTCTCCTGCTCGATGGAAGGCGTCTCTTATCTCCTCGAACATCCGCCGCGACATCGCGTTCTTCTTCTCGGGCCGATTGAGAGTAACGATCGCGACGTGTCCGTCCTCGTCCCAAAGCAGAGTCTCGAAGTCCGGCACGGCTCCTCCCGCGGCGTTGGCTGTGGTGGTCCAACCCTAAAAGGCGGCCGGGATGAGCGTGGGCCGGGCCCGGCCCCCCTCGACAACTATGGAGACGACGTCGAACCGGACCTCGACATCGCCCGGACGGTGCTCGCTCATCCATTGCGCCGCGAGCCGCCGCAGCCGCTGCTGTTTGCCCCACGCCACGGCCTCGGCCGGGAGGCCCCATCGGTCGCTATGCCGTGTCTTCACCTCGCAGAAGACGAGCAGTCTTCCCTTGCGCGCGACGACGTCGATCTCGCCGCCTTTCGATCGGTAGTTGCGGTCGGCGATCGAGAACCCACCTCGCAGGTAGAGGTCGACGGCGAGACGCTCGCCGGCGCGGCCGAGCATCGGTCGGGGATCCATGTGCAACAAACTAGAAAGGGGGTGCGACAGATTTTGAATCGCGGCCCGAGCAGGGCGGCCTTGAAACCGGCTAGCGCTGCATTCCGGGAGGCTCGGGAATGATGTCCCTCTCTCCCAGCTGCGAGAGTTCCTCGACGTTGAGGTCCCTGAAGGTGACCACCTTGACGTGGGATACGAAACGGGCGGGACGGTGCATGTCCCAGACCCAGGCGTCGCTCAACTCCACCTCGAACCATGTCTTCGCCGCGGCGTGGCGGGTCTCGACCTTCACTTCGTTGGCGAGATAGAAACGGCGTTCGGTCTCGACGACGAATTTGAACATCGGCAGGACGTCCCGGTACTCCTTGTAGAGCTGAAGCTCCATCTCGGCTTCGTACTTTTCAAGGTCCTCAACGCTCATGGCATGGCCTCACCGGGCTCGATCGGTTCCTCAAAGTCTCCCACCTCGATGGCAAAACCATCGCCATCCGCGTGTCCTTCGACCGGGACCTCCTCGAGGACCTCGGGAGCAGGCTTTAGCCGGTCTCGTCGTCTCGTTTGCCGACCGGAACCGTCGTCTACAAAGCCCATCACCCCGAAGAAACTCCGCCGGTGGATCTCGCAGGGCCCCCACTCGCGCAGCGCGTTCCAGTGCTCGCGGGTCCCGTATCCGACGTTCGTCGAGAACCCATATTGAGGATGGCGCCGGTGGTATCGCCTCATCGCGGCGTCCCGGTGCACCTTGGCCACGATCGAGGCAGCCGCCACGCTCCTCGAGACCACGTCACCCTTCTTGACCGCCAGCGACGGGTAGGGAAGCCGCCTCAGCCGGAAACAATCGACCAGCGCAAAGTCCGGCTCCACTCCGAGCCTCTTCAGAGCGCGGCGAAGAGCCTGAAGATTGCACGGCTGAAGTCCCGACCTATCAATCTTCCAGGGCTGCACCCTGGCGACGGCGATCGCCAGAGCCTCCTCTCGGATCCTGGCCGCAAGCCGTTCGCGTTGCGGACGGGTGCAGAGCTTCGAGTCCTTGAGCCCCGGAATCTGGGCCCCCGGACGAAGGATCACCGCGGCGGCCACAAGGGGGCCGGCCAGGGCACCGCGACCAACCTCGTCGGTGCCGGCCACATGTAGGAAATCGCGCTCCAGCAACCGCGCCTCGAGCAATCCGACCGCGTCTTCCGGCATCTCTCGACTCTATAGAAGGGCCCGGCTCAAGACGCCATTTTTTCCTGAGGCCGCCGTCGGGCGGGCCGATACGGCCTACAGGCCCCCGAAATCGCCGATCGGCCAGATAACTACGAAGGCTCGGCCGACCACCTCTTCTTCGTCGATCGGCCCTATCGAGCGCGAGTCGGCAGAGTTGTCCCGGTTGTCCCCCATCACGAACACGTTCCCGGCGGGGACGAGGCAGCCGTCGTCGGTCGACTCCATCTTCGCGGGGCAGTTCCTCGACGTGATCGTCGTGCTCCCGTTGTCTTCCCGTTCGAGGTATTCCTCCTCGGCTCTTTCACCGTTGATGTAAAGGCGCCGAGGAGTTCCCTCGTAGCGCACCGATTCACCGCCCGTCGCCACCACCCGCTTGATGTAGTCCTCCTCCTTGCCGGTAGGCAATCCGAGGAGTTCCCGCACGTAGTTTTGAACGTCGCGGTACCAGGGAAGGTCGGGCTCGTTGGGGCCGACCAGAACCGACCGCGAGAACACGATCACGTCACCCTGCGTGGGCCTCCCCAGGAGGTAACTGATCTTCTCGACGAGGACGCGATCGCCGATCTGCAGAGTCGGTTTCATCGACCCCGAGGGGATGTAAAAGGCCTGCATCAAAAACGTCTTGATCACGACCGCGATCAGAAACGCCACGAGGATCAGCAGGGGCAGCTCGGCGATCTGCGTCAGTATCCGGGCTCGCCGCGACCGGGCCGCCGCCCGTTTCCGGAACCGACTCGGCTTCTTCTCCTCGATCGGCTCCTTCTTCTCCGCGACCGGCTCCTTTGTCGCGGGCTCGGCCGGAGCATCGGCGGGCGCCGGCGGGGGCGTGGACGCCTCCTCCTGCGGACGAACGGCGGGGTTGGCCGCCCCTCCGTTTCCGAACTCGGCCCTCAACCGGTCCGCCGTCCCCTCGTCTATCGACGACGAGTGGCTCGAGGCGGGGCTACCCAGTTCCTCGAGGCGGGCAAGCAGGTCCTTGGACGGCACCCCCAGTTCCTTGGCCACCTCGTGAACCCTCGGCATAAGACAGACAGGTTAATAGCTGCCGGGATTTGACTCAGAGGCCCCCGAGGTCCGACAGGGGCCACACCAGAACGAACGCGTGACCGACGACGGCTTCCTCTGGAATGGGCCCGAAGCTGCGGCTGTCGTCGGAGTTGCCGCGGTTATCCCCCATCACGAACAGCTGGTCCTTGCCGACTCGGATGGGCTCGAACGGCGTCGTCTCCAGTTCCTCGGGAAGGTAAGTCTCCTCGACCGGTTTTCCGTTTACGAATACGCGCCCGTCCCTGCCCTCGACGAGGTCTCCCTCGACGCCGACGACCCGCTTGATGAAGTCCTGCTTGGGACCGGTGGGAAAGCCGAGAAGCCCCCGAAACGCATCCGCGATGTCCTCGAAAACCGAATCGTCCTCGGTCTCCTCCGTGCCGGTAAACCCAGGCAGATCACGCTCGAACACGATGACGTCTCCGGGGTCCGGCTCGCCCAATCGATAGCTGATCTTCTCGACCAGAACGCGGTCGCCCTCGGTAAGGGTCGGCTCCATCGATGCGGACGGGATGAAGAAGGCCTGCAATAAATAGGTCTTGATCAGCAGCGCCACGACGAAGGCAAGTACCAGAAGGACCGGCAGCTCCCTCCAGAATGACCGCCTCTTAACTTGACCTTCCTGAGGTTCTGACTTCGCGTTGCCACTCTTCGAATCCGAGGGCTGGTGCTCGGTTTTCACCGTTACGCCTGGCGGCGCTCCTTGACCTTGGCCCTCTTGCCGACGCGCGATCTCAGGTAGTAGAGCTTGGCCCTCCTCACGTCGCCCCGGCTGAGGATGTCGATCTTGGCAATCATCGGAGTGTGGACCGGAAAGGTCCGCTCAACGCCCACTCCAAACGAGACCTTCCTGACCGTGAAGGTCTCCGAGAGGCGGCTCCCGCGGCGCCGTATGACCACTCCTTCGAACATCTGGATTCGCTCGCGCTCGCCCTCGACCACGCGCACGTGCACTCGCACGGTGTCGCCCGGCCTGAAGTCGGGGACGTCGGTGCGCAAAAACGACCGCTCGGCGACGTCGGTCGGATTCATGTCCTGCTCCTTCGATAGATCTGGGTGGAACCGGTGTGCGGCGTCCGAGGAAACCGCATCGTAGCCCCCTTGCCCCGGGCCGGTTGTGCAGCCTCCGAGGACGACGCAACAGTAGCCCGGACGGGATTCGAACCCGTGATCTCCGCCTTGCCCGGGCCGGTTGTGCGGCGTCCAAGGACGACGCAACGGTAGCCCGGACGGGATTCGAACCCGTGATCTCCGCCTTGAGAGGGCGGCGTCCTCGGCCAACTAGACTACCGGGCCTTGTTTTTCGGCCGTCGGATCTACCACGCGACGACTGCGCTGGGGCGCCAGGATTCGAACCTAGACTAACGGAACCAGAGTCCGTCGTGCTGCCGTTACACCACGCCCCAATGCCGGGACCTCACCCTAAACGAGCCCTCAAACGAGACAGCGTGCGGTCGCGTCCCAGAATCTCCATCGATTCGAACAACGGAGGAGACACGAGAGTTCCGGTCACGGCCGCGCGGATCGGCTGGAATGCTTTCTTCGGCTTGAGCTCCCTTTGCTCGGCAAGGGTGCGCAGCGACTCCTCGATCGCGGGGGCCGTCCACTTCTCGAGCGACTCCAGTTCCGATACAACGGCGCGGAGATAGTCGTCCTGGCCGGCGAGGACCTTCTCGGCCTTTTCGTCCGGCGTCACCTCTTCGAACAGGAAGCGCACCATCGCCGGCGCCTCGGTCAAACGTTTGAGTCGCTCCACCAGCAACGGAGCGACCGATTTGAGGACCCGTCGCCCGTCGGGGTTGTCCACGCCCAGCCCGGCCGCCGCACAGGCCTCGACCAGTCTCTCGGCGAGCTCATCCGAGGTGAGCTCGCGGATGTAGTGCCCGTTTAACCACTCGAGCTTGTCGACGTCGAACGCGGCCGGGTTCCGGCCGACTCGCTCGAGCGTGAACTTCTCGATCAGATCGTCCACCGAGAAGATGTTGGTCCGATCGTCATAAGACCACCCCAGCAGGGCGAGGTAGTTGACCATCGCCTCCGGGAGAAAGCCCTGCTCGCGATAGGCGGCGACCGCGACGTCGCCCCACCGCTTCGAGAGAGGCCGACCGCGCTCGTCCACGAGCAGCGGGAGGTGGCCGAAGACGACGACGTCGGTCACGTTCATCGCCTCCCGAAGCAGCAACTGTCGCGGCGTTGCGGCCATGAGGTCCTCTCCCCTGATGACGTGCGTAATCGCCATCAGCGCATCGTCGAGGGCCGCGGCCAGCATGTAGGTGGGAGAGCCGTCCGACCTCTGGATCACGAAATCGTGAATCTGAGCCGTCTCGGTCGAAATCGGGCCGCGGACGACGTCGTCGAACGAAACCGTGCGGCCGGGCGGAACCGCAAAGCGCACCGCCGACTCCCGGCCCTCGTCCTCGAATCGCTGCCGTTCCTCGTCGGTCAGGTTGCGACAGCGACCGTCGTAGCCGGGGGTGCGGCCCTCCGCCTGGGCACGCTTGCGACGCTCGGCCAGCTCCTCGGCGGTGCAATAGCAGCGGTAGCCGTGGTTTTTGGTCAGCAGGTCCTCGGTCGCGGCCGCGTAACGCTCGAATCGCTCACTCTGGCGGTAGGGACCGAAGTCTCCTCCGACCTCGGGGCCCTCGTCCCAATCGAGGCCGAGCCAGCGAAGGTCCTCGAGGACGGCCTGATAGGCCTCCTCCGTCGCCCTTTGCCTGTCGGTGTCCTCGACGCGCAGCACGAACGTCCCGCCGTGGTGGCGGGCGAACAGCCAGTTGTAGAGCGCGGTACGGGCGTTGCCGACGTGGATCGACCCGCTCGGCGCGGGGGCGATCCGGGTACGAACCTGCTTTCCTACCGCCTCGGGAATTGCGGTGACCCCGAAGTCGTCTGGACAACCACGGAGCCCACCCTAAACACCTAGCGCCGGATGACGCCGCCTCCGCCCGCCGCGCCGACGACGTCTTCGCAGTCGCCGGTGTAC
>JALZEK010000111.1 GCA_030862065.1 Actinomycetota bacterium | reverse complement strand
GATCCCGCTTATGGAGCTTCAGTAGCGCCTCGGCGATCAAGAGGTGGTTGCGCCGGCGCGCGGCTGGGCTCAACGCTTCATAAGCGACGTCGCGGATCTTTCCGTGACTGAAGTCGTAGGCGTCGATACCGTGCTCACGGATGATGCCGCGCCGCCAGAGTTCATCGAGCCCTCGAACGAACGGGATGTCGTCGATGACCGACGCGCCGGCGAGGCTATCGACGGCGAACTCACGGCCGACGGTGGCGGCCAGTTCGAGAACGTCGCGCGCGTCCTTGGACAGCCGCCGGAGACGGGCACTGATGACGGCCTGCAGCTTCGGGGAGAGTTCGCCGCTACGCGAGCCGTCCCAACCGGCGCGCATCGTCTCGACGATGAACAACGGATTGCCTTCGGTTTCCGCATACAAGGCGTCGACGTTAATGTGGTCGAGCGCACCTCCAGCGAGATCGAGGGCCAATTCCTCCGTCTCGGCTCGAGTGAGCCGATCAAGGGCGATCTCGGTGGTCCGGTCGAGCATCTCCGGTTCGCCGACGAGCGCGCCGAGAGGATGGTCATCGTCAAGCTCCTCGCGACGGACGGTGCCGACTATGAGTAGCGGGCTATTCGGCTCGAGCCGGAGCAGATAGTGGATCAGTTGGAGGCTCTGGGCATCGCACCACTGGGCATCGTCGGCCACCAGCAGGGTAGGCCGTCCCGATGCCGTCAACGTGCGGGCGACCGCGTCGAATAAGCGACGTCGCTCTTCGGCCTCGTCGACCGTTGCCGGCGCTGGCGTTTCCGGGGCATCGTCCAGCTCGGGGAGAAGGCGGGAGAGTTCGGTCACATCCGACGGATAGGTAGCCCGAAGTTGGGATGCCACATCGGCCGTCCGAAGCCACGAGATCACGACGCCATAGCCGAGCTCACCCTCGGTCGGATACGAACGTGCCTGTCCGACGACGGCTCCGCGGTGAGCACACCATGTCGCCAGCTCCTCCACGACGCGGGACTTGCCGACGCCGGGTTCGCCGGTCACGAGGACGAGTCGCGCTCGACCGCGTTCTGCATCCTTCCAGGAATCCGTGAGCTGATCCCATTCAGGCTCGCGCCCGACAAGCCCCGCCGCCGTGACGCGGCCTCGTTCTGGCTCGGGCTCGCTGCTTCGGTGCTCCGAACGCATCAGTCGCGCGTATGCTTCCTTCGTCGCGGCCGATGGCTCCACGCCTAGCTCTCGCTGGAGCGTCGAGACGCACTCGTGGTAGACGCGCACAGCGCCGGCGCGATCGTCGGCCGCATCGTGCATGCGCATCAAGAGCCGGTACGTATCCTCATTCAGTGCGTCGGACCGCAGCAGCTCTCGCCCAAGGCGCATTGCTTCGGCATGCTCGCCGCGATCGGCGAGGAGATTGCTCAGGCGCTGCAGGGCCGCGATGTAGCGGTCTCGGAGCCGCTCGCGCGTCTCGATCAGCCACTCGTCGTAGCAACCATCGAGCAGATCGCCGGTGTAATAGCTCGCAGCTTCTCGAAGCGCGGCGAGCCCATCGTCGGACCCGGCGTCGGCACGAGCAAGAGCCGCTTCGAAAGCCGACACATCGAGCCAGTACGCGGCGTCCGGGCGCCACCGCAACGTCTGAGAGGTCACGTCAAGAAAGCGATCGAGCGTGGGACTCGCTCGGCGTAGCGTGTGGAGCAGGTGACGCAGGTTCGTTCGCGCCTGGCCTTCCGTCGAATCAGGCCACAGCAGGAAGGCCAGCCGTTGCCGCGACTGCGGAGCGTGGTCGTTCAGAAGAAGGTACGCGAGCAGGGATCGCGCCCGTGCGGAGTCGAGTGGCGGGAGCCGTTCATCGCCCAGCCGCAGGTCGAGTTCCCCGAAAAGCCGGACGTTAAGTCGCTTGCTGTTGGCACTTCGTCCGGTCCGATCGAGCTCCAGATCCTCAAGCACAGACCGCGGCGACTTCCCCAGGGTCACACTGGTTCCAGCCGCCCGCCGCTCATGCTCAAACTCTATGGGAACGGGCCGTCTTTACAAAAGGGAGTCCCGGCGCGCGGCTGCCCCTTTTGATGTGATGCGGTGATCTCGTCCGATTTGTCTGAACTCTCCCCATATTCACCTAATGGGTGGGACGCCGAGGCTGATTTTGCGGTGTCCGAGGAGGATGGCTTCAGCGCGGTTCGCGCACCGATCAATCAGCTCCACTTGGCGTGTCGCTGCCTGGCCATGCCCGATGCCAATCTCACCGCCGGGCGGCTTCGCCGCTTCTCCGGCGGTTCGATTCCCGGCAGCTCTAACTCATCTTCTCGCGCCGAACAGCTACCACCCCCGTTGCCCACCCGCTCTAACTAGACCAAACTGAAACGCATGGTTGCGCGAGTCTCGTGGCTCGGAACGCTTGTCGCGTGTTTGGTGACGGTCCTCATCCTCACGGGGTGCGATGAGGCCGACGAGCGCGTGGCGAAGCCAGACCTCAAGGGGGAAGTCGACCACAGCACAGTGGTCCAGGTGGACGCAGCTTCCGGCCGCGTTAGCGCGGTGGTGCCAGTGGGGCCTGATCCGCTTCTCCTCACGAAGGCAGCGGGGCAGGTGTGGACGGTGAATCTGGGAGACGCGACGTTGTCGCGGGTGGACCCCTCTGCTGATAGCGCCACGTCAGTCAACCTCGGTGAAGCGGTCGGCGTCGCCTCCGACGGAAAGAATCTTTGGGCCGCCGCAGACGGCACTACGCTCGTGAGAATCGACGGCGTGACCGGGGCGGAGGAAAGGAGGCTTCGTCTGAGGCGACGACCCCTTTTCGCACCGCGAGATGCGGGATTCCTCGGCTTCGGGAGAGCCTCAATCTGGCTTACGGTCCCCGAGCTGGGTCGCCCGGAGGCGCGGCACGCGCTGTGGCGAATCGACCCCGGGACGGGGAGGGCGATCGCGAAGTTCCCCCTGCGCCGAGATCCCCTGTCACCGCTCGTCGATGGTCGCTACGTTTGGATAGTGAGCTTGTCGGAAAACTCGTTGACTAGGATCGATTCGAGGTCGACTAAGGCAACAACGATCCGCGTGGGCGCCGTCCCGCTCGCGCTTGCGGCCGGCGCCGGCTCAGTGTGGGTGGGCCACGAGCTCGAGCGCGAGGTCTGGCGGCTCGATCCTGAGACGACTCAACCGACAGCCAAGATCCCCATTGACGGCGCCATCCGTGGTCTCGCCTTTGGCGGCGGCTTCGTGTGGGTGACGACTGAGGGCGACTTGCACTCAATCGATCCCGCGACGAACGAAGTTACCCGGGAGATCCAACTCATGAGCCCGAGTCCCGATTTGGGACCGATCGGTGTCGTATACCTCGATGGTTCGGTCTGGGTCTCAGTCGAATAATGGCGGCAGGGCGCCCCAGATGAACGATTGGCACCCGGAGCTTCGGGAGACGATGGGTTACAGCCTCGGTGGCGGGTGGATTCCTCGAATCGCGTCCCCGTTCGCGCACCGATAATCAACTCCCCTTGGCGTGTCGCTGCCCCGCCATGCCCGGTGCCGATCTCATCGCCGGGCTGTTCCGATGGGTTCGCCCACTGAGTTGTATCCCACGACTCGGTCGACCTCGACGCTGCCTTCGAAAGCATGGACATAGAACCGAACGTCATAGCCCTCCTCCTGGAGAGTGCGCTCCGACACGGATGCCCCGTTCTCAAGGTGGATTGTGATGCGCTCGACATCCGATCGAACATGTCCCAAGATGAACGTTGCGCCCTCGCGGCTCTCGATTTGCAGCTGCACCGGTCGCTCATCCACGGATGGGAAGCCACATCCCTCACTCCAGCCTGGTCCGTACTGGATCCCGACACAGAGCCCCTGATCGGTCTTGCGGGCCGTTAGCAGCCAGCCTTCGTTGTTGACGGTTCCGGTCGCGACCGAGGTTCCGGGAGGGACATCGTCCAGGAGGGGCCATCGCAGGTCGCTGATTGCGATACCGCCGGCAACGAGTAGCCCGACGACCGCTGCGACGGGCACGATGATGAGTCGCCGCCTACGCGCTCGAGAGTTCATGCGGCGTGCGGCCAACACGAGTTCGATCCGGAGATTGTCCAGATAGGGGATGTCGGTCACGATTCCTCCAATCGGGCAGATAGCTTGCTGAGGCCTCGCGCCACCCGGACGCGTGCTGCGCCTTCGGAGCACCCGAGTCGCCGGGCTACTTCTGCGTAAGGCAGGTTGTGAGCGACCCGAAGAGAGACGGCGTCTGCGAGGGACGAGGGCAATGAGGCGAGTGCTTCTCGGATCGCCGCACTCAACGGCGCGAAATCAATCAGAGCCTCGATGCGTTCCAGAGAGAGATCATCGAGATCGATTCTCTGGATTCCAAGTCGTGTCCGGGCTCTGTCCTCAATAACGCGCCTTCGCAAGGCTCGGCTCAACTGCCGTTGCGCGATCTTGAGCAGCCACGGGATCGCGGTTTCGCCAACTGGGCGGAACCGATTGCGAGATGTCAGTGCTTGGGCAAACGTCTCTGCCGTTAGATCAGCCGCCATCTCCGCAGATGCTGTGCGCCGGTATAGGTATCCGAGCACACGCTTCGCATGGCGGTCGTAGAAGACACCGAAAGCGTCGGGTTCTGACTGCGAGCGTTTGAGCAGTTCTGCATCGGAGAGGCCGTCCCATTCAGGTCTCATCAACTAGTAATGCCACAAGTCTTCGTAGCTGTTACATCCGCCGTGGTTTGTGATGTGTCCCGCTTCCTCGGCGGCTGGGTCTCTCACTAGTACGGCGACGACCTCGGCCGCCTGAAGTGTTTCCCTCACTCCGCTGCCCCGCCATGCCCGGTGCCAATCTCACCGCCGGGGTACACCTCCGAATTTCACCGTTCTTTTCACCGATCACTACGCCAGATGTAGTCATTGGCGCGAAGAACGGGCATCCGATCGGCCCACTTGTTCTCCCGAGGTGCATTGCCGGGCTACTCCATGGGTAGGCGATTGCGAAGGCCAAGCTCAGCGGGTTTGCTTTCACCTCGGGATACGTTCGCTGGCATCCGCGGCGCCTGAGGAAGGGAGAACAAATGGATCGCGAAGAGATGATTCAACTCTTCGAGGCTCACCGCAAGGCTGAAGCAGATCGGGATTTTGACGCCATCCTCGCTACCTTTCTCGAGGACTGTTTCCTCGAGACCGTTCCGCTGGGTCTCCGAAGCGAAGGAAGGAACGCGACCAGGGCGGCGTATGAGGGATATTTCACTGCGTTCCCCGACCTGTCCCCAGATGATCGGGACCAGGCCTTGGGCGACGATGTCATAGTGGTGTGGGGAACGCTGCGGGGCACAAGTGGCGGCGACTGGTTGGGAGTTCCACCGAGCGGCGGCTCCTTCGCGGTGCCCTTCACCAATGTTGCGCCGTTCAAGGACGGGCTAATGGCGGGTGAGAGCATCTACTTTGACCTCGCCACACTTTGCGAACAGGCAGGGCTTCCCCTTGAGAAGGTCAGGGCGGCCGCGCGGACGAGGGCTCGCGGCTAAAGGCTTGAGATTGTCGAGTTCGCGTACCGAACTGCGCTAACGAATGAAGGCCCGCCGTTGGTTGATCTGCAAGTAGCCAGGACTGAGGAGTTGGCTCCCGTCCAACTCGAGGGGCTTCGCAGGCTCCTGGATGGCGCGTTCGCAGGCTCTTTCAGCCGCGACGACTGGGACCACACCCTCGGGGGATTTCATGTGCTCGTCGTCGACGATGGACCGGTCGGGCACGCCGCGGTTGCTGAGAGGGCGCTGGTCGCGCGCGCCGGGCTTCCCGAGAGGGCGCTCGTTGCGCACGCCGCGGTTGTCGAGAGGGCATTGGTCGCGGCGGACCGTTCCCTGCGCACCGGCTACGTCGAGGGTGTTGCGACGCTGGGAACGCATCGAGGACGGGGGCTCGGGTCGATTGTGATGCGGAAAGTGGGTGAGATCATCCAGGGGAACTTTGAGCTCGGTGCACTATCAACCGAGGTTCCAGATTTCTTCTTCCGGCTCGGATGGGAGTTGTGGAAAGGCCCCACCTACGCCAACTCGCCGTCCGGGCGTGTTCGCACTGCCGCCGAGGATGGCGGGATCCTGGTCCTGCGAACAGCGCTGACCCGAGACCTCGATACAACCGACACACTGGCCTGCGATTGGAGATCCGGCGACGTTTGGTGATCGGTCGGATCGTTCTCCTTCGTCAAGGCCCGGCAGTGAAGCGTGGGCGTCTAGTCGCTTCTTTGAAGTAGCAAGTAATCATCGACCCTCAGAGCACGAAGCGCAGGACGGATCACCGCCGGCATGATTTCCTTGCCTTCCTCTCCATGGATCACTCGCGGCTCGCTGAGATGATGGCTTTCTCTGCGCGCGACGAGGTGCGCGCCTCCACCGGCAAGCACGTTCTTCACCCACTCCGTCCCCGGCCCGTAGGTAAGCGCGATGACGAAGCCTTTCTTCGTGCGGAAGGCCCAGACCGGCGTCCTGTACTCGCGGCCCGATTGTCGACCCCGATGGACGACGATCGCCCACGGTGGGGTTACGTGGGCGAGAGGACCGAGGATCTTGTTGGTCGCGCGGCGATTGAATCGAGCAAGGGCGCGAGGAAGGGGCATGGCTAGGTGGAGGGTTCCTCCCGGCCGTAGCGCGTCTCGAAGACGACCGCACCCGAATCGGTCCTCCACGGTCCATGTTCAAGACCCGGTGGACGGCAGGCGTACATGCCCGCGTAGAAGGTTTGGTTCAGGCCGAGGTCGTGGAGCGAGCCCGAAATCATGAACGCCTCTTCCCAGAAGTCGTGGTTCTGAGTTCCCAAACGAGAGGTATCCGTCCCGGGCGCAAATCTCAGCAGGCGGGTGTAGTCGTCCGTTTTCTCGTCGCGGGCCAGGATCATCTCCTCGAGCCCCTCGACCCCTTCGATGGGGGACCACGAAAAGCGATCTTCTGGATTGAAAAACTCCATCTCCGGCTTAGGCATGGTGACCTCCTACCGATCAGTCATGGCCTTGTCGATGAGGGATCCCACGTCAATCTCGCGGGAGGCGCGCGCCTCCTTCGAGTCGAGGCGCCCGTTGACGACCTGTGCCACCTGCTTGCGGACCTCGTCGTCGATGTTTCCGAGTCGCTTAAGAAGACCGGCGCTCATCCCCGCCGATCTCAGATCCACGCTCACATCGCGGGCCACAATCGGTTCAACCTCGATCAGAAGGGTGAGTGGTTCGACGGTGCGGACGGACAGCGAAAGAGGAACGAGGATCTCACCCCTGTACCGCTGGGGGACCGTCGCCAGTCGTACCTCGAGATTGAGGGTGATTGGCAGCTTGGCGTCGAATTTCAGCATCAGGCCCGGGATTTCTTCAACCACAGGCGATCCGATCTCCCCGTCGGCCTGCACCACGGCGACGCCTCCCGGCCCGGCCCCCATCGGACCGATTCGGAACGAATCCCCCGCGACCTCAGCAACGGCGGCCTTTACCCGGTCGAGGTTCACCGCCCTCGACACGAAGTTCACCCCAAATCGCTCGTAGGAGATGAAGTTCATTCCGAGTAATTCTGCCTGAACGCGCGGAGGCCTTCTCAGAACCAAAGTCTTCCCGGCGGAGTCTCCTCTTTAGAACGACGGGAGGAGCGAGATGGATCAACCCAGACGTGCGGTCCTCATGTCTTTGACGGTGCTCTTGTTGGTGGCCTGCGGTACTCCGGAAACTGCTCGGGTGTCGGACGCAAGTCAGGATGTCCTATTCCTTGCCTCCCCAAGGGGCCTCTTGGTCACGGAAGTGGACGCGTCCTCGCCCAACTTCCGAGGAGTCGCCGTCCCATCGAGCGATTGGTCGACGATCGTTCGTACCAATACGGCCCAAGGCTCAACCAATGTTGTTGCGGTTGAATCCGCTTCGGGGGCCGAGCTCTGGGAACGAACAGTCCCCGGCGGAATGGAGGCAAAGGTCGTCTCCGGAAACGGGGACCTGGTTGTCCTGAGCCCTCTCCGCCAAGCCCATTACCGTTACGGCCGCAAAGAGACGCACCTGGTCGTCACCGGAAGGGACGTCGCAGAGCCACAGAGCATCCTTCTTGAGGGGAACTTCGAGCCCGAGGCATTCTCCACCGACGGCGGCAGCCTGTTCGTTATTAGATATCTTCCGGCCCGCGCGCCGAAGCAATATCAAGTGCGTCGCTTGGATCTGAGGACCGAGCGAGTGCGGGCCGTTTACACCCAGGACGCGGAGCTACAGGAAGCGATGGGAGGTACTGCGCGGATCCAGACGTCGAGCCGCGACGGGCGATTCCTTTACACGCTTTACACGATCCGAAGCGGCGAGTCCCGCTATGCGTTCATTCATGTCTTGAATCTCGATGACCTGTGGGCTCACTGCATCGATCTCCCGGTCCCGTTCGCGACCACTCCCGAATCAGCCACGGCATTGAGTACGTCTCCGGATGGCAAGCGGCTCTACGTGATCAACACCGCGGTGGGGATGATCGCGGAGGTAGATACGAAGACTCTTCAGGTAGTGCGGACGGATTCGATTGCGTTCGACTCTGGAGATACGACATACGCGGCGCACGACTCGGGTTCGACGCTCTATTTGGCGGCCCGGCGGAGGGTCGTGGGCATCGACACGACCGATTTGAGCGAAAGCCGCTCGTGGCTCATGTCTCAACCGGTCTCTGGTATTCAGACGACCGGCGACTCCGAGAGGCTTTACGTAGGGCTCCGGAACCAGGTCGTGGTACTCGATGCAGGGACCGGAGCAAGAGTGAGAGCGCTCGATCCCCCAGGGATCAAAAGGATCGATCAACTCGGACCCGTGACTCGCACGCTGGAGGAAACGCGCGACAGCTTCACCTGCGCGTGTTGATCCGATGACGTTCTTGTCGGTCGAGGTTTCGAAAACCGAAACCTCAGACGAAAAGAACCTCTGCGCCTAGCTCTCGTTCTGTCTCTTGCGCCGCTCTCTGGCGGCCCGGAACTCGTCCTCCGGGCTTTCGTAGTCGGCGCGGAAGTCCGGATGAGAGCTGGCGATGTGCTCTTCGAGCTCGGTGGCGAACGTGAACTTCAGCTCGCAGACCGGGCATTGGAATACGGCCACGTCACCTCCCGTCCGAATCCTATCGGCAGGGAAGTCGGACGGGCTCCCCGGCGGCCAAAAAACCGATGGAACATCGGCCCGGACCTCCTCGTCTAAGGCTCGGAAGTTCTCAAAAAGTCCGGCCGAGAGAGGTGAGGAAAATGGTGAAAAGGATTGGGCTGGCTGCGTTCACGGCGCTGGTTGCGATCGGGGTGGCCTCTCCGGCGCTCGCCTGCGGTGGCCTCATCGCCCCGGACGGAGGCGTCAACCTCCTGAGGACGTCGACTCTGGCCGCCTATCTCGACGGCGTCGAGCACTACATCACCTCGTTCGAGTTCACCGGCAAGGGAGGTGGGCGCTTCGGCTCGATAGTTCCTCTGCCGGCGGTCCCCACCGAGGTGAAGAAGGGTGGGAGGTGGACCCTCCAGCGTCTCGCCGAAGAGACCCAGCCTCCCGTCGTGTTCTCCGCTCTGGCCGAGGAGAGCGGAACCGCGGTCGCCCAAAATGCAAAGGTGCTCCTCACAACGCGGGTCGAGGCCCTCAAGATCGCGGTCTTGAAGGGCGGGGGCGATGCGGTCGGAAGGTGGGCCGAGGAGCACGGCTTCCTACTTCCTCCCGATGCCCCCGAGGTGCTTGACTTCTACGCCGCCCGAAGCCCGATATTCATGGCGGTGAAGTTCGACCTGGCCGAGGCTCGCGAGCGGGGGCTTGACTCCGGTGACGGCACGCCGGTCCACGTCACGATCCCCACCTCGAACCCATGGGTTCCACTGCGGATCCTGGGGCTCGGAAAGGCCGAATCCGAAGTCATCGAAGCCGACGTCTATCTGCTTACGGAGCGCGAGCCGAACCTTCTTCCGGAGCCGGCGGTGTCTTCCGGAATGATTCTCAAGCAGAGCGGTGAGGCCGACGAGAACCTGCTTCGAGACCTTGCATCGGATCGAGGAATGGGTTGGCTTCCCACCTCCGGCATGTGGCTCACCTACTTGAGGATTGACGCGACCGCCGGCGAGCTCGATCACGACCTGGCGATCGACGCCCTCGGGGTTGACCAGCCGTCGCCTCTCGCGGCGGGGCTCTTCGTTCCCGACATCGACGGAGGACCGTCCGGCGACGCGATGATGTGGTGGCCCTGGGCAGTTGCGCTGATTCTCGGCGCGGCCGTTCTCTACCTCACGAATCGAGCGGCAACGGTTCGCCGGTGAGGCGCGCGGCTGGGACCCTGCCGCGATGAGGTATCTGGCGGTTGCTGTGGTGATCGGTTTTGTCGTGGCGATGGCCGCCTACGGTTCGGCTCGTGACAGAGGCCAGGAACGAATCGAGATCGTGATCAACCATTCCCGGTTCGAGCCATCGTCGGTCACGGTCGACGCGGGCGAAGAAGTTACGTTCGTTCTCGTTAATCGAGACCCCATCGCTCACGAATTCATCGTCGGGGACCGGACGATCCAGCACGTACACGAGAAAGGAACGGAAGCTCATCACGACGAGATCCCCACGGAGGTCAGCGTGCCCGCAGGACGGACGGTGACGACAACGATCGAGTTCGCACAGGCCGGTCCCCTCGTCGCCGCCGATCCACTTCTTTTCGGTTGCCACCTCCCGAACCACTATGCCTTCGGGATGAAGGGAAATATCGAGATCCGGACCTAAGCGTATGCTGCACTCTCCAACCGAGAGCGAAGCAATGCGGTGGTGCCGACTTGCCGGATCAGTTACCGACCCTGGAGCTGGGCGAACTAATTCTTAGAGTTGCGATCGCCGGAGCGCTCGGCGGTCTGATCGGCTTCGAAAGAGAGGTCTCTCAGCAGCAGGCCGGCTTTCGAACCCACATCCTGGTCTCGCTGGGCGCGGCCCTCTTTACCTTGGCGGGCGCATACGGAGTCGAGGCTTTCTTCGATTCGAACAGTCCGAGGATTGCGTTCGATCCCACGCGCGTTGCCGCCCAGGTCGTAACCGGAATCGGGTTTCTTGGTGCCGGGGCCATCCTTCGCCAGGGAGTCACCGTTCGAGGGCTCACGACGGCCGCGGCGCTGTGGGTCACCGCGGCCATAGGAACCGCCGTCGGACTGGGCTATTACGAGGGGGCCGTAATCACCACGATCGCGACGGTGGTCTCACTTTTCGGTTTGAAGCTGGTGGAGCGAGCCGTGGTCCCCAAACTTGCCCGAGGCCAGGCCCGACTGATGATTGAGATGGGTTCCGGACTGCGTTTGTCAGAACTCGCGTCGGTTATGGAACAGCGTGGTGCAGCTACATCGTCGATGAAGCTCACGACCGAGGAAAAGGGCGAGAGGACCCTCATCGCGACCGTGATCATGCCCCCGGAAACGAAGGCGGAAGAACTAATTCAGGAGATCTCTCACATCGAAGGCGTGTCGAGCGTCAACTTGATGCCGTAAACCCCGGAATGCGGGGGCCGCCCGTCAGGTCAAGCCACCGGAAGGACCATCACAAAGGTCGACCCCCGATCGGGGCCCGAGTCGACCTCGAGGCGTCCCCCCCAGGCGGAAAGCACCTGTTGGGCCATGTAGAGAGACAGGCCCAGACCTCCGACCCGGCGCGTCGAGGACGCGTCCGCCTGGGAAAAGGGCTCGTTGAGCAGGCGAGACAGCGTTTCCTCGGTCATCCCCGGGCCCTCGTCCCGGATCTCGAGCCTCGATTCGTTTCCGTCCGCACCGACAACGATCTCCACCGATCCAGATGTGAAATCGAGGGCGTTTTCGATGAGGGCGCTGGCAACATCGATTGCCAGTTCCCGGTTGCCGGAAGTTCGAACCTCTTCCGCCGAAACGCGAATGTTTCGGCCGGAGGCTTTCTCTTCCACTCTCCTCAGTGCCGCTCGGGCTATATCGTCCAGTGAGAACTCGGTTCTGTCGACACTGATCCCTTCCGTTTGAATCCCAGACACGGTGAGAATGCGTCCGATCATGTGCGTAAGCCGGTCACATTGCCGCACGACCGAATCCAATAAGTCGTCACGAGTCTCGGCGTCGACCTTATCCCACCGCTTTTGCAGCGTTATTGCGCCTCCCTTGATGGTCGTCACCGGGGTTCGGAGTTCGTGCGAGATCACGGCCACAAACTCGCTTTTCATTCGGTCGAGTTCCGCGAGAGCCTCGGCCCGCTCTTGTTCTTTCCTGTAGAGCTCGGCCATGTCGTTCATGACCCCGCGCGTGACCTCCTTGTCGAGCGCGGCATGACCACGAGCAACCGCGTGAAGAGACTCGAGTAACTCGTCCGGAGAGCCGCCCTTGAGCAAGTAGCCGGAGGCACCGGCCTTCACCATGGCGGAGACCAGTGACATGTCCGCAAACGCGGTGAGAGCGAGCACCTTTATCTCCGGATGCCGCTCCTTGATCACCCTGGTGGCCTCGGCTCCGCTCATGATCGGCATGTTCATATCCATGAGGACGAGGTCGGGAGCCAGTTCTTCGACTCGCTCGACCGCCTCTGCTCCGTTGGAGCCTTCTCCGACCACGATGTAGGGGCCCTTCAACTCGATCATCTGCCGAAGACTCTTTCGGATAGGGGCATGGTCGTCGACGACCACTACCCGCATCTGCGAGTCGGTCGGAGGGGACGGACGATTCGTCATCGGCGGCTCGTGAGCCTGTCGGTCCGGGTCGACTTAGGGAGCTGCTGGGCCAGGAACCGCAGGATGAAGCGCACTCGGCCGTCGTCTGCCTCGACGTCGATCCGACCTCCGATCGCGGTCGTTAGGCGGGACGCTATATAAAGCCCCAAACCGACGCCTGGAGAGGCGGCACCCGTGCCCCTGCTGAAGGGTGAGAACAACGAATCTCGATCGATGTCGGACGGAAGTGTTCCTTCGTTTGCCACCCAAATGGAAACGTCGTTGCCCTCAACCTTGCCTCCGACGGACACGGGGGTTTGATCGGGTGAATGAGAGACGGCGTTCTCCAGGAGTATGCCGAGGACCTGCCGCACGGCCCCTGGATCGACGGTTACGAGTACCTGAGGGATGTCCTGGATCTCAAGGGGACAGGTTTGGTCGAAACCTTGAAGGCTGGTATCGACGAGATCCTTCAGCAGTACGTCCTCTTTACTGGCGGCGAGTTCCGCCCGCGCTCCTTCGAGAACCCTATTGACGAGCGAACCGAGTTCCTTGGCTCGTTCGTACGCGGCCTCGAGCATGTTCCCTCGCGCATCCTCCGGGATTTTTTGGTGGTGCTTCTGGAGTGTGTAGAGGGTTCCCAGGATTACCGTGAGTGGTGACTTAAGTTCGTGAGACACCATCGCCAGGAACATGTCCTTCGAGCGCTGGGCCTCGCGCATGGCCTCGACCGCTTTTGCGTCGACGAGGGCAAGGCTCGCGTGCTGCGCAAAGGAGAGGAGAACCTCTTGCTCGATCTCCGAGTAGGCGCGGGCCTCCCGATAGGAAGCGACGACAAGGCTCCCAACGGGTTCTCCGTTCTCGTGAACGGGGGCGGCCATGGCCGATTTGAGCCCGTCCTTGACCAGTTCCTTCAGGGCAAGCGCGGATCCCTCGTAGTTGTCGATCACCACCAGTTCATTGCTGCGAATAGCGAGACCGCCGGCGCCCTGTCCGACCGGCGTCCTCTTGAGCTTCTCTTTGAGATGCTCCTTGACGCCGCTCGACGAAACGATGACGCAATAATTGGGATTGTCGTCGTCGATGAGTCGCAGGGCCACGACCTCGTCGCCGGTCAGCTCGCTGGCTCCGGCCGTGATGGCGTCGAGGACGTCCTGGAGTGGGGCACCGTGTGAAATGGACCGCTGGACGCGTGTGAGCTTCTCGAAGAGCTTTTGCCTCTGCAGAAGCGTGTCGAGTGGAAGTCCCTCTAGGTCGAATCTTTCATTCACGATAGGTAGTCCGGTGGTTGGGCACTACTTGGTGGTATCGGGCGGGTTCTCGGTCCCCCTGAGACATACTCCCTTTCGAGTGGTCGTTCGAATTTTGGCATAAAAAGGTCAAATCTCCTCATGTCTCCCCAAAGTGGGGTCGTTCCGGAGTCGGCCGGCGGTTCGACGGTCGGAAGTCGTGCGGGGCAGGATTTGTTGATTAAGAGGGGGCGATCGGTGAAGGAGGTGAGCGGATGGCCGAGCCGGTCAGGCTGACGGCGTACTCACACGGAGGCGGCTGAGCGTGCAAGCTCGACATTGCCGAGCTGGCGCACGTGTTGCGTCATGTGCCAACCGATGTTTCCGATCCGGCCGTCCTCGTCGGTCTCAAGACTCCGGACGACGCCGCCGTCTATCGGGTCTCCGAGGAGCAGGCGATCGTCCAGACGGTCGACTTCTTCACGCCCATTGTGGACGACCCCTTCGACTGGGGCCGGATCGCCGCGGCGAATGCGCTTTCCGATATTTACGCGATGGGGGCGATACCGGTTACCGCTCTCAATCTCGTGGGCTGGCCGCGATCGCTTGATCTCGAGTTGCTGGGACGCGTTCTCGAAGGCGGAAGTGACGCCTGCAAAGAGGCGGGGGTCGTAGTGCTGGGTGGCCACTCCGTCGAAGATCCCGAACCGAAGTACGGAATGGCAGTCACGGGAACCGTTCACCCGGATCGGATGGTCCTGTCCAAGGGGGCCGAACCGGAAGACGACCTCGTTCTGACGAAGCCGCTGGGCACCGGGATCATCTCCGCCGCCGTCAAACAGCAGAGGGCCAAACCCGACGTTGAGCGCGAAGCGATTGCCTCGATGTCGGCACTCAATCGGGCGGCCTCCGAAGTGATGGTTGAACATGATGTCTCGGCTGCGACCGACGTGACCGGGTTCGGCTTGATCGGCCACCTGCTCGAGATGCTGACCGATGGTCTAAGGGCCGAGATCAATTGGGCGGAGTTGCCCGTCTTGAGCGGGGCGGTCGAACTGGCGGACGAGGGCGTTTTTCCCGGCGGAAGCGAGCGCAACCTAAAAGCGACCAAGGATCGAGTCGACGTCGGCGAGCTGAGCGGAGGCAAAAGGGCCATCCTGTTTGATGCCCAAACGTCCGGAGGACTGTTGATCGCGGTTTCGCCGGCCCGCACCGACTCCCTCATCGCCGCTCTGCGATCGTCCGGTGCCGATCGAGCGGCTCGGATCGGAAGAGTCGGTTCGGCGTCGACGGAAGCCAGGGTGCGTGTGCTGTGACGGAGACGGTTCGGATCCCCACGCATCTGGCCGACGTCATGGTCGAGCACTGCAAGTCTCAGCGCCCGAACGAGGGTTGCGGGGTGCTCGCCGCCGCCGATGGGCGGGTGGTCGAGGTATTCAGAATGACGAATTCCTCCGTCAGCCCCGTCCGATTTTCACTCGACCCAAAAGAGCAACTGGCGGTCTACAACAAGCTCGATGCCATGGGCTGGGATCTCGGAGGCGTCTTTCACTCCCACACGAGGACGGAGGCCTACCCCTCGCCGACGGATGTTCGGTTGGCCAGCGAGGACGTTCCTTACTTGATCGTCTCCTTAATGAAAGACCCGGCGACGATCCGGGCGTTCCGCATAGTGAAGGAGAACTGGACCGACAAAGAGGGCGAAATCGAAGAAATCGACGTGGAGATCGTTTCCTGAGCACCATTGCATCTGTGTCACGATTAGGACAGAGGAGGAAGAACATTCATGACAATTGAGGTTCGAATACCGACGGTTTTCAGAAAGTTCACGGATGAGCAGGCCGTTGTGGAGGTCGAGCCCGCCACGATTGGTGAGGTAATCGATCAACTCGAACAACGGTTCCCGGAACTCAAGGGTCAAATCCGCACCGAGGCGGGCGGGCTGCATCGCTTCGTGAACGTGTATCTGAACGATGAAGACGTTCGCTACCTCGAGAAACTAGACACGAAGGCGTCGGAGGGGGACACACTCTCGCTCCTACCGTCAGTCGCCGGCGGCCTCATCTAAGGTACGCGCATCAAGTACAAGTCCATTCTCGAAGCGATTGGGGATACACCCCTTGTTCAGATTCCACACCTGGCTCCTTCGCTGGAGGGGATTCGGCTGTGGGTAAAGCTGGAGGGTGAGAATCCCACCGGGTCGGTCAAAGACCGAATCGCACTCGCCATGGTCGACGAGGCCGAGGCCTCGGGAAAGTTGAATCACGACAAAACGATCTTGGAACCGACGTCGGGGAACACGGGAATCTCTCTCGCTCTCGTCGCTCAATTACGCGGGTACGAGTTCGTCGCGGTGATGCCGGACAACGCCAGCAGGGAACGCGTGGAAATGATAGAGGCCTTCGGCGCAAAGATCGTCTACTCGGAAGGTGCCAAAGGAACAAACGGCTCGGTTGTTCTGGCCGATGAGCTTGCACGCAACCCCAACTACTACATGCCGTTCCAGTACGGGAATCCCGCGAACGTCAAGGCACACTATGAAGGAACCGGGGTCGAAATCCTGAACGACCTGCCCGAAATCAAGGCTTTCGTGGCCGGCCTCGGAACCGGGGGCACACTGATGGGAGTGGGAAAGAGGCTGAAGGAGCACGATCCGAAGGTGCGCATCGTTGCCGCGGAGCCGGAACTAGGAGAGCTCGTTTACGGGTTGCGATCACTGGAGGAGGGTTACATACCCCCGATTTTCGATCCCGACATTCTGGACGGAAAAGTGAAGGTGGGGGCGCGAGACTCGGTTCTTTGGACTCGCGCCCTTTTGCAAAGAGAAGGCATATTTGCCGGCATCTCGGCGGGAGCTGTGCTTGCCGTTGCCCAGCGAACAGCTGTGAGAATGTCGCAGGGTGGCGAGGAGGGCGACATCGTTTGCCTGCTGGCGGACGGAGGATGGAAATATCTCTCCACGGAAGCGTGGACGAAGGACATAGACACTGCTGAATCGCAGGTGGAGGAAGTTCTGTGGTGGTAGATATCCGGAGCAATCCGATCGGTATGTTCGACTCAGGTGTTGGCGGATTAACCGTCGCCCGGGCGGTCATAGACCTTCTCCCTCACGAAGACCTCATTTATTTCGGCGACACGGCTCGTTGTCCTTACGGCCCCCGTCCACAGGAAGAGGTGAAGGGCTTCGCATTACAGATCGTCGAGTTGCTGGCGCGTGAGAATGTGAAGTTGCTGGTGGTTGCGTGCAACGCAGCTTCGTCGACCGCGCTCGACGAGGCTCGCGCGAGATTCGACCTGCCGATCGTCGGCGTGATCGAGCCCGGCGTTAAGGCGGCCGTTGCCGCCACTCGCAACAGGCGGATCGGTCTGATCGGGACGGAGGTGACGGTCGCCTCCGGCGCTTACGACAGGGCCGTGGCTCGAACGAAGGCGAACGTAACTCTGGTTCCCAAAGCCTGCCCTCGATTCGTCGAATTCGTTGAGGCCGGGGACACCACCTCCGACGAACTCGTGGAGGTGGCCGAGGGATACCTCCGGCCGCTTAAGGAGCAGGATGTCGACACGGTGTTGCTCGCCTGCACGCATTACCCTCTTCTGACCGGAGTCATTCAGTACGTAATGGGAGACGAGGTCCTGCTTATTTCGAGTGCGGAGGTCACCGCCAACGAGGTCTTTGCGGTGCTGAAGGACCGCGATCTTCTCAAGGACTCCAAACTGCCCGGCATCCATCGCTTCATCGCTTCGAGCGCCGAGGGTATCTCCAGCGAGTTGGGCACGAGATTCTTGGGACCGGAGTTTAGGGCAGTCGAGTTTCACCCCTGGTCGGAAAGAGAAAGACAACAGGCGTGAGTCTCGCGGTCACCGTTTTGGGCAGCTCAGCCATATACGCAACCCCGGAAAGGGCCTGTTCGGGCTACCTGATCGAAGCCGGAGACAAGCGGATTTGGCTCGACGCGGGAGCCGGCACATGGCGAAACTTGCTCACCTACATTGACTTCGACTCGATAGACGGCATTTTTCTCTCGCATCGGCATCCCGATCACACCACCGACGTCTTCCAGTGCTTTCACGCGCGCCGGTACGGGCGGTCCGAACCCCTCTCGCCCATTCCGTTGTGGGCTCCGGGAGAGACCATCGAGCGACTTCTCGGGTTTTCACCGGAACTCGGTGAGAGTTTCGATATCGAACAGGTAGGTTCGGGCGAGACGATAGAGCTGGGAGAGTGCGCGCTGTCTTTTGTAAAGATGGCCCACCCCGTCGAGACCCTCGGGGCTCGCGTCGAGTTCGACGGCGCGGCGTTCGCATACTCGTCGGACACGGGCCCCGAGGCCGATTTCGAGGCTCTGACGCGGGGAACCAGCCTGTTCATATGTGAGGCGACCTTTCAAGACTCCGACGAGGAGTGGGCGGGTCACATGAAGGCCTCGCAAGCCGGATCCGTGGCCGCGGAACTCGAGGTTCCAAGGCTGCTTCTGACTCATCTTCCGGCGGGGCGCGACCTCGGGCTTTCGATTGCCGAGGCGCGTGCCACCAGCGGCGAGTCCGAGGTTCAACTCGCTGCCGACGGCATGCGGCTGGCGATCGATTAGCCGTGTTTAAAAGGTCGGACGGACGCGCTCCGGAAGAGATGCGAGATGTCGCCTTGAATCCCGGCTTCATGCCTAACGCGGAAGGCTCCTGTCTCGTCGAAATGGGCGACACGAAGGTCATCTGCACCGCCTCGGTCGAGGAGAACGTGCCGAAATGGATGAAGGGTCAGGGTCTCGGTTGGGTTACGGCCGAGTACTCGATGCTTCCACGAAGTGCGACGGAACGGATCGAACGTGAAGTGAGTCGGGGACGGGTCTCGGGACGGACCCAGGAGATTCAGAGATTGATCGGGCGATCATTGCGTGCCGTGACCGACCTGACCGTTTTGGGTCAACGCAGCATCCTCATCGACTGCGATGTTCTGCAGGCTGACGGGGGGACGCGCACGGCCGCCATTACCGGCGGATATGTCGCCCTGGCCCATGCCGTCAAGTGGCTACACGACAAAGGAATGCTGACCAAACACCCCTTACATGACTCCGTCGCGGCGGTCAGTGTGGGGATGATCGACAACGTTCCGTTGCTCGACTTGAATTACGACGAGGACTCAAAGGCTCAGGTGGACATGAACGTCGTCATGACCGGAGCCGGAAAATTCGTCGAGGTGCAGGGAACCGCCGAAAGGGGAGTGTTCGATCGATCCGAACTTGACTCGCTGGTCGAACTGGCGACCGGCGGAGTTGCCGACTTGACCAAAAGGCAGGAAGAGGCTCTCGGAGATCACGCTTGAGGGCCATCTTTGCCTCTCGCAATCGTCACAAGATCGAACAGGTAGAACGCCTTCTACCGGATGTTCAACTGATCCCTCTCGACGAAGCCGCCCCCGATCTGGAGCTCCGCGAGCCGTATGAGAGCTTCGCGGAAAACGCTCTGGCAAAGGCCAGAACCGTAGGGCGGGAAACGGGTAGCCCCGCGATTGCGGACGACTCGGGTCTGCAGGTGGACGCGCTGGGAGGAGCGCCGGGAGTCCATTCGGCGCGCTACGCGGGTGAGGGGGCCACGGACAAAGAGAACAATCAAAAGCTCATTGCCGAGCTAGAGGGCCTTGACGAAGACCGTCTGACCTGTCGCTATCGCTGCGTTGCCGTGCTCGTTATGCCGGATGGGACCGAGATAACGGCGGAGGGCTCATGTGAGGGACGCGTTGTATTCGAGGGTAGAGGGGATCTCGGCTTCGGTTACGACCCACACGTCGTTCCGGAGGGTGAGACCAGAACCATGGGCGAGATTCCGCTGGACGAAAAGCTGAAGTTCAGCCATAGAGGACGGGCCTTTCGGGCTCTCGCCGCACGAATCAAAGAAGCCTTCGGGCGGGCTGGGGCCGAGTTATGAAAGAGGATTTCTCGACGATCAGCGCGTCGATCTCGCGGCTCGGCCGGGAGCACATCCGTCCACCCTTGCTCGAAAGCGACCTCGATCCCGACCCCTTCATCCAATTCGGTATGTGGCTGAAGGAGGCACTCGAAGCCGGCATCACCCTTCCAAACGCCATGACCCTTGCCACCTCGGGGGCGAACGGAATTCCATCCGCCCGGATGGTTCTTCTCAAAGGGTTTGACGAGGACGGCTTCGTGTTCTACACGAACTACGAGAGTCGCAAAGGACAGGAGCTCGAGGAGAACCCCCACGCCGCGTTGGTTTTTTACTGGTCGGTTCTCGAGCGGCAGGTCTGCGTCGGCGGAGGGGTGACCAAAGTGGGACGGGCCGAGTCGGAGGAGTACTTCAATGCCCGGCCCCCGGGCAGCAGGCTCGGGGCGTGGGCCTCTCGTCAGAGCTCGGTGATCGAAAGCCGTGCGGTCCTGGAAGGGGAGCTTCGCGAACTCGAGAAACGTTTTGCCGAGGGTCCGATCCCGATTCCTCCTTACTGGGGTGGCTATCGACTGACGCCGGTATCAATTGAGTTCTGGCAGGCCCGGCCGAACCGGCTTCACGACAGGTTTCGGTATCGGCGCGAGTTGGGAAGGCCGTGGGCCATGGAGCGCCTCGCCCCCTGATCGCGCCCCCCGTCGCCGCCCCCCCGCCCCGCCGAGTCTCCTCCGAGTGGTCACCTCGCCGGAATATGTCCGGGTCGGCTCAACTAATCCACGCAACACCTCCCTTGGCGGCTGAGGCTGTAGGAGCAGTCGACCGAGAGGAGGATGCGTGAAGAGGGGACAGCCACGG
>JALZEK010000087.1 GCA_030862065.1 Actinomycetota bacterium | reverse complement strand
CCGGATTTCGCCCTCCGGGACCAGAGCGGACAAGTGAAACGCCTGAGTGACTATCGTGGCCGCAAGGTGGTGCTCTACTTCTATCCAGCCGACGACACGCCCGGATGCACGGCCGAGGCATGCGACTTCAGAGACTCACTTGTCGATCTAAAACAAGCCGGTTACGAAGTGCTGGGCGTCAGTCCCCAGGACGAGGCCTCCCACAGGGCCTTCATCGATAAGTACGGTCTTAACTTCCCGCTTCTCGTCGATGAAGACACGGCCGCGGCCCGGGCGTACGGAGTCGCCCACGAGGGAGGAGATTGGAGGGGCATTCCCCTTCGAGTGCAACGCGCCACCTTCGTGATCGACGAGGACGGCAAGCTGACTCAGGCCCTCTACGGGATCAAGGCACGGGGACATGTCGAGAACCTGAAGCAGGGTCTCGGAATCAGTTAATCAAGGCCCTTTCTCAGCCACGCCATGTCCTCGGCAATGTCCGGCCACGGCGTCTCGCAGATGACAGCCGGGGCCCCCGCCGCCTCCACCATTCCGAGTATTGCCTCCAGGTCCATTGTCCCCACGGAGAAGTTCGCATGTCGATCGGCGCCGGTGCCGGGAGGATCGCGTGAGTCGTTGGCATGAACGAGATCGATCCGACCTGTGGCCTCGAGGACCCGAGCCACAACGGTGTCAAGTTCCTCTCCCGCCGCGTGTGCGTGGCAGGTGTCAAAACAGAATCCAAC
Source organism: Actinomycetota bacterium (assembly GCA_030862065.1). Classification (GTDB taxonomy): domain Bacteria; phylum Actinomycetota; class CADDZG01; order CADDZG01; family WHSQ01; genus JALZEK01. The sequence goes on along the minus strand of JALZEK010000087.1, from coordinate 3,257 downwards.
CTCGAATTCCTCGACATAGGGCCAGAGTTTCGCCAGCACATCGATGCGTCTCGCCATCGCGTTGGTGCCACCGGCCGTGTTCTCAATGAGGATTTGAACCGAAGTCTCGACTTCCTCCAGGGCCTTACGCCAGCGGTAGAAACCTTTCTCTACCCCGTCCTCTGAGTGACCGGCGTGCACGATCACGGCGGCGGCACCGATCTCCTCGGCCCTCTCGAGTGTGTTGGCGAGGATCTTCCGGGAGGGGATCCGAATCCGGTTATTGGGTGAGGCGACGTTGATCAAATAGGGGGCGTGGACATAGACCGGCAGAGCCGAGTTCAGCAATTGGTCGGCATAAGGAAGCGATGGTGGTTTCTTCCACGACTGGGGAGGGCCGACGAACAGTTGAATGCAGTCCGCGTCCACCTCCGCGGCCTCTCCAAGGGGATCTTCCTGGGGTACGTGGGCGCCGATTATCACCTCTATCAAGCTACCCGGGGTTGCCGTTTGACGCCGTTTCGAACATGATTCCGCCATGAAACTGCTGCGCGACATAGCGATACAACACCTGCTCACCATCGAACCCCACAACTCGCTCCGCCAAGCGGCTAAGGCCATGACAGATCGAGGGGTGGGCAGCGCCGTAGTCATGCTCAACGGAAGGGTCGCCGGGATCATCACGGAGCGGGACCTCCTTCACACCATCGCGGAGAACAAGGATCTCGATTCCACGCCCGTCGAGGACGTGATGACCGCCGATCCGGTTGCGGGAGCACCGGGCTGGGATCTCACTCGGGCGGTAAAGACGATGATCGACGGGGGGTTCAGACACCTCTTGGTCAAGGAGATGGACGATCCCATCGGGATCGTCTCGTTGCGAGACCTCATGGACACGATGGCGGAACTGGTTCAAGAGAGTTCGTCGAACTCCGACTGAGCGACGAGCCGCCCGAGAGCGGTCTTCTGCATTTTTCGGAGGCGAAACCGCAAGAACGTGGATAGGACACGCCCGGCAAGCCCGCCGGGCAGATCGCATTCAAGCTCGTGGACCACCTCGCACCCGCCATCCGTCGGTCGAACGTCGTAGCGGACGCGCATCCGCACCCCGACCAGGACTTCTTCTTCGACGCTGTTGTTTTCGATGGAAGCGACGACGCTCCGTCCGTGAACGCCGAAACCGAGCATCTTTGCCTTTCCCTCCACCACGTCACCGGTAGTCAAGCCCTCCGGTCCCTCAGCCGTCACGATCTCGGGCTGCCACGCAGGCCACGTCGAAGCATCGAGCAGCCTGTTCATCAACGCCACTGGAGAACACTGCGCGTTCTTGCTCGACCGAATGAGAAAGGGTCTTTTATTGGTTGCCATCATCCGAGTGTATTTAGGGGGTGGCCACACCCGCGACGGAAGTGCCCCGACGAATTCACCATGAGTCAAACGTCAGACCGCGAAGCGAACGTGCAGGATGTCGCCTTCCGCGACCTCGTAGTCCTTGCCCTCTACCCGCATCAAACCCTTGGCCTTCGCGGCATCCCACGAACCGGCGGTGACGAGATCGTCGAAACTCATCACCTCGGCCCGAATGAAACCGCGCTCGAGATCGGAGTGGATTACACCGGCCGCCTCGGGCGCTTTCGCCCCCCGGCGAACCTCCCAGGCGCGGCTCTCGTCCTCGCCAGTGGTCAGAAACGTGATGAGGTCGAGCGCCCGATAGCAGGCGGCAATGACCCTGTCGAGACCGGGCTCGTCTATCCCAAAGCTGGTCAAGAGGTCGTCGGCCTCTTGCCGACTCATACCGGCCACCTCCGCCTCCAGCGCGGCGCTGACGGCGACCGATCCGGAGGGAAGTCCGAGTCCTTGGGGTGAGGTTGTGTTCCCCTCTTCGACGTTTGCGACGACGACCCACGGTTTCATGGTCAGAGGCGCGTATCCCCGGAGGAGCTTGAGATCGGAGAGGTCGAACGATCCTTCGCTGAGCCGTCGCTCTTCCTCCAGCACGCCGTGGGCGGCCTCCAGCGCGGCGACCTCGGCCTTCGCCTCCGGTTGACCCCGCGCTCTTTTGCGAGCCTTTTCCAGGCCGCCTTCAATGTTCGCGAGGTCGGCCAGTATCAGTTCGGCCTCCAGTGCGGCGAGTTCCTCTTTTGGTCTCGCGTCGACGCCGAACGACCGGACCACAAGACAGAGCGCGTCGGCGGTGCGGTACTCGGAGATCCCCTGAGCGGTCAGGCCCCCCGGCACGTCAAAGAAGCGGACCTTGGCCGGAACGATCCGCGGCGACTTCTCCAGATTCGCAAGCGTGCCGAGCCGTTCGTCGGGCACGTCGACCACGGCCTGGTTGGACCGTCCCCCAATGGATCCACTGCGCGTCAGGGCCGTGAACAACGTGCTCTTCCCCGAATAGGGCATGCCGACTATCCCGACGTCTTTCATGCAAATCACTCTAGTGCTGCCATCCGGTTGGGCCTTGCGGACGACGGGATTAGCGGACACACTCACTTTCCTCATGGACACGGGACTCGAAGGCAAAGGCGTGCTGGTCACAGGAGCGGGCGGAGGGATCGGAAGTGCCATCGCCCGTGCCTTTGCCGGTGAGGGAGCGGTGGTCGGCGTCCACTACCGCTCGAGCAAGTCCCGAGCCGAGCAGGTGGCGCGCGATACGGATGGCTTTGCGTTACAGACCGATCTGACAATCGAGGAAGAGGTCGATCGGCTCTTCCGGGACGCGACCGAGAAGCTCGGTCGACTGGACGTGCTGGTCGCGAACGCCGGTCACTGGCCTGAAGAGAATCAACCGGTGTGGGAGATGACCTTGTCGCGCTGGCGCGAGACGATGGCGACGGACCTGGACTCGGTGTTCTTGTCGTGTCGGGCGTTTCTACGTCACGTGGCGCGCACCGGCGTGGGCAACATCGTCTTAATCGGGTCGACTGCGGGAATCTTCGGCGAAGCCGGTCACGCCGACTACGCGGCCGCAAAATCCGCTCTCTCCGGCGGGCTACTGCTGAGCCTCAAGAACGAAATCGTGCGGATCGCGCCGACTGGCCGAGTCAACGCGGTCTGCCCCGGATGGACGCGGACCGAGATGACCAGGCAGGCGCTTCAAGACGAGGCCGCGGTCGGGAAGGTCACCCGAACGATGGCCCTCGACAAGGTCGGTACCGCAGACGAGGTGGCGCGAGTGGTCGTCAGCCTCGCGTCCGATCGAATCTCTGGTCACGTCACCGGCCAGGTGGTAACCGTCGCAGGTGGGATGGAAGGCCGGGTGCTGCGCGATTAGC
>JALZEK010000042.1 GCA_030862065.1 Actinomycetota bacterium | reverse complement strand
TCCACGAACACGTCGCCGCAGTCGTCGGCCGCACAGATGCCAAAGCGGTCAAATCCGTAGTCGGCGATCAACGCGGCCAGCCCCATAACTACGTCTGCAGCGATACGCCGGCCTATGGACGAGTCCGGGGGGCCGTAGTGGAAATGCCACCTTCCGTCGTGGTCGGTCAGATAGGGCTTGACCTCGTAATCCTCGAGCAGGGTGTTGATAAGCGTCGTGGCGGCCTTCTCGTCGGCGGCATAGAAGACCTCCTCGAGCCGGCCCCGCACGGAGTGGAGTTCGGCAAGGTCCTCCTCAGTGATCCCCTCAACCTCCGAGAAGTCGTGACCGAGCAGGAACTCCTTGGCTTGCTCGGGCGTGCCCATGTACTCCCTGCCGCTGGGATGGCCCCGGGTGTTCACGAGGTCGGCCGCCGCCTGCATACACTGGTCGCTGTAATGAGTGAAATCCACTTGACTTCTTACTCCCCCTGATCTACTGTAATGACCTAAGGAATTATAGACCCTTACGAAAGGAAAGGCAATGGTCCCCGACCTCCCGGCGGCGATGGCGGCGGATCGCCACCGCCTGGCTACGGCGATCGCTCCTCGGGCCGCTCTGCGACTCAGGTGGGGAAGGCGCCTTGTTTCTCTCGGCCTGAGGGTCTCCGGCGATTCAAACGGACTTGGCAATCGAACTCATCCGATGGTTCGGAAGGAGGTGGATGGTGGAACTCGTTCTGATGTTGGCAGCAGTCGGGCTGTTCGAAGTCTTGGCGGCTAGGTTGGGAAGCGACAGCCGCGACGGCAACGACTGGATCACGCACAGGTCGGTGTGATCAGAGATCACACCGTCAAGACCTCATATCCGTTACCTACCGGGGTTCGCGGAAGCGGCCCCCGGTCGGCCTTCCATCCTAGGGTGACCGGGTGCAGCCTCCGAAGAGCGGCGTCATCACCGGAGAGGACGGCGTCACTCGTTGCTGGTGGTCTAACGAAGATGCTCTGTACCGGAGCTATCACGATCTCGAGTGGGGACGACCGGTCGCCGATGATGGACGATTGTTCGAGAAAATCTGCCTCGAGGGGTTTCAATCCGGTCTGAGCTGGCTGACCATCCTTCGTAAGAGGGAGAACTTCCGCCGGGCCTTCAAGTCCTTCGATATCCAGTCGGTGGCGCGCCTCAACGCCCGCAGCGTGAACCGGCTCCTGCTCGACCCGGGAATTGTGCGCAACAGGGCCAAGATCGAGGCCACCATCAACAACGCCCGGAGATGTTTGGCGCTGATCGATGAATTCGGCAGCCTTGCCGCCTACGTGTGGTCGTTTGAACCCGATGACATGTTGCGGCCACGGTTACTGGACTGGGCCACGCTGATAGCACTCGACACCAGTCCGGAAGCCATACGAATGAGCAAGAACCTCAAGCGGCGCGGATGGTCGTTCGTCGGGCCCACCACCCTCTACTCGTTCATGGAAGCGATGGGGCTCGTCAATGACCACATGACCGAGTGCCATTTCCAAAGCGAGGTCGAAGAAGCGCGGTCCCGTTTCCGCCGGCCGTGAAGAATGCGCCGGACGAACGGCCTTGCGTCGTATGTCCGAACCCGGAGCAACTCAGTCGTCAACCCCCGACCACGACGGCGGGGAGTTGACGACCGAAGCTACCTTGCTCAGCTTGCTCTAGGCCGCAGCCGGCGTGTGCGTTTGCTCCAGCGCCGGCTTCTCGGACCACAGGTGCGCGCCGAGCCAGACCCAGCCGAGAGAGAAAAGGCCGTAGCCGGCCCCCGCCGCAACGGCTCCCGTGTCCGTGCCCGTTGCACTGCCCACCAATCCGGTAACGAGCGAGATCACAAACCCGGTCATCCACATGAGAATGGGACCACTGGGCACCACGTTTGCACGCAGAGCCCCGAGCAGATAAAGGCCCACTCCGACGATGAGCAAGACGATCCCGAATACTCCGCCGGGAGCGAACCACAGCATGCTGCTCCCGAATCCGACGATGAGTCCGGCCACGATCAACCTGAATCCGACGCGCGCATATCTTCCGAGTTTGCCTCTAAGGCGCAAGTACAAGGCGATCATCCCGATCGCCAACAGCGCGCCGAATGCAAGCGCTATCTCTGCAAACCAACCGATGCTGAATGACCAAGAGATCTCCGCGTATGCCATGGTGAGCGACAATCCAATGGCCCCGACGACCCCCAGCTGCCCGCCGAAGCGGGTGAAGTTTGTAACCACTCCTATTCCTTTCGATTCGGCCCAGCTATTGATCACGACCTGCGGGGGACCGAAGTTCTCGATGGCCCGGCGTTGGGCCTGCGCGGGGGACAAACCGCCCTCTTCGTAAAGTGCTACTGCGTCTTCGAGATGCCCTCGGACCTCTTCCGCAATTCGCCGGCGCGTGCGCGCTCGGCCCAAAAGGTCGGGCTCCAACTGAGCGACATAGGCGCTGATGGGTCCGGGCGGATACTCGGCTCTAGCCACCTGCGCCCTCCAATACAGAGGTGACCGCGGACTGGAACCCGCGCCACTCCGAGCGGCTGGCCGCGAGGGCCTTGCGTCCCGCCCGCGTCAGCTCGTACACCCGTCGTCTTCGACCCTGGCTGTCATCCCATCGACTGGCGAGATATCCGTGCCGTTCTAGACGATGAAGAGCCGGGTAGACGGTGCCTTCCGGAAGATCGAACTCACCCTGGCTGCGGCGCCGCAGCTCCTCGATGATTGCGTAGCCGTGCAGCGGGCCCTGCTCCACGACGGCCATCACGAGGGGGTCCAGATGTCCCTTGATGAGTTCATTTCCCATACCTAGAGACCCTAGGCCTAGGATTCCTAGGAGTCAAGACAAAAGGGGCAATCACCCCACCGGCGGAATTGTTTGATCACTGGGCAAGCGAAAACTGACTACGCGCGGAACGTGGGAGAAGGGTCAAATCCCCGGCCCGGCGTACCAAGGGGCACGCGTGGTTGGCATTCCGCTCGTCCCATCGCGATCCGGTTTCACCGCCAGAACCTGGTGCACGTTGATCCGCCCGGCCTCGAATGCAACCGCCGATCCCGCCATATACAGGCGCCAGATGCGGGCGCGTGCCGCCCCCACCCGCCGTACGGCCTCCTCCCAGCCTCTCTCGAGGTTCGTCACCCAGTTGCGCAACGTAGTTGCGTAATGCTCCCGTAGTGATTCGACGTCGCGTACCTCGAATCCCAACCTCTGGATCTCGGTCACGACCGAGCCCACCTCATGGAGTTCTCCATCGGGAAAGACGTAACGCGCTATGAACGTGTTGGGTTCGTAGGCAGCTTTGGTTGGATCGGGACGCGAGATCGCGTGATTCAGCATCCGGCCGCCCTCCCGAAGCAGACCGTAGAGCTTGGTGAAGTAGGCCCGTAGCTGGGACAACCCAACGTGTTCGAACATGCCGATGCTGGATATCGCGTCGAAGGGACGCTCGTCGAGAGCCCGGTAGTCCTGGAGCCGGATCGTGACCCGATCGGCAAGTCCGGCCTCGGCCACTCTCTTTTCGGCAACCTCGGCCTGAGGGCGCGAGATCGTGATCCCTACCGCCGTCACGCCGTGTTCCGCCGCGGCGTGCATCGGCATGCCTCCCCAACCGCATCCGACGTCCAGCAAGCGCATCCCCGGTCGGAGTCCGAGTTTGCGGCAGATGTGCTCGTACTTTGCGCGCTGCGCGTCATCGAGAGTCGTCTCGGGAGACGCGAAGTACGCGCACGAATACGTCATCGTTTCCCCAAGTATCAGCCGGTAGAACTCGTTCGAGACGTCGTAGTGATGGGCGACGGCATGAGCGTCTCTCGAACGAGAATGCCTCCACCCCGACAACCGCGCCTCTTCGGCGGGAGGGGGTAACGGTCGACCCAGAACTCCGAGCCGACGCGCCGTCCGAAGCAGTTCCCACCGGAGGGGCCATCCGAGGTCGAGTCGCACCTCATCCGCCCGAGAGGCCATGGCGTCGCGCAGCGCGAAGACCCCAAAGACGTCACCGAGGATGTCGATATCGCCGGCGACATAGGCACGCGCCAGTCCGAGTTCGTTGGGAGCGTAAAGAACGCGCCGCAGAGCGTCGGGCGAGGCAAAACTTAGGGTGGTCGCCGCATCCTCGGGTCCCGCCGCGCTCCCGTCCCATGCCTCGATGCGGACGGGAAGATCGGTCCCGAGCCACGCCTCGATGATCCGAGCGAGTTCATCGGCGACAGCCATGCTTTCCTCCTACTCCAAGCCGGGCCACGACGCAACCGGATGACCTCGGTGGGGGCTCAGGCATGGTAGCGAGCATTCCTGGGTACGCAGCGCTTTCGATTTCTTGCTCTGAAGCATCAAATCGAAACCGGACAGCTGAGGCCACGGCTCTGCTCACTCCTCCTCTTCGAGTGCCGCAAGCGCCTCCGCCAGCAGTTCCTTGGCGCGTTCCACCATCTGTTTGATTTCGCTTGTCGGCGCGCCCTCGCTTATGCGCTTCCGCAGGTCCGCTCCGAGCAACGGTTCCAATTCCTCGTTGACCTGGGGCGCCTTTTCGATGACCTCCGCCTCGATCACCTCGTAGTTTTCGAGATAGGCCTCGGCCGACAACTCCGCCGCGGCGTCGGCATCCCCCGCTTCATAGGTGGTGACGATTTCGTGGAGAAGCTCTTCGATCTCGGCGACTATGGCCTCAGGGTCGGATTCCTCGACAGGCGCGGCGCCTACCGTCTCTTCGAGCTCGTGACCGATCAGCTCGGCGGCAGACTCAACGTCGAGGGCATCGGCGAGCTGGGCCGGCGGCTTCGGTGCGGGCAGCGCCTCCTCAAGGGCGCCGAACGCTTCATCGATCTCCTCCGCTTCCTCGGTTGACACGGCCTCGACATCAGAAGCGATCTCCTCGTAGAGGCGATGCGCCTCTTGTACGAAGGCGTAGCCGTCCTGAAACTCGGCGAGCAGTCGCACGCCGTCGGCTCCGACCGCTTCTTCGTACTCATGAGCGGCGGTCGCCAGCAACGCCGCGATCACCGATCCCTTGTAGGAAGGCGTCTCCTCGCCCACCACAGCTGCGAGCGCGCGTTCTGTGGCGCCCGCGGCCTCCTCGTAGGCGGACGCGACCTCCTCCACCGGCTTTCCCTCAGAGACCGCGTTCGCAGCGTCTTCGAGGGCCGCGGCGAGCTCCTCAGCCACCTCGGGATCGTGCTCTTCGAGCTCGCTCCGAACGGAGTCGAGGATCTCATCGATTGGATGGCTCGCATGCACTGCGGCGCCCTTGTCGTCGCCCGCCTCGTAGAGCTCGAGCGAAACGAGGTGGTGCCCTCGGATCTGGGCCAGAGCCTCGCCGAAGCCGATGGCCTCCGCGTCGCCGGCGGCCGCCTCGTGGCCAAGACCTGCCCCGGCAGGGGAGTCGTTGTTCTCCTGCTCGCCACACGCGACCAGCAGGGCCGAGGTTAGGAGAGCAACGATCAGACGAGCCCAGCGCAAGAGATCCTCCTTTGTTCGGCCACCCTTACAGATTTTCTTCGGCGGACCGATGTTAGGCGAGCCTAACCTGCAAGGCAAATAGGCGGCGCTGCGACCGGATGAGGGCCTTCGCCTGGCCGGATCTGCCAAGCGGTCGGGCCCGGGGTCGCCTTCTACCAAGTCCCCTTGCGTTTTCGAGATGACCCCTTGCGCTTCTCGAAGGGGCCATAGATGGCATACGTAACCGCCTGTCCGTCGGGGGGGCCGTCGGGGAGATCGCCCCTTTCGCCCTGCTGGTTCAGGTAGAGAGTGCGCCCGTCGGGGTCGAAACATCCGCCACAGAATTCGGTCTGATTCGTGTTCGACATCGCGAAATCGTAGATCTCGCCGTACTGAGTTAGCGCTCGAACGAACTGTCGATCGTCGGAATCCTCCTGCAAGAAGACATCGGCGGTCTGAGGCACGATCACCACGTTGTCGGGGTTCTCCAGCGTCGACGGGTTGACGGATTCGAATATGAGCGTGATCGTCTCTCGACCGGGGTCGTACTCCCAGACCTGCCCAAGGTCTTGTGCGCCGCCGGTTGTGCAATCGAAATAGATCTTCGATTTTCCCGAACCGGCCCACATACCTTCTTGGCGGTCGAAAAACGCAGCGCCCTTGTCTTGAGCCTGCACCCGATTCGGGATGAACCCGGGGATCCTGTCGCGCCTATCGTCCGTGTCGTCTTCGTGATCCGGGTGATCGACCGTGACCCACTCGACGCGGTAGGGCCGGCCGAGAACGCGGTCCGTGTCCATATTGGCCTGAAACTCATCTTTTAGCTTCACCGCCTCCAGGACCCCGTCGGTCTCATGGAGAGGCACGCCGCCACCGCGTGGCGTATAGACATAGCGGTAGAAGCAGGCACCCAGCAGCTTCTTTCTGGTTAGCGGGTCGGGGGTGATCCTGCGGTCTTCGGTCATGTACACGATCCCCGCCCGATCGAGCGCGGCCTCGTGCGACCTGCGGCCCGCCTGGGGGACGGGGACGGCGGGAACCGGTCCATCTGCCATCGCGTCGATCTCGAAGATGTACCCGTGTTTCTTGCCGTTCGATGATCGTTTCACCACCTCTTCGCAAGTCAACCACTTGTTCGGATCACGCAGGCCGCCGGCGCAGTTCGTCGACGTGCCCCCGAGGATCGCGAAGTCGCGTAGGACCTCGTAGGTGTAGAGCTGCTCACCCGTATCGGGATCGACCCCGGCCCGTCTCCGACGGACCTCTAGCTTCGTATTGCCCCCGAACGCCTGCTGGTCGTATTCGAGAGCGCCCGTGACGACCTTGATCTCGCCGGGTCGCTCCCTGTTCTCGTGGTTGCGGATCAGGATCGTGCTCCCTGCTTGGCCGGGATACGCCCCCATTCCATCGAAGATCCCGGGGGTGGGTTTCCCGTCGCTCATCGGGATTCCCTGGCGGGAGATGACCTCATAGTTGAATGGCGCCGGCAACCACAACTCCCCTTTGTTTACCAACGGTCCGTATCCGGGGACTGGCACCGGGGGTGCTCCCATCGCGACGCGTGCTCCGAGTGCGTGAAGAGGCCCCATGGCTGCGAGCGATCCACCGAGGATCGCGCTGCGTCGCAAGAAAGTGCGACGATCGATCGCTTTCGTAGACATTCAACTCCCCCTCTTCGTACAAGATTGACATATCCGCTGACGAAGACGTTCTAGATCATCAACCCGTCAAATAGGTGACTAGGGCGTTGCGCTCGGATGAAATCTCGACAGTCTCGAAGATTCGCTTCCCGAGCGCGCACAGCACCGAGCTATTGGAGGGCTCACGCGATCTTCTCGGTCGTTTGGTGAGTTCGGGCCTCCACTCGCCCGAGGGCGCGATCCGCCACCGGCCCCGAGAGCCGCGCTGCAATCGGCCCAATGACTGCGAGCAGGAATACGTAACTCACTGCCAGTGGTCCGAGCTCCGGCTCGATGTCGGAGGCAACCGCCAGTCCCGCCACGGCGATCGAGAACTCACCTCGTGCGATTAAGGTCGCTCCGGCCCGGGCTCTTCCCTTAGGTCCCACACCGCTTTTTCGTGCGCTCCACCACCCCGTTGCGAACTTCGTCACTGCGGTAATAACAGCTAGCGCGATGGCAGGGCCGAGTACGGGTGGGATATCGGAAGGATCAAGGCTGAAGCCCACGAACGCGAAGAAGATGGCGGCAAACAGATCGCGCAGGGGGGAAAGCAGGGCCCGCGCACCCTCGGCGGCGGGGCCAGACAGCATGATTCCAACCAGAAGCGCCGCGACCGCGGCAGATATCTGGAAGAGTTCGGCCACGCCGGCCACCAAGAGGGTGATGCCCAGAATCGTGAGCAGAAGCGCCTCGTCAGAGTGACTGAATATCATTCGGCTTAGCCCGACATCCACCCTTAAGGCAAGCGCAAGTACCGCGATCACCCCAACGATTGTGGCCAGGGCAGTGGCGAATCCGACGAGATTGCTTCCACCTATCAACAGAGCGGCAAGGATCGGCAAGTAGATCGCCATGACGAGATCCTCGATAACGAGAATGGACAGGATGATCGGAGTCTCGCGGTTACCGATCCGGCCAAAATCGTGGAGGAGCTTGGCGATGATCCCAGATGAAGATACGTAGGTGATTCCGCCCAACACGATAGATGCCACCGGTGACCAGCCGAGCAGCAGACCCGCGATCACGCCGGGAGAGAAGTTAAGCGCGAAATCGACAACACCCGTCGGCGCCTGAATTCGAAGCGTAGAGAGCAGCTCTCTGGCCGTGTACTCAAGCCCCAGCATGAACAGCAGCAGGATCAGCCCGATCTCTGCACCGATCTCAACGAAATCCCCGGTCGTGATCAGCGGCAGGATCCCGCCTCGCCCGAACGCGAGCCCCACCGTGAGGTACAGAGGAATCGTCGGGATCCCGAGTCTCCCCGCAAGGCGGGCGAGCACCGCAAGACCGACGATCACTCCCCCGAGCTCGAGCAGGACCGACGCGGTATGCACGCGCCTACCCGCCGCGCAAAAGCTCAACGACTTCTTCGATGCCTCTCGGCGTCCCGACCACCACGAGGTAGTCCCCATGGTCGAGATCGAGTTCCGGACCGGGAGCCGCGATGGCCTGATCGTCTCGTAGCACCGCGACAACAGAGACTCCTGTACGCGATCTGATCCGCGCGTCTCCAATGGTGCGACCAACATAGGGAGAGTCATCCCTCAACGGGAGCCAGTCGATCGCCAGACCCTCGATCCGATGTTGCAACTCGGCGAGCTCTTCCGCAACGCGCGAGCCTCTTAGCATCTCCGCGAGCGTGCGCGCGTCCTTGTCGCTCAGCCCCAGCATCCGCTTGAACGTGTCTGGATCGTGGGGGTGGGCGAAATACAACTCCTTTCGCCCGGAGCGGTGAGATACGACGCCGACGCGCTTTCCCTCCTGCGTAATGAACTCGTAGCGCACCCCGAGACCGGGAAGCTTGACCTCCTTTATCTCTGTCATGTCAGCGGTTCCTCCTTATGAACGCGGGGACAGTCCGCTGAAGTTGTAGTGGTCACGGCGGCGGAGGGACACCCAGATCGCGCAGGCGCTGTTCAAAGCTCTGCGGCACCTCGATGGTCCAATCGTTTCGCTCCAACTCGTTGCGCGAGATCTCCAGTTCTTCGTACCTGCCGGTGTAGTGGAAGCGGAAGATCCACATCTCGCCTTGATCGATGACCCCGTCAACGGTTGCGGTCGATCGCTGTGTGACGACCGTTAAGCCGAGCCATCTGTCTCGGGCCCTGCCGGTCACCTCGACATCGGCCGGATACTCGGTATCGTTGACGATCGTCACCTCGTCAACGAAAGAGACGTCCGAACAGGCGGCGGCAAGAAAGACGCAAGCGGCGACACAAGCACTGATCCGTCCCGCAATCATCGACGCCTCCTCCTTTTCCTCTTGGATGTGCCGGCACGTTTGCGTGGCGGTCGTGCTGCGGTCGACGTGGTCTGAGCGGGACCCGAATCCGCGGCAGCCGGAATGGTTGCCGGTTCCTGGCGCGCCTGCCTCAGCGCCGCCTCACGTGCGGTAGATCGCGGCGTGCTTGCCGGGAGAGGCGCGGGCGATAGACGATCGAAGGCGACCGCGAGAGGAGCCGCAGTGAAAACGGATGAGTAGGTTCCGACCAGAATCCCGACGATCAACGCGAGGGCGAAATCGGTGAGCGTCTCTCCGCCGAGGAAGTACAGAGCCGTCAAAATAAACAAGGCACCGAGCCCGGTATTGATCGTGCGAGGGATCGTCTGGAGGCAAGCATCATTAGCCACGACAGAGAGTGGTTCCTTCACTCGGAGCCGGCGCTGCTCACGGATGCGGTCGAAGACGACGACCGAGTCGTTGATCGAATAACCGATGACCGTCAAGAGCGCCGCGACGAACACTCCATCGATGTCCTTCCGCAGCCACGCGAAGATGCCGAGCAGGATCATGATGTCGTGGAAAAGTGCAACGACCGCGGACGCACCGTAGGTCCAGCGGAACCGCACCGCTAGATACAGAAGCTGAACACCGAGGCCCAGCGAGAGGGCGACGAGGGCCTTACGACGAAGCTCGTCTCCGATCGTTGGTCCGATGAACTCGTCTCGCACCTTGTCGGCATCGCCTCCGAGTGACTCCACGACGGCGCGGATGTTCGTCTCGTCTTGTTCCGATAATTCCCCCGCACGTATCGAAACGTTCCCATCGCCAGACTCCTGCACGACGGCGCGAGGCAGTCCCGAGCCGGCGAGCTCCCTTCTGAGCTCATCGAGGTCAGCCGGACGGGTGGTCGAGTATTCGATGAGCCTCCCGCCCGTAAACTCAAGCCCGAAGTTGAGCCCGCGTCCGACGAGGCCTAGGAGTGCGACCGCAAGCATGAGCGCGGACAGCGCGAACCACCATTTCGAGCGCGACATGACATCGATGGGCCGCTCACCCAAACGCTTGCGCAGACGACCTCCAACATTCATGCCGAGGGCGCCGGGACGAGACCTGAAGAAGGGACTTCGCATCGTGAACTCAACAAGCAGGCGGGTCACCACCAGGGCGGTGAACATTGACACCAAGACCCCGATAGTCAGTGTGATCCCGAATCCCCTTACGGCACCGGCGGCGAAGTAGAACAGGATGATTGCCGCGAGCAAGGTCGTGGCATTCGAATCAGCAATCGCGCTCCACGCTTTCTTGAAGCCTTCATGCGCAGCGGCGCGGAGGCGTTTGCCGGCCGCGAACTCCTCCTTGGAGCGCTCGAATACGAGCACGTTGGCATCAACCGCCATGCCGATGGCGAGGACGAAGCCAGCGATGCCGGGAAGCGTCAGCGTCGCACCCAGGGCGAGCAAGACCGCGTAGGACACAACACCGTACGCCAACAGAGCCACCGCCGCGAGCATCCCGAGCACGCGGTAATAGGCGATTACGTAGAGGATCATGAATGCGCTGCCGATGATTGCCGCTTGGAGGCTCGCCCGGATGGCCGCGTCTCCCAGCGTCGGCCCGATGGTGCGCTGTTCTACGACCTCCACTGGGACCGGGAGGGCTCCCGCGCGGATCAGAAGCGCGAGGTTCTTGGCCTCCTCCGCTGTGAAATCGCCCGTGATGACGGTGTCGCCGCCGGTGATACCGACGTCGCATTTGACCTCTGGAGAAACTTCCGGGCTGGAGATGATGTCTTTGTCGAGCACGATCGCTACTCGGCGCTGGGGGCTTCCCACCGCTTCGCACGCAGCCTTGCCGGTGATGTCCGCCCACTTGTCGCCTCCGTCATTGCGGAATGAGATCGACACCTGCCACGCCGCCGCGAGCTGGGGATCGACGACCGCTTCTGCGTCTCCGACCCCGTCACCCCTAAGAGCGGGGGGAGCAAGCCGCAACCGATCGCCCTCCTCATCGATGAACACCCTCTCCCGCTCGCCCCCCGGCCCCGTGCCTTGCCCCCTAGGACCGCCGATCCCAAGCACCTGATGAAAGGTGAGCTGAGCGGTACGCCCGATTACCGTCAGAGCTTGCTCTGGATCCGTTACGCCGGGCAGCTCGACAATGATGCGATCTTGCCCGGAGCGCTGCAGACTGGGTTCGGCGACTCCGAGTTGATCGACACGCCCGCGCAGCACCTCGAGCGTTCGGGTAACCGTGTCCGCGTCGACCTGCTGGGTTGCGGTTGCCTGAGCTTCGAGGACGATTTGTGTTCCGCCCCTAAGATCCAGACCCAGACGGATTGGGCGGTTGACCACGAGCGCGACGGCCGCGCCAATGACGGCGACAATGCCAAGCCCTCGCCAAATCAAATGACGTGACAACTAAATACCTCCAGCACCGGCCGCATATAGCGGCGTCCTATTTATGCGGGCTGGAGGTGAGGTGGAGCTCGACTAAAGCGGAAACGAAGTTGGTAATTGCCAACCGGGCGTCCGGAATAGGAAGTGACAAGCCCCAAGATCGCGAGCGCTAACGCGCCCAAGCCGAAGGCGAGGACTGCTTCGAGTGTGCTGCTCGAAGGCCAGCGCTTAGCCTGCCAGCCGCCGAGCTGATGCTCCAGGTCCGCCGCGGTCTCGCGAACGGCCCCCTCGTCCACGGTAGGCGCTAGAACGCGGGCAGCAAGATTACTTTCCGGCGGATGCTGCGATACACCTTGCTCATCCGAGCCTGGAGCGAATATGACCGCAGCTGCTATGAGTAGCGCAAAGCGTGGATGCATAAACACCTTTCGCCGGACCCAAGCTACTTCATCCGACGCACCCCGCTACCCCGGCTGATCGATAACCGCGCTTGCACTTATGCCCGGCGGGCGACGCTCCACGTGCCTCTGCCGGCCTCCGACGCGATGATGTCCCAGTCCCCCGGCAGGGCGGCCTCGATCTCCTCAGGACTGAGATAGATGGGTGTGTTCGGCCCGGCGGTACTTACCCACACCAAGGCCCCCCGTGCATCGAGCACACGGTCCACCTCTCCCGGGAACAAGAGCATGTTCACCAGCAGCAGCGTCGTGACCCTCTCGTCTGCGAACGGGAGATGGGCTGCGTCGGCCCGGACGCGGGGGACGTCCCTGGGTGCGAGCCGGAGCATCTCCATGGAAAGATCGACGGCGACGAGGCGTGGCAGCCGAGTCGCAATTGTCGGCGTGGCTATACCGGTCCCCGACCCCAGCTCGACGGCCAAACCACCCCCGAAGGGGCCACCGCGTTCGAGCGCGTCCACGATCGCACCGTGGCGCTCCGGCCGGTCACGAGTGTGCCACTCGGCCGCAAGCCGATCGAAGAGGTCCCTTACCTCCGCTTTCCGATTCGATGTCCATCGATCGGCGCCGAATGCAACCTCGCGCGTCACTCGACGCATGGGATGGTCGGGGGAGACGGGCTCCGGTTGAGCCCCCTCAAATGGAACGGCGCGCGGCACCCAGCGAATCGTCACAAGAAGACTTTCCCACGGGGATCCCCCTTCATCTATCGACGTCTGCTGTTTATGACTGCCGCGCCGGACTCAGGAATTGAAGATCACGAGAACGATTCAGACCGACGTTCTAACCAATACCGACCATTTGCAGGTCGAGTAATTAGCGCCTGTAGACGTATCGAAGGTCCCCCGCCGCGGTCGGCCCACCGAGGAAGTTGCAGGCGTAAATCCTGACCTTGGCCTTCGCGGGAAGTCTGAGCGTCACACTTTCCTGGGGGCCGGCCATGAAGTTCACGGAGGACCCGAGAAGCGTTCCGTCAGCGTCGGTGACATATAAATCCCATTCGCCCTCAAAGTCCCTTATCCGGGCGGTCAGCGTTCCCTTCCCGGGAGTGGAGAAGCCGTGAATGGTGTAGGTGACATTCTCCACGCCGCATTCGGTGGCGGGATCCGAATGATCATCTGCACCCGGAAATGGAGCTGCCACTGCCTGCCACTCCTCGGTGACAGTCTTTCTCTTCTTCCCGCCGGCGGCCGAAGGCGCAACGTTCGCGCCTGCCAGGAGAGCCCCGATGATAACCAGCGTCAATGCCCTGTGCATAGATTCTTCTCCCCGTCGACCGTCTGCTAAATGGCAGGTTCGGCGCCGAGCACCGAATTCCTCTGGCAACGCACTGCTAAATGGGGATGAGCCGACACCTCCTTTAAGAGGCACAGCAAATGCAACGCGAAACAATTTAGGCTCACCAAGGGGTCGCCCCGAGCCGAGACCTACTGGCGAGAGTAAAGCCCGTCTTCAGGGCTTGCGATGCGAAGCCACAGCCTCACGGACAGCAGGCGCGACCTTCTCCGCAAAGCGTCGAAGCTGCTCAGTTGGATCCGACGCCGGCCAAAAGATGAACGCGTCCATTCCCAAATCGATCGTTAAACGCGTCAATTCATCGGCCCAGTACGAGATTGAGCCCTCCAGAAGGCTCCCACGCGGGCCGTCGGTGATCATCCCTGCGACGTTGTAGATGCGGCGAACATCGCTTGGCTTCCGCCCGGCCGCTTCCGCAGCTTCATTAATCCGCTGATTCATCTCGGAGAGTCGCTCGGGCCGCGCCCAGGAGGAGGATGGGATCCAGCCGTCGGCCAGCCGTCCGATCAAAGCCAGCATGCGAGGACCGCCCGCGCCCACCCAGATACCCACGTCGTGGACCGGAACCGGCCCGGAGTGAACACCCTTGAGGCGGTAGTGGGCTCCCTCGAAACGCAGGTTCCTCTCGCCGCTCCACAACAGACGGATGACCTCGATGGCCTCGCCCAACGACTCGACCGCCTCTGAGGGTTTCCTTCGGGGACCACCCATGCCCTCGATCGCATCCCAGAAGCTTCCGGCCCCCAGACCCAGCTCGAATCTTCCGCCGCTCATTCGGTCGATTGAGGCCGCGGCCTTTGCCATTACCGACGGGTGACGCAGCGGAAGGTTCGCCACATCGGGGAAGAACCTCACGCGCTTAGTGCGCGCGGCGAGATTGGAGATGAGGGAGAACGTATCGAGGAACCGGCGCTGGTAGGGATGATCCTGAATGCCGATGAGATCCAGTCCTGTCTCCTCCGCGATTTGGACTTGTTCGACTATGGCCTGATAGTTACCGGCGTTTGGTAGTGGGAAATATCCGAATTCGACGTCCCTTCCGATCAATGGATCTCATTTCCCGTGATTTCGACAGCTTCCTCGGTATCGTTAACGCACAACGCCGCTGCAATCTTCCGGACCCACCGAAAGGGCTTCAGGCGTGCCACCAACAAATAGCCGCCCGCGTTTGGTGTCGGAGTACTCATAGCGCGAAATAACCCGTTAAGGCTTGGTGTTTAGACATTCATGGAAGGGGCCCGGCAGGCCATCGAGGACGCGGTTTTGAGCTGGAGCGGCGTAACCAGTCACTCACACCGTTTTGGCGGCCTCGAGTTCAGGCTTGGGAAGGTCGAGCTCGGCCATCTGCACGGTGACCATCTCGCGGACCTACCGTTCCCGAGAAGGGTGCGTGACGAACTCATTCAGGCAGGACGCGCTCGGCCCCACCACGTCCTTCCATCGTCCGGATGGGTGAGCCGAGCAATCCGTGATGCCTCCGACTTAAACGAAGTCATCGCCTTGTTCCGATTGAATTACGACCGACTCACTGCTCGTCGGAAGACTTCTTCGAGCTAGGCCTCGAGCCAACGACAAACGAATATGAGCATTTCCGCTCCCATATGTTCGTACGTAGCCGAAAAGCGGGCTGACGCGATGTCCGGTCGCCACTTATGACGTGGCGGCTGGCGGCATCACCGATGAGTCTTGGCGCCTCCTGGCGTCTTAATTGAGATGTCGTCGAACCCGGAGGTTGGACCGGACATGAGTACCCAGGAGGCCGGAACGGACATGGGCACCGCTGTCGCCGGGCCCCGGGCCGGCCGGCGGGAATGGGTCGGACTGGCGGTGATCGCCCTCGCCTGTGTGCTCTATGTGATGGACCTGACCATCCTGCATCTGGCGGTTCCGGCCATCAGCGCCGACCTTCGCCCCAGCAGCGCGCAACTGCTGTGGATCATCGACATCTACGGGTTCCTGGTCGCTGGATCGCTGATAACGATGGGCTCCTTAGGCGATCGGATCGGACGCCGGAAACTGCTGCTGATCGGCGCCGCTGCCTTCGGGGCCGCATCCGTACTCGCCGCGCTGTCGACCAGTGCCGAGATGCTCATCGTCACTCGGGCCCTGCTCGGCATTGCCGGGGCCACCCTGGCGCCCTCGACCCTGTCTTTGATCCGCAACATGTTCCTGGACCCGCAGCAGCGGACGGTGGCCATCGGTGTGTGGATCACCAGCTTCTCGGTGGGCGCCGCGATCGGCCCGCTGTTGGGCGGGTTGGTGCTGGAGTTCTTCTGGTGGGGCGCTGCGTTCCTGCTGGCCGTGCCCGTGATGGTGCTGCTGCTGGTACTCGGGCCGAGGCTGCTCCCGGAGTATCGGGATCCGGCCGCGGGCCGAGCCGACCTGCCCAGCGCAGCGCTGTCGCTGCTCGCCGTGCTGTCGATGATCTACGGCCTTAAACAGTTCGCCCAGGACGGTCTCGCCTGGTTGCCAGCCCTATCTACCGTGGTCGGCCTCGCCGTCGGTGTCGTATTCGTGCGCCGGCAACGAGAGCTGGCCGATCCGCTGATCGATCTTCGGCTCTTCCGAATGCGCGCCTTCAGCGCCTCATTGGCGGCGTACGGCCTCGCCATCTTCGTCGTGTTCGGGGGCTTTCTCTTTCTTCCGCAATACCTGCAGTTGGTGCTCGGCCTCTCCCCACTCGAGGCGGGCCTGTGGACGCTCCCGTGGGCCCTGGCGTTCATTGTCGGGTCCAACCTGACCCCAGTGATCGCGCGTCGGGTTGCTCCGGCGTTCGTCATGGCGGGCGGGCTCGCGCTCGCGGCCCTGGGCTTCGGGGTATTCACCCAGGTCGATGCGACCTCCGGGTTCGCCGTGATCGTGATCGGATCCGTCGTCTTTTCGCTGGGTACCGCTCCGGTGTTCACATTGACAAACGACCTGATCATCGGATCCGCCCCGCCCGAGCGGGCCGGGGCCGCGGCGGGAATCTCGGAAACCGCGGCCGAACTCGGTGGGGCACTCGGGATCGCCATCTTCGGCAGCATCGGGGTCGCCATCTACCGCGGCGCGATGGCCGACGCCGTCCCGTCTGGAATTCCGCTTCAATCGGCGGAAGCCGCAAGCGACACGCTCGGCGGGGCCGTCGAAGTGGCCGCGCAACTCCCGGGCCGGCTCGGCCCGGGACTAATCGATACCGCGCGCGACGCGTTCACGCAAGGGCTCCACGTTGCCGCCGCAATCAGCGCAATCGGCTCGATCGCTCTCGCCCTTCTCGTTATCACCTCGCTGCGACGCTTGCGAACGGGCTCCGGCCCCGAAGTAGATGAACGGGACCTCGAGCCCGATAGAGCGAGCGCAAGCGGCGCGGTCGTTGACGGGGCCCTTGATTCAACTAGCGGGGAATGACGAACAAGGAATGCCCAGAAATGAGTTCTCCAACGTATGGCGCCCTTTGACTCCAGTAATCCTTTCGGACTGGCTCGTTCCCGGCGCTGGTCCTGAAGCGAGGTGTTTTGAGAGACCTTGAATGCTTCGCTGCGTTTTGCTGGTAGGAAGGGCGGCCGCTACACCGGGTCGCAGTTGGCGACGCCCGAAGAGGAGGTCGGCGACGGGTGGGAACCCGAACCGTGTGGCTATCGTCTAAGAACCGATGAAAATCCGGCTCCCTACCCTGCTCGTGGCCAGCATCATTGCGAGCGGTTGCGCGGACAACCGGCCCCTTCCAGCCGGGCCCCCGCCTCCCTCTACGCCAACAGAAAGCCCCGCCGATGAAGTTGCTACGAAAGTCGACATCTATTCCGCGGTCATCCGACGCCTTGTGACCAAAGACCACACCTTCGGCGGGGGTCCGTCGCCCTTTAAGTTCATCTATATAGTCAACGGCCCTATCAGCGATGCCGGTGACCCCCTCGGAGATCACTTCGGGCCTGCACCCGACCCCTTCTCATCGGACGTGATCGAAGGGATAGACGACCAGCTGCGGAGCCTGCCCCCTATCCGATTCATCATGGACGGAGACGACGTCCGCCTCGGTAGGCAGGGGATCGCGGGCGTTAAGAACAACGGAGTCATCATCTCGCTCGGCCATATTGAACGTAAGAAAGGACGAGTCCACGTGTCCAATGGTCTTTGGTGTGGTGGCACATGCGGCCAGTGGCTCACCTATGTTCTCGAGCAACGTGGCGACACCTGGAAGATCACCGGCACAACCGGCCCCCACGCTATCTCGTAAGGGAGTTGTAAATCAGAAGTCGCGTCGCCCTTCGAAGTGATGGCCGACTTCGGGTCTGCTCAACTCGTACAGCGCGAGACGTTGTCCCCCGGGAGCCCGGAAAGAGCAGCGAGCCGTGCGGGACTCTCCATCGATGCGTCTCTTAGCTCGACCCAGCTTCTTCCCTCCTGAATCGTTCGAGCTGAGCCATAGCCCGGCTGCGAACCTGGTTCTGAACTATCGGCGTCCAGCCCAGGAGGACACCCATCGGGCCCAGAGCCATCCGCGTCCAGCGATAGAGATCGAAGCTGTCGACATGTCTCGCGATCTTGCCATCGGAAAAAGCGAAATGGGCAGTGATCTTGTTGTACACGCGTCGACCGGTCTTCGGAAATGCATAGATGGCCTCCCACCGCGCCGCTCCCTCGGCATCGTCGGCGCGAACGTCCGTGTGGCTTACTGCGAGATCGCTTCCGCTCGTGCAAAACATGCGCCACATCGCCCGCACCTGTTCGGCGCTCAAGTCGCTAAACACAGGATCTTTGAACCTGGCGTTGTCGGAGTAAGACCGTGCCATCGTTTCGTGATCTCCGGCGGCGAGCGCCGAATAGAAGCGGTCGATCACCTCGGCGTTCGGATGCATTGGAGCATCATTACCTATCTCAAAGTCCGTTCGTGAGCCTCCGTCAGATGTAGACAAGCCTTGTCCCGGTCGGGCCGATCCACCGGCACGCGCCATCGCCTGCGCCCGAAAGTAGTTCCTGCCGCCCAGGGTCGCACCCCTGTCAAGAGTCGCTCCGCCTAAGGCTGCGAGAGCGAACGCTGCTCCTGCTGTTTGCGCCACCCGTAGCGGGTCATGCCCGGCGGCTTGTACAAATTGAGGACCTGGATCACGAGCAACACCACGAGGCCGATCCCGGGATGACCGAGGTCGCCCCCGAGTCCCTCGAGAGGGGTACCTTCTGCCTCTTGCGCTACGTCAGCCATCGAGCTGACGGTGGGCATATGCAGGAGCAAGACGACGGTGGCAAAGATGGTTAGCGTGAATGAGATCAGGACCCAGTAGTGCCGGAACAACCCCCACTTAGTACCGAGTGCCATGACAAGCCCGGTAAGCAGCGAGGCGAGGGCCAAGGGGACGATGACGTACCAGCCGACCAGCTCCATCGCGGTCCAGGCGGCACGTACCGTATGGACATCCGTGCTTGTCACAGCGCCCACACCGAGAGCTAAGTATGCAAGGACGGCGCCGATCCACCCAATCGAAAACGTCAGATGCGCGCTGAGCGCGAACTTGCGAAGGCCAGGCTTCATGATCATGGCTGGCGCGATCGGTGCCCTAGGGGCTGTGTTCCGCGGGCGGTGAGTGACTCCCCGGGTTCTCGCCTCCCGGCATGTGGCGACGAGGACCGTGCTCGCTACCGGTGAGCGCCAAGATGACAATCGCTACGATCACCATTGCGGCGATGAGCCCAAAGACCTTCACCCAGCGAGGTGTGGAGGGGGGCTTAGGGTCAGGGGAGCGTGGCGCATCACTCATGTCGGTGTCCTCCTCAATCACCGGGCAGGCTTCGCTGGCCAGCAGTTTACGAGACATAATGTCTCTGTCAAATCAACATGTCTTCGCCGGGGACGTTCCGTATACTTTGCTCGTGCCGAAGCTGTGGAACGAGACGATCGAGACGCACCGCCGCGAGGTGCGGGACGCGATCCTGGAGACCACCATGGGGCTGGTCGCCGAGCATGGATTGCGTTCGGTGACGATGTCACAGATCGCCGAGGACACCGGCATCGGGCGCGCCACGCTGTACAAGTACTTCCCCGGCGTCGAGGCGATCTTGCACGCTTGGCACGAGCGTCAGATCACCGGCCACTTGGACTATCTCGCCGAAGTCCGAGACCAAGCCGGTGACGCCGGTGAGCGACTCGAAGCCGTGCTCCAGGCCTATGCGCTCATCTCCCGCGAGTCGCGCGGGCACCACGACACAGAACTAGCGGCACTCATGCATCGAGACGGACACGTCGCGCGAGCGGAGCAGCAGCTCCGCCGCATGATCCGAGAGCTCATGATCGAGGGACAAAAGAGCGGCGACGTCCGGGGCGATGTGACGCCGGACGAACTCGTGAGCTATTGCCTCCACGCCCTCACAGCAGCCAGCGGTCTGCCGTCCAAGGCCGCGGTCCGCCGTCTCGTCGCGGTCACTTTGGCTGGGTTGCGTCCCCAAACTGGCCCAGGACTCATTTCGCCGCCTTAGATCGCAGCGAACTGGACGACCGAAAGTGGATCGGAACCCCAGGACTGTTCACCTTGTGGGCCGGGCGTCAACCTGGGTTGACAAAGCCCCTTTGTCAATGTATGTTGACATACGTGAAGCAGGCGGAAGCGTTGGTACGAGTCGCGGCCGGGCGGGATCCCCAGACGGGTTTGGCGGCCGTAGCGGCTTTACGCAGACTAATCGAGCGACTGGAGGCTCTCCACGTGCGCGCCGCACGTTCTCAGGGTTGGTCCTGGCAACAAATCGCCGATGAGCTGGGCGTCTCCCGTCAAGCCGTCCACAAGAAACACGCTCCGTTCGAGAACGCGGAGACAAGAAAATGAGCTGTTTGGGCGACCTAAAGGACCGCTTCATAAATTCCTCAGGGATTCGGCTAAGGCTCTACACGCCGGATGCGCTAGCGGTACCGAGAGAAGCCGGCCGACTCGCACTCGCGATGGGATCCACGTCGATCAATCCCGAGCACCTCTTGCTGGCCCTTGCCGAAGCCCGTCATACTCCGGCTTCCCGTCTCCTCGCAGACTCGGGCTGCAACGCCTCACTCATTCGAGACACGCTCGAACGCCGAGACGCAGAGGCTTTGTCCGAGATAGGCATCTCGCTCGATGACGTCGTGCGAGAAATCGAGAGCAGGCATGGGCGGGCTGCATGGGAGCATGCCTCGAGCGGTCTTCCCTCCGACTTCACCTGTCTTCGAGAGACGGACAACGCCCTTCGAGCGGCCGATCGAGCCGCGATGCGGCTGCGGAATTGGACGAGAACCACCGAACACCTGTTATTGGCTCTCATTCATCAGCGCGGTCGCGCCCATGCACTGTTGCTCGAATTGGAAGTCGACGTGGCCAGTCTCGAGCAACGCGTTCTAGGCATTCTCACCAAAAGTGAGGCCCCTTCGACCGGTGGGTAATCGTCACTGTGATCTCGCTCGTGGGCCGCAGAATGGTTTCTCGGTCAACGAAACGAAAGTCGTGCCCCTGAGGAGAACGTCCCCTCCTCGGACAAAGCCGTTCGAGATGTGGGCAACCTCGCCGTTACGACATTGTAGTAACTACTTAATACACGTAGGGAATTAGGCGCCAAGTTCGATTTCGCATCGTGCGATACACGTCACCAAACTCGCGCTCCAACTGATTTTCCTCGACCCCAACCCGGTACAGGATGAAAGGCAAAGCGACAATCGCCATGGCGACACCCAGCCACGAACCGAAAATCCCCGGCAACCCTACCGTCGACATCAGCAGCCCCGTGTAAAAAGGGTGTCGCAACGCGCTATAAGGACCTGCGCTCACAAGTTCGTGCCCGTGCTGAACGCCTATGCGCGGCGAGAACCACCGGCCCAGCGTGTGGATGGCCCACACACTCAGTGCCGCCCCGCCGGTGAAAAGAACGAGCCCCACCCAGCGGACAGCGTCACCCGAGACGTGCAGGAACGGCGCAACCTCTGATCGAGCATCCAAAAAGGGCAAGAGCCATAGCCCCACGCCGAATGCCGCCATATTCAGAACCGCCAGCCACTCCTGACCGGCAGCCTCTGACTTCATCTCGACCCGGAAGCGAATCCCAGGCACCGCAAGCGCAGAGCCGACGGCAGCCACCAGGAGGCCGATTGGTCTCGATGGTTCGTTCGCGAAACCGCTGACGTCATCTATTCCCCACCCGACAAGAACTAGTCCCGTCACCACCACCGCAACCAGGACACTCATCAGCGACTGCATGCCGGCCTCACTAGAGATCGACGTGAATCAGGTTCACGTCGAGTTCTAGCCGATTCGAAACAGAGACGACGATCCGGAGAGCCAACCAGGCCATCGGTCCAATCTTTCCCCTGATGCGGATCCGGTCAGACATCCGGCCTTACCGGGCCCCCTAGGCTCAATGCGATGAAGCTGAACTGGTTCGGAAAATTGCAGATGAACAATCCAGCAAGGGCGGCGCTACAACGCCGTTACAGCGCTGCCAGGATGCTCCGCCTTGGTGGCGACGTTGAGGAGGGCCATGTGCTGGAGGTCGGCTGCGGGCGTGGCGTCGGCATCGAAGTCATCCTGGAGAGATTCGCCGCGTCAACCGTGACTTCATTCGACCTCGATATCGACCTAGTCCGCCTTGCCCGGCGACGTATTGAGCGCTTCGGCCCTGACCGCGCACGGGTTTACGTCGCTGATGTCACCGCAATCCCAGCACCAGACTCAACCTTCGACGCGGTATTTGATTTCGGCGCCATCCATCAAGTCGTTGACTGGCGGCAAGCTCTTTCAGAAGTCGCACGAGTTTTGAAACCGTCGGGGCGGTATTTCTTCGAGGCGGTAACCCACCCCGTCTATCGATTCCCCATGAACCTTGCTATGGAGCGCGGCGGGCCCGACGTCCGAAAGATCGGCTTCGCTAAGGACACGCTGTTCGCCGAGCTTCTCAGCAAGGGCATCGAGGTAGGCGTCAACTTCATGCAGCCCAGGGTCCCAATCACCGCTGTCTTCGTAGGCGACATTATCGGTGTCGGACGACTCACGCAGTAGCGCCGACTCGAGGCGGACCAGCCGGAGGCCATTAGCCTACGCGATGAGAGCTCTAGACGAGCAGCCTCACATCGTTCACGAGAGCGACCGTTCCAAACACGCCCACGGCGGCAATCACAACTCGGCCTTAGCGGTTCCCTTCGAGGTCCAGAGGTAGTGGGCTGATGCGACCACAAACACGACCAGCACAGCAAAGAAGAAGATTGCAGGGCTCATCGGCGCGGCGGCATGTCGCTTATGGATTCCTCGCGTATGACAACCGGATACCAATCATCGATCCGTCCGCTCGACACAATTCTTGTGCCGAACGCCAGCCTCGCTTGCGCAGTCGGTGGGGCCCTGACTGCCGACGTAGAAGATGCCGGCGAGCGCGAGTACGAAGACGCAGAGGATCATCAGCCACCAGAGAAGGCGATCGGCCATGCGACCAGCTTGCGCTTCCGGCGGCGGATATCAAGAGGGTTGGCTACTATCCATCCCTCTATGACGCTTGCGATTGCGGCTTTCGCGACTTCGACGGCCAGGGGGTAGGGAGGTCCCCGAGGCCGACAAATAATGCCGAACCCGATTCGACCGGCGTTACCGGACTTAGATTGGCTCGTCAGCCGTTGAGGACCGTCAGATCGAGCCGGCGAAGGCGCTCGGGGTCGGCGACCAGCTCGATCTCGGCGATCTTCCCGCTCTTGATCGTGAATCCGAACACGACACGGGGCCGTCCGCCCGGAGCCCAGACAAGTCCCGCTGCTCCATTCACGAGTGCCGGTTGTGCGGCTCGGGCACGCCCCGAGAAAGTTTCGGCCACGGCCGCTGCGCCGCGGACCTCCCTCGATGCGCCGCCCTGCACCGCAGTGCGGTCGGCTCGGACCACAACGTCTGGGTCGAGTAGCGCGACAAGCGCGTCAAAGTCACCGTCGCGCGAGGCGGCTCGGACAAATCCAGGTCCAAGGGCTCCTCGCGCCGCGACCTGCGTGAACGAAGGATGTCGAGGCAGACCCGCGCGACGACCGTCGTCAGCCATCCACCGAGGTTCTCGACATCGCTCGCTTCTGATCGGCTCAGTCGGAACCAGGCTTCCTGGACGGCGTCGTCCGCCTCGCTCCGCGAGCCGAGCATCCGGTAGGCCAACCTCCTCAGGTGGGTCCGGTTCTCCTCGAACCGCTCCGTCAGCCAGTCCTGTTTGTCCATCGGTCACATCCCTCGGTTCGTTCCGTCATATTAGTGACGAACGAAACCCAGCCGATGTGACACAACGGTGCGAGCAGCGCTTCACGAAATCGCCCCCCGCGAAGGCTTCTCCGTCCTGGTAGCAAAGACGACCCAGGTGCGATGAGTGGCTGAACTCAGCGTCGACTCACATCGCTGCTGAGCACTGGCTTCAGGTCGACAACCGGCGTACCGTCCAATGCTTCGAGGTTGCGTACCCGCATCCTGCCCCCGTCTATCGACACGATCTCCACGGGGTGTAGCCCGATGGGATTGGGGCGGTGGGGAGAACGAGTGCTAAACACGCCTTGCTGCGCTCTGGATATATCCCCGCGCGGATGCACCCGCAACACATCGCGGCGCGCGCGATGTAGCCACGTGAGGACAATGACTTCGTCGCCTGGTCGGATACCCTCCAGCGCGTCGAGAACAGGTGGTTCGAAGACGAGCCACGCATCAGGGGCGCCTTCATCGCCTTGTTTTGGAGCGGACGCAAGGTCGGTCAACGGAGACTCGACTTTCCCAATTACCTTGATCTCGAAGGAACTCTCATTCACTACATGCCTCCTGTCCGGACCCGCTGTGTTCTCCTCATGATCGGTGGAGCAAAACCTGGGCGCGATACTGACACGCAGAGCATTCGTTTCGCCCACTCGTCACCACGGCGCGGCAAGGACCTGCCACAGGCGCGCTAGAACCATGCGCGAAACAGATCAGTGACCGCCGGGCCCCTCCGGATCAGGATCTAAAGATGAACGGTGATCGGTTCTTCCGTGCCTTCCAACGGCGTCGTCCGCGACTCTTTGATCGTCGGATGCGCCAGTTCAGCAAACCACCGCGTGTAGATGGCTGTGAGGCTGAGGAAAGGCGCGGGACCGATCGC
>JALZEK010000035.1 GCA_030862065.1 Actinomycetota bacterium | reverse complement strand
GAGCTGCGCGGGCTGCTCGGCTCGGTCGTCGGACGACCGACGCCGCTCTACGAGGCCGTGCGGTTCTCGGAGCGCGTCGGCCGGCGCGTCTTCCTCAAGCGTGAGGACCTCGCCCACACCGGCGCGCACAAGATCAACAACACGGTGGGTCAGCTCTTGCTCGCGAAGCGCATGGGAAAGTCGCGCGTGATCGCCGAGACCGGCGCGGGTCAGCACGGGGTGGCAACCGCGACGGCAGCCGCGTACTTCGGCCTCCCCTGCGTCGTCTACATGGGCGCCACCGACGTCGCCCGACAGAACCTGAACGTCGTGCGCATGGAGATGCTCGGAGCCGATGTCGTCCCGGTCGAAGCCGGGTCCGCGACGCTCAAGGACGCGATCAACGAGGCGTTGCGAGATTGGGTGACCAACGTGGAGGGCACCCACTACGTCATCGGATCGGTCGTGGGTCCTCATCCCTATCCCGAGATCGTCGCCTCGCTCCAGTCCGTCATCGGTACGGAGGCACGCGCTCAGTTCCTGGAGCGGGAAGGGAGACTGCCCGAAGAGGTCGTGGCCTGCGTGGGAGGAGGGTCCAACGCCGCGGGACTCTTCCGGCCGTTTTATAGGGACGAATCCGTGGCCCTCGTTGGAGTGGAGGCCGCGGGCGAGGGGCTCGAGAGTCGTCACGGAGCCTCGCTGGCCAAGGGGCACCCCGGCATTCTTCACGGCTCTCGCAGCTTCGTACTCCAGGACAACGACGGCCTCATAGTCGAGGCCCACTCGGTGTCGGCCGGACTCGACTACCCGGGAGTCGGTCCCGAGCACGCCTGGCTCAAGGCGTCGGGGCGCGCCCGCTACGAGACGGCGACGGATGAGGAGGCGCTGGAGGCGTTCGAGGTGCTGGCCCGGACCGAGGGGATACTTCCTGCGCTCGAACCCGCGCACGCCGTCGCCTACGTTCTTCGCCGGCGGGGGCCGGGCTCGCTTCTGATCGGGCTCTCCGGCCGGGGAGACAAGGACGTCGCCACCGTGGCCGCGGCGACGTGACGGGGCTGGCAAATCATCTCGCAGCGGCCGGGCGCGGAGGCCGCAAGCTCTTGGTCCCCTACGTTATGGCCGGGATCCCCGAGCCTGCCCAGTTCGAGGAGGCCGCCCGAGCGGTGGGGGAACACGCCGATGCCCTCGAGATCGGCATCCCCTATTCCGATCCGCTGATGGACGGTCCCGTGATCGCCGCGGCCGCGGCCCGTTCGATAGCGACGGGAGTGGGGCCGAGCGCGGCCCTGGATCTGGTGGGCGCCCTGGACCGCGGCCCTCCCCGCGTCGTCATGACCTACTACAACCCCGTTCACAGGATCGGCGAGGACGTCTTTTGCGCCCGGCTGGCTCGGGCGAATGTGGCCGGGATCATCGTTCCCGACCTCCCCGTTGAAGAGGCCGACGAGCTGACCGACGCGGCCGCACGCAACGACCTCGCCTGGATACCGCTGGTGAGCCCGACGTCCTCGCCCGAAAGGGCCGAGCGGATCGCGCGCACGGCTACCGGCTTCGTCTACGCGGTCTCGACCCTCGGCGTCACCGGCACCAGAGAGGAACTATCGCGGCGAGCCGCCTCCGTCGCCGAGGCCTGCCGGGAGGGGGCCCGGGTACCGGTGCTGGTGGGGATCGGAATCTCCACCCCCGAACAGGCCCGCGCCGCCGTGGCTCATGCCGACGGGGTCGTCATCGGATCCGCGGTGGTCGAGCGCATCATCGAGCAGGGGGTCGACCGGGCCGGCAAGTTCCTGGCGGAGGTGAGGGCCGCCCTGGACAGCTGAAGGCCGTATATCGGTTCGCCACTGCAAGTTCTTTGCGGTTTCAGGGCCCTATATGGGCCCCGAATCGACAAAGAACCTGCTCGCTCGCCTGGGTTTTCAATCTCCAATCCGGAAATACGTAGAAGTGCCTATTCAGAAGGACTACATATCCCTTTTGGCGCACCGATAACTCCACCAGAGTAAGCAGACACCGGGGAAACCAAAAGGGTGGCCGAAATGAGACAAATCAGAATTCAGAAGGGGCGCAGACCTCGCCCGTAAGAGCGAGATTTGAAGGCGGATTAAGCAGGGGCCCGGCATGGGGATGCCGGGCCCCTTCTCTATGGCCGAGCCGAAGAAGTCCGCAGGTTTGGGAATCGGTCCGAAACCGCCTTGAGGAACGGCGATCACCTCCCAGGAGCGCGACCCGGGCATCCTTATGATGAGGCCGTCGCCGGGATGGAGGAACGGAAGACTCGGTGCCCTCAAAAGGCACTGTCCGAAAGGACGTGTGGGTTCGAATCCCACTCCCGGCACGGAGGCAAGTCGAGTCCCCGTCCAGCGGCTTTCTCTTCCAGGTTTCTTGCCTCAAGACATATTCCGAAGAAGAGATGAGGCCCCGAGAACTCGATTGTGACGGGCCTTCCCCTCGGCCTCCGGCCCCCATATACTTTTCCGCCCATCCAGTAACCGGCACGGGAGGTGCCCCTACCCACGATGCGACTACAGAGAAGCCTTTCCGACCTCGGCGACAGCCTGACCCGGGCTCAGGAGGAGCTGCGCATCGTCGAGGAGCAGCTCTTGTTCCAGAACGACGTGTTCGAGGAGGCGAAGACCCGAATGCTGGTCTCAGAGACCCCCATAGCGGATCGCGAGTACAGGGTCGCTCGGGACGACCTCGAACGGCTTCGCCGTCAGCGCGACCGTGTGAACGCGGAGATCGGCGACCTTCGGCGAGAGCAGGACCGGCTTCTCGACCGCATGCTCGGCTCCCGAGCCTAAGCATCCCCGATGCCCGAGGACACCCGGTCCCCCTCCGCGCCTGAATCCACAGCGAGGCCCATTCCCCCCGAAGAACCGGCCGCGACCCACACCCGGGTCCTGATCGCGGAGGACGAGGCGATCATCCGTCTCGACCTGAAGGAGATGCTCGAGGAGGAGGGCTTCGACGTCGTAGGGGAGGCCGCCGACGGTGAGGCGGCCGTCCGACTGGCGACGGAGCGCGACACCGATCTTGTGATCATGGACATCAAGATGCCGGGCATGGACGGGCTTGCCGCCGCCGAGAAGATCGTCGAGGAGGATCTTGCCGCGGTCCTCATACTGACCGCCTTCTCCGGCAAGGATCTCGTTCAGAGAGCCGCCGATGCCGGAGCGATGGGATATCTCGTCAAGCCCTTTCAGAAATCCGATCTGCTTCCCGCGATCGAGGTCGCGGTTGCGCGCTACGAGGAGGTGGCCGCGTTGAAGAAGGACTCCGTCGACCTCGCGGAGCGTCTCGAAACGCGGAAGCTCGTCGACCGGGCCAAGGGGAAGCTCATGGACGATCAGGGTCTGGCCGAGGCTGAGGCGTTTCGCCACATTCAGAAAAGGGCCATGGACGAGCGCCGAGGCATGCGCGCCGTTGCCGAGGACATTTTGGGCGGGAGCAGACCTTGACGAACAAAAATACTAGTGGTGTAGTAGGTAAGGTTGGGTGAAGCGGCAGTAGTCGGCATGAAATCGGCATGAAAGGGGTGGGGATGCGTTCAAGACTCGGAACTATTGCGCTCGTTTGTGTGGCGGTTCTGGTGGCGGCGGCCTGTGACGACGGTGGTGACGGAGGCGAGAACGGGGGAGATGGAACCGCTGAGTGCACGTGGGTTATCGGCACGATGGGTGCTCTCTCCGGCGACTTCGCGCAGCTGGGTGTCGGGATCTTCAGGGGCGTCGAGTTGGCCGTGACGCAGGCCCAGGAAGCGGGGGATCTGGCGTGCGACGTCGAGTTGGAGGACGAGGACTCTCAGGGCGATCCCGAGCAGGCGCCGGCACTTGCTCAGGGACTCGTGGAGAACGAGGAGCTCGTCGCGTGCGTGTGTCCGTATTTCTCCGGCGAGACGCTTGCGACGGGCGACATCTTCAAGCAAGCAGGGGTTCTCATGACCGGGACGGGCACCAACGACACGATCGACGAGCAAGGTTTCGACACCTGGTTCAGATCGGTCGCCTCGGACGGCGTCCAGGCACCGACCGCGGCTACCTACATAACCGAGGTCATCGACCCGGAAACCGTGGCGGTTGTTCATGACAACCAGGACTACTCGAAGGGACTCGCCGAGGACGTCCTCAAGGATCTCGGCGACCTCGCCGAGGGGCCGTTCATCATCGACCCGGAGGAGGCGGACTACTCCGCGGTGGTCGCGGAGGTGAGTGACGTCGACCCGGATGCCGTTTACTACGGAGGCTACGTACCACAGGCCCCTCAACTGCTCAAGCAGCTCCGGGAGGCGGGAGTGGACGCGCAGTTCATTTCCGACGACGGAGCCAAGGACCCATCCTTCGGCGAGCTCGCCGGCCAGGACGCGGAAGGGGCCCTGGTCACGTGTCCGTGCGTAGACCCGCTCAAGCTCGATGCGGCCCAAGAGTTCGTCGACGCGTACAGGGAGGAATACAACGAGGCCCCACGCACCTTCGCGGCCGACATGTACGACGTCACCAATCACGTGTTGGACGCCCTCGCGGAGCTCGGGGGCGACGAGCCGATAGAGGAAGTTCGGCAAGCCGTCATCGAGTACTTCGACACCGGCGAGGGACTCGAGGGGGTCGCAAAGACGTACACCTGGGAGGACTCGGGCGAGCTCGAGGCCGACCCGCTCGAGGACATCTGGATTTACGAGTGGAGCGACGCGGAGGGAGACTTCGTCTCGTTGGGTCCCGCGGGTGAACTCGTCCAGTAAATGCGGCTGGAGTCACGAGTCCGGGTGGTCGAGTCGTTGCTCGGCCACCCCGCGACGAGCGGGGTCGGGACGCGATTGCATCTATGCACGGGAGCGGTAACTCTGTAGTATCTCGTCTTCGACGGGTGTAGTAGACAGCATGGGGCGGCCTATGGTTGAGTAGCGCAGTAACGGCGGGAGCGGGCCTTTACTTCTGGTGTGCTCTCGGTAAACTCTGCCCTTCTCACTCGTGGCAACCGTGACGAGCGAGGGGCTTAACGGAGCATCCGCTCCAAGGTTGGCTAGGGAATTATTGTCGGGAAGCAAGGGGGAATGTGTGAAGAGATCCATTTTTTTCCGGCTGGTGGCAACGCTGTTTGCGTTCTCGCTGGTCGCCGCGGCGTGTGGTGGGGACGACGAGGGCGACGGTGACGGCGACGGCGGCCCCGCCGCAAAGGACTGCACGTGGGTAATCGGCACGATCGGAGCGCTGTCGGGAGACTTTGCCTCGATCGGTCAGCCGATCTTCAACGGTATCGAGTTCGCGATCAACGAGATCAACGAGCAGGGCGACCTCGCCTGCGAGCTTGAGCTCCAGTCCGAGGACAGTCAGGGCAACCCCGAGCAGGCGCCGCAGCTGGCCCAGAGTCTCACGGAGAACGAGGAGCTGGCCGGGATTGTCGGTCCCTATTTCTCGGGTGAGACTCTCGCAACCGGTGACATCTACGACCAGGCCGGCATAGCGTTCTTGTGCCCGTCCTGCACCAACGAGACGATCGACGACCAGGGATGGGGGACCTTCTTCCGCGCGGTCGCCGACGACGAGGTCCAGGGCGAGCAGGCCGGTGTCTACATCGCGGAGGCGCTCGGAGCCGAGACGACCGCGATCGTTCACGACAACCAGGACTACTCGAAGGGTCTGGCGGAGCGAGTCGCGGAGCAGCTTGGCGACGCGGCCACGCAGCCGATCATCATCAGCCCCGAGGAGACCGACTACTCCTCGGCGGTGGCCGAGGTAAAGGACTCGGGCGCGGACGTCGTGTTCTACGGCGGTTACGTCCCGCAGGCCGGCCCGCTGGCGAAGCAGCTGAAAGAAGGCGGAGTCGATGCTCAGTTCGTGTCCGACGACGGCACGAAGGACAACCAGTTCGGCGAGCTCGCCGGATCGGCGGCCGAGGGCGCCCAGGTCACCTGCCCGTGTGCCGACCCTGGTGAGGTCGAAGGCGGCGCGGAGTTCGTCTCCGGAATGGAGGAGGAGTACGGCGAGCCTCCCGGCACCTTTGCGGCCGAGGCCTACGACTCCGTGTACCTCTTTGCCGAGGCCCTGAAGGACTTCGACGGTGACTCCGCCATCGAAGAGGTTCGCCAGGGCATCGTCGACTTCCTCGACAGCGTCGAGGGTTTCGAGGGCGTCGTGAAGGCGTACAGCTTCAACGACCAGGGCAACGTCGAGGTTGGTCCGGAGGGGATCTACGTCTACGAATGGGACACGAAAGAAGGCGACTTCGTGATCCTGGGAGCGGTAGACGAACTCGTCTCGTAGTAAGTTCAGCAATCGTTGAGTCCGAGGGGGCGCCGCAAGGCGCCCCCTTACGGACTAGAGTTGGGAACCGACCCAGAGGCTAGTTTCCGCAACTGAGTAGCTACTCCGGGGGTGGCGTGAAGCAGGAAACGGAGCAGCAGGGGCAGCCTGACCTCGCATCACCCGCGGAACGCGGGAACCTCAAGGCTTGGATCGGTATCGGCCTCGGCCTTATTGGGATCGCGCTCGCCTTTGTCCATTTCTTCCTGGGGCTGGTGGCGGCGGGGGCAGCCGCTTTCTTCGCGTCGGGGGCGCGCAGAGAGACCGACCAACCAGCACTTGCGGTCGCTGGGATGGTGGCGGGTGCGGCGGCCGCGATCACCGCTCTGTTCCTCGTCGTCACAGTCGAGCTGGACTGCAACACAGGTCTGATAGGGCCGACTCTCATCGAGGGATTGATTCTCGGTTTCCTTTACGCGCTGATCGCCCTCGGCTACACGATGGTTTACGGGGTCCTAAAGCTCATCAACTTCGCTCACGACGCCGTCTTCATGATCGGAGGCGTGGGCGCCTTTTACGTCTTCGGTCGTTTCCTGGGTCTTACGGACCCGTTCTCCGGAGGTGCCCTGATGGTGGTCGTGCTGGCCGTGCTGGTGGTGGGGGCTCTGGCCTCTGCCATGGGAGCGGTGGTCCTCGAACGAACCGCCTACCGACCGCTGCGACGAAGGAACGCAGCGCGTCTTTCCTATCTGATCAGCGCGATCGGAGCCTCCTTCTTCGCCACGTATCTCTTCCAGCAAAATTTCCTTCTTGGTCCGGCCAAGCGACAGTTCCCGAACGTGATGGCGAGCGACGCGGCCTTCACGCTCTTTGATTCTCAGGTCAACAACAAGGACGTTCTGATCGTGATCGCGGTGATCGCTTGCCTGATCATTTTGGACCGCTTGATCAACCAAACCCGCACGGGCCGGAGCATCCGCGCCCTATCGGAGGACCTCGTGGCCGCCCAGCTCATGGGCGTGAACGTGAACCGGGTGATCGTCACGACGTTCGTGGTCGGTGGGTTCTTCGGCGGAGTGGCCGGGGCTCTCTACGGGATCCAGTTCGGAAACGTCGCCTGGAACATGGGATTCATCTTTGGCATCAAGGCGTTTACCGCGGCCGTCCTCGGGGGGATCGGCAACATTCGGGGCGCGATGCTCGGGGGAATCATGCTCGGCCTTATCGAGAACATGAGCGTTGTCTGTATCAGTTCGCAATGGAAGAACGTAGTGGCTTTCGTAGTTTTGCCGTTGGTATTGATCTTCAGGCCGACGGGGATCATGGGCGAGAGGATCGGAGGATAGATGGCCGCCCCCACGGTAGACCTCAGGGCGCATCTCGACGAGAACTATCCGAGGATCTCCAAACAACTGCCGTCCGGCGTCGTGAGTGTGCTGAATCTGATCTGGACCGGATGGAAACGTCTCGGCTGGACCCGCTACATCCTGATCGCCGTACTGATGTGGTTTGTGCCCGTTGCCATGCAGGCCGACCTCGTTCCCTATCTATCCGGAGGCTTCGGAACAAGCGTCTTGTTCCTGACCGGCATCTGGATCCTTCTCGCGCTCGGACTAAGTGTCGTCGTCGGTCTGGCCGGATTGCTCGACCTCGGCTACGTCGCTTTCTTCATGCTCGGCGCGTACACGACGGCGCTAATGACCGAATCGGGCGCCGCGGACCAGTTCCACTTCGCGGTGTGGCCGACCTGGGCGGTCCTGCCCGTGGCCATGCTCGTGGCGATGCTCGCGGGAGCGGCTCTGGGTATTCCGACCCTCCGGCTTCGAGGCGACTACCTGGCGATCGTCACGCTCGGATTCCACGAGATCGTGCGTCTGACGATGAACAACCTCGAGATCACCAATGGCTCTCGGGGAATATTCGGGATTCCGCACCCCCGCGTCGATATCGCGGGCTTCGATTACGAGTTTGGACTCGACGCGGGCCCTTACTGGCAGTACCTACTTATCCCCGGCATCATCTTCGCCGTGATCATGATCCGAAATCTCGACAACTCCCGCGTCGGCCGTTACTGGACTGCAATCAGAGAGGACGAGGTCGCGGCTGCGGCAATGGGTGTCCCCGTCGTGAAGATGAAGGTGCTGGCCTTCGTCATCGGAGCGTCGACGAGCGGCGTCGCCGGCTGGATCTATGCGGTCAAGTTCAACTTCATCAGCCCCGGGAACTTCCCACTGCTGTCGTCCATCCTCGTGTTGAGCGCGGTCGTCGTCGGGGGGCTCGGCAACAGCGCCGGGGCCACCATCGGTGCGATTCTGGTGGTGACTCTGCCCGAGGTCGTCCGCGAGGCGTCTGGAGACGCTCCGATATTTGGGTTCGACGTCGAGACGGGGCGCATAGCGATCTTTGGACTGCTGCTGGTCCTCGTGATGATCTTCCGTCCGGGTGGGCTTCTGGCGTCCAAGCGGAGACGCACCGAGCTGCATCAGGCGGGCGCGGCGGACGCGGTCATCGTCGAGGACTTGATTAAGCCCGAGGAGGAGAAGGTTTCCACCGCCGGGGACACCGTCGAGTCTCCCGCGGAGCGGGGAGAGGGATAGACCGTGGCTACGTTGATGGCGGTAAACGAAGTCTCGATGGATTTCGGCGGACTGCGCGCTCTTTCCGATGTGAGGTTCGAGATCCAGGAGGGCGAGATCTTCGGACTGATCGGCCCGAACGGAGCCGGCAAGACGACGCTTTTCAACTGCGTGACGGGCGTCTATGCCCCCACCGAGGGAAGCGTGGTTTTCGGGGGCCGAATTATCTCGGGAAGCCGGGCCGATCAAATAGTCGAACTGGGGGTATGCCGAACATTCCAGCAGATCCGTCTGTTTCCGAACATGACGGCTCTGGAGAACGTCTTCGTCGGAGTAGATGCCCGTCACAAGACCAGCATCTTCGGCGCCCTCTTCCGCGGCCCCCGGCACCACCGCGAAGAAGCCGATGGAGAACAACGAGCGGTGGCGTTGCTCGACTACTGCGGCATCAGGAAGTTCGCCAACGAACTCGCCAAGAACCTGTCCTACGGGGATCAGCGACGGCTGGAGATAGCGCGGGCTCTCGGAACGAACCCCACTCTGGTGCTCCTCGACGAGCCCGCGGCGGGGATGAACCCGGTGGAGAAGGAGGGGCTGCGAGATCTGGTCCGCAAGATCCGCGACGACGGCAGGACCGTGCTCTTGATCGAGCACGACATGAAGGTCGTCATGGGTCTGTCCGACAGGGTCGCCGTCCTGGACCACGGCGAGAAGATCGCGGAGGGAAAGCCCGAAGAAGTGCAGCGTGATCCAAGAGTGGTCGAGGCCTATCTCGGTACCCAGGGCCAAAAGGACGCCCGAGAGGGACAAGGAGAGGAAGGGCGCACACAGACATGAGTCCCCAGCCTCTTCTCGAACTGAAGGACGTACGCGTCCGCTACGGAGTGATCGAGGCCGTGAAGGGGATCGACCTCACGGTTAACGAGGGCGAGGTCGTCGCGCTGATCGGTGGAAACGGCGCCGGCAAGACGACGACGTTGCGAGCCATCTCCATGGTTCATGCCCCCTCTCACGGCGAGATCAATTTTCGAGGGGAGAGTCTCACCGATCTCCACAGTCACAACGTGGTCGACCGCGGAATCGTCCAGGTCCCGGAGGGGCGACACATCTTCCCCAATATGAGCGTTGCCGAGAACCTGAGCATGGGGGCGTTCCAGAGGACCAAGGCGCCGCGCCGGGAGTTCGCGGAGGACGAGGAAAGGGTCTTCACTCTTTTCCCGGTCCTCAAGGAACGACGCAAACAGGCCGGAGGCACGTTGTCGGGAGGAGAGCAGCAAATGCTCGCGATCGGTCGGGCCCTGATGGCGCGACCACAGCTCCTGATGCTCGACGAACCCTCGATGGGGCTCGCCCCTCAACTTGTCGAGAAGGTCTTCGGCGTCATCCAGGAGATCAACTCCCAGGGGACGCCGGTCCTGCTAATCGAGCAGAACGCTCAGATGGCCTTGGGCGCGGCCAAGCGCGGTTACGTGATCGAGACCGGTGAAATCGTCCTCGACGACGATGCCAAGAAACTGCTCGGTAACGATGAAGTACGCAAGGCGTACCTAGGTGAGGAGTAATCGAGCGGGCGTCACCGGCTTTGCGTCTTGCGCCGGTTGCGTTCAGGGAGGAATCCATGAGAAAGGATGACAAATTGTGGCTGAGGCTGGTGGCGGTTCTCGCCGCCGCCCTCTTGATCTTGGCCGCCTGTGGTGACGACGAGGGCGACGGCGGAGACGGCGGCGGGCCGACCGCGGACTTCGAGCTCGTCGAAGAGGGCGTGCTCACGGTGGGATCCGATATCCCCTATCCGCCGTTCGAGATGGAAGAGGAGGGAGATCTGACCGGTTTCGACGTCGAGGTGGTGCGAGCGGTGGCCGACGAGCTGGGGCTTGAGAACCCCGACGACGCCTGGCTGAGCGTTTCGTTCGACACCATCTTCCAGCAGCTCGCCACCGGCACCAAATTCGACGTGGTGGCGGGGGCGGTCACGGCCTACGCCCCGGAGGGTTCGGAGGCGGCCCAGGTCGTCGCCGACCGGCGGAGACTCGTCGACTTCACTCAGTCGTACTACCCCTCGCTGCAGTCGCTCACGGTGAACGTGGAAGAGAGCTCCGACATCCAAAGCGTTGACGACGTGCCCGATGGCGCCAGGGTCGCGGTGCAGCGCGCCACGACCGGAGCGTTCTACGCGGACGAGAACTTTGGGGACACCTGGGAGCTCGTTCAATTCGCTCAGGCTCCACCCATGTACCAGCAGCTTCTGGCCGGCCAGGTCGATGCGGTCTTTAACGACCTCCCCGTTTCGCTCGATGCCATCAAGGGAGAGGCGAGTCTCGAGGTCGTGGAGCAGATCGACACTGGTGAGGAGTACGGACTCGCCGTCAGCAAGGACAACCCCGAGCTGTTGGAGGCGATCGACGAAGCGCTTGACACGATCTATCAGAACGGAACCTACGCCGAGATCTTCAAGAAGTACTTCCCGGAACAGGAGCTACCCGAGTTCGCCTCGGAATAGATTCGTAGGGAAACAGG
>JALZEK010000081.1 GCA_030862065.1 Actinomycetota bacterium | reverse complement strand
ACGTCAGCGGCGTGAGCGAGCGGATCGCGTCGTGAAGCACGTCCCACGCGGAGAGACCCAGCTGAGCACGCAGCATCAGAGCGAGGCCCAGCGCGAAGAGCGCAAGCCCCGCGACGAGGCGGACGGAGCGCATGACGACGGCGAGGATCGTCGGGGTCGGCGCAGCCGACACGCTTCCAAGCCGTCGACCGTGTCGTGGCGGGGGAGCTCCAAGGGAGCCGCGATGGGCCAACTGTGACCCCACCGCGTCCGCGCATTGTTCCATCCGACCTCTCCCGTCCCTTCGTGATTGGCGTGCTGAGACATCGTCGCCCGCCAGCACTATTTAGCACAAGCAAATTCTTCTTTACTTTGCTTAAGCTGGACTGTAGGGTCAGGGGCATGTTGGACGTGAGGCGACTGGAGGTGCTCAAGGCCGTTGTCGACGCGGGGTCGATCACGCGGGCCGCGGCTTCTCTCGGGTACACGCCCTCCGCCCTAAGTCAGAGCCTCACGGCTCTGGAGCGTGAGGTGAGGACGAAGTTGTTTGAGAAGGTTGGCCGTGGGATTCGGCCGACGCAAGCCGCACTGCTGTTGGCGGAGCATGCGCAAGAGGTCATCGTCCGGTTGCAACAGGCAGAAGCGGCGCTGGACGCACTGCGGTCCGGACGAGCCGGCCGGCTGCGGGTCGCGGCCTTCGCTACCGCGGGTGCCACGCTCGTCCCGCGGGCCCTGGCGCATTTCAAGGATCAATATCCGGGCGTTGAGCTGGACCTGATGATGGCAGAAACAGACGAAGCTCTAACCGCTTTGCGCTCCGGCAGCATCGACCTCGCTGTCATTGGTGAACACTCCGAGGTGGATGACCGAGATCGCGATCTCGTTTTTACACATCTGCTCGATGATCCCTACCGCCTCGTCCTCCCGCGGAGCCACCGGGTCGCAACGAAGCGCGCCGTTCCGCTTGAAGAGCTGAGCCAAGAGGCGTGGATCTCCACCGCGTCTGCCCGTTGCAATTCCGTCGAGCCGGTCACCACCGCGTGCATCCGGGCCGGGTTCACGCCGCGGTTCACCGTCGAGGGGGACGAGTTCGCAACGACTGTGGGCTTCGTGGCCGCTGGCCTCGGCGTCGCGATGGTCCCGATGCTGGCGTTGAGCTCTGTTCCTGAGAGCGTGCGTACGTGTCGGATCCGGGGCCACGAGCCGAAGCGGTATGTCTATTCGGTTACGCGGGCGTCAACATCTGGAGAAGCAATCGTCGAAGCGATGCAGCAAGCGCTTGGCATTTCGGCGGGTTCGTACCTACGTTCAGTGGCGTGAGGCCCGCCCAGGTGATAACTAAAATGTTATCATCCTGGCCATGGACGCTGCGCGCTCGCTTCGGGCGGCCCGGCGTCGGGCCGGCTACTCACAGCGCGATCTCGCGCGCCGAGTCGGCGTCGCCCAGCCGTTCATTGCACGGATTGAAAGTGGGACGGTCCGGCCGCGGACGGACACGCTCGAGAAGTTACTTCGCACCTGCGGAGAAACGCTTGAGGTTCGTCCCGTACGAGGGCGCGGAATCGATCGCTCGTTGATCAGGGAGGTCCTAGCGCTCAGCCCCGGCGAACGACTCAGAAGAGCAAGTGAAGACGCGATTGGGTTGTCGCGACTGCTGGCCCGACGGGGCTGACGACGATGGACTTCTTGGGAATCCTCGAGGTCTTGGAGCGTCACGACGTGAGATTCGTATTGATCGGTGGCCTCGCCGCGCGACTGCACGGCTCGCCGACGGTGACTATTGATGTTGATATCTGTCCTGCCCGAGATGAACCCAATTTGCAGCGACTGGTTGAGGCTCTCGACGCGATCGACGCGTCACCTCGGGGTGTGGAGAACGACGTCCCGTTTCAACTTGACGTCCAGACACTTCGTCGCGGGATGAATTTCACGTTCTCGACCTCGCTCGGTGCACTGGATGTCTTCGGCGAACCGACCGGAACCGGGGGCTACGCAGAGCTTGTGGCGAATGCCGTTGAACTGGACGTCGACGGACTGAAATTATTAGTCGCCTCCCTTGAGGATCTGATGCGAATGAAAGAGACGACGGGACGAGCTAAGGATCGGATCGAACTAGAGGTATTGGGCGCTCTCCGAGATGAGCTCGAGGGCCGTGATGGATGATGCATCGGATGTTGTATCCGATGCTGTTCGAGGGGATTGCAGCCATTATTCACGATTCGGGTCGCACCGAGTTACGGCGGGCAATTTTGGGAAATTGTTGTCTCCGTGTCCATCGAACCGAATGTAGCAACGGACTAATCGTCACCGAATAGCTTTCGCCGTGATTCAGTAAGTGACGCCATCTGACTCAATTGCTACAGCCGCTTCTTGGGGCAAAAATGGGTCGTGTCCTTCTAAAGGCATCCGCCGGTTCAGTCGATTCGTTTAGCTCGCCGTAACGACGCTCGGTATCCAGTCCGTGTTCAAGTTATTGTGCTATCGGTGGTCCAATTCCCAGCGAATGGAACGGTGTTTAGTTGCGCGATCATTACGGCGAAGGAGGGCGTGAATGATAGTCGGAGAGTCGGACGTAGCGCAGGAGCTGCACCAATTCGTAGAAGAAGCCGTCGCAGAACAGCCCGTACAGTGGGAGGGCGAGGCTATAACTCGACTGCACGTGGAGATCGACG
The DNA here is from genome assembly GCA_030862065.1 of Actinomycetota bacterium. Taxonomy (GTDB): domain Bacteria; phylum Actinomycetota; class CADDZG01; order CADDZG01; family WHSQ01; genus JALZEK01. The sequence goes on along the minus strand of JALZEK010000081.1, from coordinate 1,693 downwards.
AGGGCGTGAACGAAGTCGATAATCCCGCTTCATGGGGGGTTGAGCGTGCCGAGGAAAACGTTCGGAATGTCTTGGGGAAGGCGATTCAGCAAGCGCAGAGCATCGGTGAACCAATGGTAACCGCGCAGCAGGTGGAAACGATCTTTTCAAGCATGGAAGCCCGCGGGAGATGGCCGTTCACGTAGGAGAGATCGGTGGACGCCAAGCTGGAGAAAGCATTCGACTTCGCGCAGGATACGACCAAACAGCTCATCACGCTGTCGTCGGCCATCCTAGCGTTGACCATCACGTTCGTAACGGAGCTCGTCGGCGATGTAGAGGGTTGGCCCAAGTACTTCGTCGGAGCCTCGTGGATATTGAACATCGTCTCGATCGTGTGCGGGCTGCTGACCCTCATGGCCTTGACCGCTGAGCTGGAGCCGAAAGATCCATCCACTTCACCACCGATGCCCTCCATCAGGAGCTCCTCGGTCGTGAGCACGGCGGTGTTCCAGGTGATCACTTTCTTGGCGGCGACGACTGCGTTGGTTATCTTTGCGATCGCGTCCTACTGATGCTCCGCGCTTCGACTGCCGAGATGGCACAATCTGAATCTTGCCGGGGGGATCTTCGTCCAGCAGCTTCCAGATTCGCGATAGATCCAGCGTCGGGCGAGGTGTTGGATTCTTTCCGGGTCTCATGATTCTCCTATTTTATTCGGTCGCGAGGTCGATATTGGGTACGCTTCTGGATCTACATACGCGAATGTGGCCCACGTGGCCCCACCGATGGCGCGTCCGGCTGATTGATCTCGAAGACGACAACAGGTCAGGGTTCGAGGTCGTCGAGACGTTTCCTAAAACGGCCCGACGAGAGGGTCCTTGCCCCCAGACCACGTACCTTCTCTACAAGAGACTTGTCCGAGCTAACGACTGTCAGGCCGCCCGGATCGGGTTCGGCTGCAACAATCTCTTCGATCTCGTGGTCGGCCGCATTCCGCCCCTTCCATTTCGCGAACACCACGCGCACCTGCTCGGGTTCCTGCAATCGATCGGGTTTCTTGTCGAATACCACAGTTACGTCGTCTCCGGTGGTCATCGCGAAGAACTCGAGGAGTTCCGTCATCTCGCGCATCGCCCGATCCGGGTCGTTCCACCATCCCGAAGGGCGCGACCCGATGAGGTTCATCCCGTCGATCAACCAGCGCCGCGGGGCCCTCGACATAGGCGGCCTCTCAGCCACCCCGCCAGTCGTCACTCGAATTCAAAGAATTCCTTGAAGAAGCTCTTGGGTTTCTTCTTCGGATAGCTTTGGCCTTCGGGGCGTTTGTCCGCGCGTAGTCGTAGCTCTCGTCGAATGCGCCGGCGCGGTCGATGATCTTGTCGAGTTCACCGCGGTCGAGCCAAACGCCCCGGCACTTAGGGCAGTAGTCGATCTCGACCCCGCTGCGATCCGCGATCCGTAGCTCCGTACCGTCAAGTGGACAATCCATGCCCGTTTCCCTCCGTTGCCGACGTCGTTTGTCAGAACTTATCGCCCGCCGCCGAGAATTCGGTTTGGAACAAGGCCAGGCATGGCTCAGGCATTTTCCGCTTGGGGACGAGGCATCACGGCGACCCTAAAGAACGTACCGGGTCGTTCTTAGATCCTGGAAGTACCCCCGAGGTAACTACGGGCGCACAGAACGTACGCAAGAGGAAGGGCGGGCCAAAAG
>JALZEK010000165.1 GCA_030862065.1 Actinomycetota bacterium | reverse complement strand
GTAGGTGACATCCCCGTTCGGCGGTTGGTAGAGATAGGTCCCGAGCCTGAGCGACTCGCGGATGCCCTCGTGGATCGGCTCGATCAGCGATGCGTCCTGATCGAGGAGATCTCGAATGACGCGGGCCCCGAAGGACACGTGTCGCGACTCGTCCCTTGCCACCGCGGTGAAGCCCGACCTGAAGCCGGGAAGGATGTCGTTGTTGCGCGCCCAGGCGAGGATGAACTTCTGGCCCGTGAGAGCCAGCACGCCCTCGACCACGAGGTGGTAAACGGCCATGGCCTTGGCGAAGAGCCGGATGTCGTGAGGTCGCTCCCGCAGGCGCGAGGTGACATCCTCCAGGTAGTCGTCGAACAAGGGTGCGAATCCGGGACCGACCCACTGCCTGGAGGACCGCAGCCGGAGCGCGAGGTCCCCGTCACCGGCCGCGATCACCTCGTGGAACCAGCGGTCGAAAAAAACCGCATGACGAGCCTCGTCGACGCACTGCGTCGCTAGAAAAACCTTTTGCTCGCGCTTGGGGGCCGCGGCGACGTACGGCGTCAGGGTCGCCGCAACCCTTTGTTCCGCGACATAGAACGCGGCGAGCGTCCAGAGCAGCCGCTCCTGGCGATTTTCGTCGAGGGCCAACCAGTGGTCGCGATCGGCGCTGAAGTCGAGGTCGGATACCTTCCAGTTGAGGCGCTCCCAGCGGCGGTAGAGATCGCGGTAGGAAGGCATCTTGCGGGCAATGTTCTCGTTGAGACGTTCGAGTATCGAATCCGGATCTACATCGGCTAGCTGCCGGAGATCCTGGCTGTCTTCCCTTACCGCCACTCGCGTCTCCTCTCCGGGCTTCCTTTCCGAGGCCCCGAACATATTCCCCCTCGGACCCGTCGCCGACAACCCGTGAGGGCGTTAACCGGGCCGGGGGCGCTCCCTCGGGTGACGATCGGGACCTGGCCGACCCCGATTCGCTATCTCACCAAAGCGTCCGAAGTCCTCGGAACGGATGTCTTCGCGAAGCTCGAGAACGCGTGCGGGGTCTGGGGCGGCAACAAGGTGCGAAAGCTCGAGTACGTTCTGGCCGAGGCCACGAACCGGCGGGCCGAGACGCTCGTCGCCTACGGCGCGGGCGCGTCCTCGTGGGTCGCCGCCACCGTCCTGCACGCTACGCGGCTCGGCTTCGAGGTCCGTCCCGTCCTGGCGGGAGATGTGCCGGCCTCCTACGCGGACCTCTATGACGTCCTCGGCGTCGAGGTCAACCGTTGCAATGGTTTCGCCGCCCTGCCCGCCTACGCGCTGAGGGCGAGGCTCACCGCCGGGCCCCGAGCCATCCTGTTGCCTCCCGGTGGAAGCGGAGCCGCCGGCGACGTCGGCTCGGTGTGGGCTGGGATCGAGATCGCGACCGCCGTCCGAGACGGGTCGGTGCCAAAACCGTCGCGCGCGGTGGTGGCGCTGGGAACGGGCGGCACCACGGCCGGCCTGGCGGTGGGTCTGGCTCTCGGGGATTTGCCCCTACCCATCGTCGCGGCCCGCGTCGTGCCGCGACCTCTGGGAACACGTGCCCTCGTGAAGCGGCGAATCGCTGCTCTCCTCAACCACATCGGCCACCCCTCTCTTCTTGCTCCTCCGGTGATCGTGTCGCATCGGTTTTTCGGAGGGGGATACGGTCACGTCACTTCGGCCGGCGCAGAGGCGATCGAGCTGGCAAAAGAAGACGGACTCGAACTGGAACCAACCTACGGTGCTAAGGCTTTCGCCGAGTTGATGGCGCTAGCGCGCTCAGGCGTCGGAGGTCCTCTGCTGTTCTTGCACACGTCGCCCGGGGAACCCGAGCACCCGGCGCGGCTCGACGAACAAGGGTTCGGTTCGGAAAGAGGGTCGGGAGAAGGTGGCGGAACGATCACCACTCCGGGGAGTCCCCCACCCCGTTGAGTTCAGGCCGATAACCGTCCCGCCTGCGACCAAACGTCGCTCTTCTCTTGAGTCGCCGCAGAAAGCGGCGGAGACCTATCGCTCAGACACCCCACACCGCGGCGACGCCGGAAGGTCATCCAAGCACCGCTCACACCATTCGGATGCGTCGTTGTTGTCATAGCCGCATCCCTGGCAGCGGATCGTCCTGTGTCTGAGCAGGTCCCTAATCACCCTCTAGAAATCGGCTCGGATTGGGCCACCTGTAGCCGGAATGCTTGCTTTTCTTGAGGGGGCAGGGAGCGGACTCCCCTCCATTACCTGCGGCGACCGGACGGTCCCCTGAGGCACCCCTGTGGAGCCACGGTTGCGGTCGGAGGGACCTGGCTCGTTCTTAGGGACAAATCGGGCGGCAGCGACCAGCATGAGGTCCGGCACGTAACTCATTGAACGCGCTTGCCTCGCGTGAATTTGGAAGGCTTGAATTGTCTGGAGCAGAAAACATCCCCATCAGCCGGTTGGTGCGGGCTTGTAGTCGTGCGCGATGTGGCGTAATTTCGCCACGCCTACTATCGCGATCGTCTCGTCCGGCTGGATCACTGGCATGTCACGCTTACCAAAAATGGTTCCATGATCAGTAGCTCCGCTTGGTTCTAGCTTCAACCAGGTCCGTACGGGGACTCGCTCACGAACCCATCGCCGCTCCGGCGGGAAAAAGTATTCCATCTCGAGCATGCAGTGTGGCTTTGCAGCCTCGCCGCCTATGTTCTGGATAGTGACGTCAAATTGCCAAGTCCGGCGAGTATTGCGATTGCATTCCACCTTCGCCTCTTCCCACACACAGCGCTCGCTGATGTGGAGTGAGATCATGCTGAATTTGGCCGGATGATTGGGGTCGCCCCTGGCAGGACTAGATGAAGGGTCTGTATTGCGGACCGACTCCCGGCAACCCCCGGACCCTGTTAGAAGAGCGGTGGCTGCCAGACCGCACATCGCTGCTCTTAGTGTGCCTGGACGCATGGATCTCTCTCATCGAACGATAGTCGAACGCATCTTCGCCGGTGCAGTGGTGCAGCCGGTGCAGTGGTGCAGCCGGTGCAGTGGTGCAGCCGGTGCAGTGGTGCAGCTTGGACTTGACCCGGTTATGTGGACACCTGAAGCTGGTGCACGTGTGCTGACGTGGCCAGAAAGGGGAGCCCATGACCACATCTCAGCGGCGATATGCCCCTGAGTTCAAGGAACGCACAACGCGCC
>JALZEK010000076.1 GCA_030862065.1 Actinomycetota bacterium | reverse complement strand
GGGGGCGTACCGTGACGCCGCCACACGGCGACAAGCCGGATCGGCGAACCTGTCGGGTATCAGGGCACGTTGGAACGGCGACTCCGATACTCTTGGGCGCAGAGCGTCGCGTAACGAAAGGAGTCGCCCATGTGCAGAGAGAGTCTGTCAATCTGGATGGAAAGACTGGGCGAAAGGATCGGCACCAGGCCCTCGGCCGACGAAGTCGAGTCTCCCGCCCCAACCGAACAACCGACTCCTCCGGTCGAGGACGAGAGGGAAGAGGAGAAGGTCACTGTTACGGTCTGACCGAACAAACCCCACCGCTTAGCCCGCGGGGGGCTCCTCCACCTTCTTGCCGCTATAAGCGGCGGGGTCCAATCCGTGGCGAAAGGCGAGGCTGATGCGCGGCCCGGCCGCGGCCACCTTGGGAACGCTGTGCTCCCACTCACGCTGAGCCAGCCCTCCCGTCACGAATAGATCACCGCGACTGAGCATGAACGACCGAGCGCCGCCTCCCCCCTTCGGCCGCATCAAGAACTTGCGCGGCTCTCCCACGGAGACGAGGGCAACAATCGGCTCCTCGATTTCTTTCTTGATTCGGTCTCCGTGCCAGGCAACGCTGTCCCGTCCGTCCCGATACAGGTTGAACCCGACCGAGTCGAATTCGACTCCGTAGTGCTCGGATAAAAAGATCCGCATCTCATCGATCACCGCGGGCTCGAGCGGCTCTCCCGAGCCCACTCTCCAGGGTGCCGTGAGGCGCGGCTCTTTCACCCTCTGTTCGTACATCCTGCGCGAACGCTGGCCCCAGTTGCGGCTTGCCAGGATCTGGCCGAAGAGTTCGTCCGAGCCCGTCACCCATCCGGGTGCGTAGTCGACCCACGAGGAGGGGTCGAGTTCGATCCGATTCAGGGTGGATAGTTCACGGTCAAAAGTGACCGGGCCCGCGTCCAGCAGGGTCGGCTGGAAAGGCATATCCGAGGAGTTGGTCACCGCATCAAGCGTACAGATCGCCGGTGGGGTCGCGCACTTATAGAATGCGTCGTGGGGTGAGCCGGGAAGCCTGGTCGGCGTAGTTCGTCGACGTCAGGAGCCGGCTAATGCTCATCGATCTCCATTACTCAATCCGGTGACCGCCCGCCCTGCCGCGCGCCGGCTCGTGCAGCCGCTGCGCGACTTCCTGCAGACCGAGGCATCGGGCGGCATTGTTCTCTTCGGGGCCACGCTTGTGGCGCTTGTGTGGTCGAACTCTCCGTTCGAAAGCTCTTACTTCCGCCTGTGGGAGACAAACCTGGCGGTCAACCTCGGAGACTGGGTGGTCGAGCGCGACCTCCGGCACTGGGTCAACGAGGGGCTGATGACGCTCTTCTTCTTCGTGGTTGCGCTTGAGATCAAGCGCGAACTCGTCCATGGGGAGTTGAGCGACATGAAGCGCGCCGCTCTGCCGGTGGTCGCGGCCCTTGGCGGGATGGCCGTCCCGGCCGGGATCTACACCCTTATGAACGTCGGCGGGGAAGGCTTACCGGGTTGGGGAATTCCGATGGCTACCGACATCGCCTTCGCTCTGGGAGTTCTGGCGCTGGTCGCTCCGCGAATTCCGCAGCCGGCAAAACTGTTCCTGCTTAGCGTCGCCATCGCCGACGACATCGGAGCCATCATCGTCATCGCGCTCGGCTACGCGGGTGGGATCGAATTTGGTCCTCTGTTCGCGGCGGCGGGGCTTCTGGGAACTATGGTGCTCCTGCGGATGAGCGGGTTTCGGGGGCACCCGGTATTCGTGATCCTGGGCACCGGGGTGTGGCTGACGACTCTGGGATCGGGGCTTCACGCGACGATCGCGGGAGTCGCCGTCGCCTTCATCACTCCGACCGTCGCCTACGGGGGGGACGAGGGCCTTCTCGTCGACCTCGTCCGCCGGCTTCGGGGCGAGGCGGATCCCAAGACCGTCCGGGCCACCGTCTCTCAGGCCCGGGACACCGTCTCGGTTGCCGAACGTCTCGAGGAAGCCCTGCACCCCTGGTCCAGCTTTCTGATCGTCCCCGTATTCGCACTGGCCAATGCGGGGGTTTCGCTGAACGCGGCCGCCGTGGAGGAAGCGATCGGGTCCCGGGTGGCCCTCGGCGTCGTCGCCGGATTGGTCCTCGGCAAGGTTGCCGGCATCTGCGGCGCGGCTTTTCTCGCGGTCCGGGCCGGCATTGGGACGCTGCCCACCGGCACTGCGTGGCCCACGATGGTCGGCCTCGGCCTGCTGGGGGGAGTGGGCTTCACGGTTTCGCTCTTCATCGCGGACCTCGCCTTCGAGGGCCGTCTCACGGAGACGGCGAAGATTGGCGTGGTCGCGGCCTCGGCCCTGGCGGGAGTGCTTGGCGCGGTGGTGATCCGCCGAAGCATTAGATCCTGAGCCCTTTCCCCGACGCCCCTTCCCCCATCGCCGAGTGGTCACCTGACCGGAACTATTCCGGTGTGACGACCAGTCGGCCGCGAACGGAGGCTCAGTCGGCCGTGAGCGGAGGCCCATGGCGCGAGCGCGCGAGAAGATGGGGCCGTGGCGAGCATCCTCGAGAACTTCGGCCCCCTCACGCGGGAATGGTTCACAAGCGCGTTCGAGGCTCCCACTCCCGCCCAGGAGGGAGCGTGGCGCGCCGCGATCTCGGACAACAACGCTCTCGTCGTCGCACCGACGGGGTCGGGCAAGACCCTGGCCGGATTTTTGTGGTCGATAGACCAATTGGCGGCGGGGGAACCGACGGACCGCGGCCGTCTGCGCGTCCTGTACGTGTCGCCGCTCAAGGCTCTCGCGGTCGACATAGAGCGCAACCTTCGGACTCCGCTCAGGGGGATGGCCGCGGCGGCTACCCGCCTGGAACTGGCCCCGCCCCAGATCCGGGTCGGAGTGAGAACCGGCGACACCCCCCAACAGGAAAGACGTCGCCTGGTGACGGCTCCGCCCGACATCCTCATCACGACCCCGGAGTCTCTGTTTTTGATGCTCACGTCTCAGGCCCGAGAGGTGCTGAAATCCATCGAAACGGTCATCGTTGACGAGATCCACGCGCTCGCCGGCAACAAGAGGGGAGCGCACCTCGCGCTCAGCCTCGAACGTCTGGACCACCTGACGCAAAAGCCGGTGAGACGTCTGGGACTGTCCGCGACGGTGCGGCCGGCCAAGGAGGTGGCCCACTTCCTGGGGGGGACCCATCCAGTGGACGTGGTCGAGGTGCCGAGCGACAAGGTCTTCGACCTCTCGGTCGTGGTCCCGGTCGAGGACATGACCGAACTCGGCGAAACCACCACGGGCGACAAAGATGCGCTCGAACGTCCCGAGCCGGCGCTCTCGGGAAGCGCTTCGGCGGTCGAGGAGAGAACGAGCATCTGGCCTCACGTCGAGGAGCGACTTCTCGACCTCATTCGCGCTCACTCCAGCACGATCGTGTTCGTCAACTCGAGAAGGCTCGCCGAAAGACTCTGCGCGCGCCTGAACGAGCTCGCCGAAGACGAGGTCGCGCGGGCCCACCATGGATCGGTCAGCAAGGAGCAGCGAAAGCTCATCGAGGAGCAGCTCAAGTCGGGCCGTTTACCGGCGGTGGTGGCGACGAGCTCGCTCGAGCTGGGTATCGACATGGCCGCGGTCGATCTCGTTGTGCAGGTGGAGGCTCCCTCGTCGGTCTCCTCTGGGCTCCAGCGCATCGGCCGGGCCGGCCACCACGTCGGGGCCGTGAGCCGGGGGATCTTCTTCCCCAAGTACAGGGGCGACCTTCTTCAGTGCGCGCTCGTGGTCGAGCGGATGAAGGAGGGAGCGATCGAAACGATTGAGATGCCGCGCAACTCCCTGGACGTTCTCGCGCAACAGATTGTCGCGATGGTGGCAATGGATGAGTGGACCCTCGACGATCTCGAGAGAGTGGTTCTGCGGGCCGCGCCGTTCGAGAAGTTGCCGCGCAGCGCGCTCGAAGCCGTCCTCGACATGCTCTCGGGCCGGTATCCGTCGAGCGACTTCTCCGAACTGCGGCCGCGGATCAAGTGGGATCGCTCGACCAACGTCCTGGCGCGCCGCCCCGGGGCCCAGCAAATCGCGGTCACGTCCGGGGGGACGATCCCGGACCGAGGTCTGTTCGGTGTGTTCATCGTGGGGGAGCGGTCGCAGCGCGTCGGCGAACTCGACGAGGAGATGGTCTACGAGACGAGGCCGGGGGACACGTTCATCCTCGGTTCCTCCACTTGGTTGGTCGAGGACATCACTCAGGACCGGGTGCTCGTCTCTCCCGCTCCCGGACAGCCCGGACGCATGCCTTTCTGGCACGGTGATGCACCCGGCCGACCGATGGAGCTCGGGACCGCCCTGGGCGAGTTCGTGCGCGAACTCGACGGCCTGAGCGAGGGACAGCAGCTGCGCCGGTTGCTAAAGGCGGGAATGGACAATTTCGCCGCCACCAACCTGGTCGCCTATCTGAAAGAGCAAAAAGAGGCGACGGGTGCGCTGCCGGACGATCGAACAATCGTGGTCGAGAGGTTTCGCGACGAGGTGGGCGACTGGCGGCTGTGCATTCACTCTCCGTTTGGAGCGCAGGTACACGCGCCATGGTCCCAGGCCATCGAGCACTCGTTGCGAGATCGCTTCGACGTCGAGGTCCAGTGCATCTACACGGACGACGGCATCGTCGTGAGACTGCCTGACGCAGAGGAGGTGCCCGGCGCGCAGTCCCTACTGTTCGAAGCAGAGGACGTCGAAAACCTCGTGGTCGAACGAGTAGGAACGTCGGCGCTTTTCTCGAGTCGCTTCCGAGAGTGCGCGGGGCGCGCTCTGTTGTTGCCGAGAAGGAGAGCGGGCGGACGCACTCCACTCTGGCAACAACGCCAGAAGAGCGCGCGGCTCCTTCAGGTCGCGTCCAAGTACCGCTCGTTCCCGATCGTTCTCGAGACCTATCGCGAGTGCCTGCAGGACGTCTTCGATCTGGACTCTCTGGTGGAATTGATGAGGGCCGTTCGCCGCAGGGAGATTCGCGTCGTCGAGGTCGAGACAGAGGCGCCCTCACCGTTTGCGAGTTCACTCCAATTCGGCTTCGTCAACGCATTCATGTACGAGGGAGACGCTCCGTTGGCCGAGCGGAGGGCACAGGCTCTCTCGCTCGATCGCTCGCTTCTCGCAGAAATTATGGGGCGCGAGGAGTTGCGCGAGCTGATCGACGATGAGTCTTTGTCCGCGCTCGAACTGGAACTTCAGTTTCTGACCGACGAGAAAAGAGCGAAGGGCCCGGACGCCCTTCACGATCTCTTGCGGATGCTCGGCGACCTGAGCGACGATGAGGTCGCGGCCCGGATCACCGAACCGGTCCAATGCTTGGAGTGGCTCGCCGAACTGGAGCGGTCGAGACGCTCACTCTCGGTTCGAATCGGAGGAGAGAATCGGTGGATCGCGGCCGAGGACGCCGGACGTTACCGAGACGCACTCGGAACTCCGCTGCCCGTCGGCGTACCGGATGCCTTTCTCGAATCCGGCGATGCGCCACTCGATGAGCTGGTGGCCCGTTATGCCCGCACCCACGGTCCCTTTCGGCCCGGCGATGTCGCCCGTCGTTTTTCCATCGGCGAACGCGTCGTCGAGGCTTCGCTCAAGAGACTCGAGGTCGAGGGCCGCGTCCTCGAGGGGGAATTCCGTCCGGGGGGAGTAGGGCGCGAGTGGATAGAGGCGGAGGTCCTGCGTCGGCTCAGAAGGCGATCGCTCGCTGCCTGGCGAAAGGAGATCGAGCCCGCCCCACCGGACGCGCTCGCCCGTTTCACTATCGCCTGGCACGGTCTCGGGCCCGGCGCGCGCCGCAGGCCGTTGAGCGGTCCGGCCGCGGTCAATGCTCTGTTCGAGGTGGTCGAGCAACTTCAGGGAGCGCCGATCCCCGCCTCGACGCTGGAACAACAGGTGTTGGCGGCGAGGCTTCCGGGCTACGCGCCGGCCCAGCTCGATGAACTGCTCGCCTCGGGCGAGCTGACGTGGGCCGGGGCCGGGCCCCTTGGATCATCCGATGGGTGGGTCGTCCTCGCGCCGGCCGATCGAGCGAGCCTGTTGCTTCCGGACACCCAGCCCTCGGAGCTGTCGGCTGAGGCCGACGCAATCAGGCGCGCTCTCTCGGCGAGAGGCGCGCTGTTCTTCCGTCAGATCGCCGACGAAGTGGGATCCTCCGACGATCAGGAACTGCTGCTCGCCCTCTGGGAGCTGGTGTGGGCGGGCTGGGTCACAAACGACACGTTCGGTCCGGTGCGCGCCCACGTCGGCGGCGCCCCCCGACGACGGCCTTCGGCGCGTCGCCGCAGACCTTCTTTTCCCGCCCGGCTGGGGCCACCCGCGGCCGCGGGCCGGTGGAGCCTGGTCGGCGAACGCGCGTCCGATCAAACCCGACGCGCACACGCGGTTGTCGAGCAGATGCTGGCGCGCCACGGGATCGTGACCCGAGGAGCGGTGACCGTGGAATCGGTCCCGGGCGGCTTCGCCGGCATCTACCCGGTTCTGAAGGCCATGGAGGAGAGCGGGCGGTGCCGGCGCGGCTACTTCGTGGACGGCCTCGGCGGAGCTCAGTTCGCGCTGGAGGGAGCCGTCGATCGGCTGCGCGCCCTCGTCGACGTACCGGTCGACGAGGTCCAGACCGAGGTTCTGGCTGCGACCGATCCCGCCAACCCTTACGGAGCCGCGCTGCCGTGGCCGGAGAGGCCGGGCGAAGACGAGCGTGCCGCGAGGAGGCCGGGTCACAGAGCGGGGCGAAAGGCGGGGGCCGTGGTCGTGCTGGTCTCCGGCGCTCTCGTTCTGTACATCGAGAAGGGCGGCAAGTCGCTCCTGTCGTTTACGGAGGAGGAGGCCTTGCTTCGCCCCGCGGTCGACGCGCTGACGCTCGCGGTGCGCGACGGGTTGCTCGGCCGACTTTCGGTCGAACGCGCCGACGGGGAGGATGTGCGCGACTCTCCGCTTGCCGATCTGCTCACCGAGGCCGGCTTCAGACTTTCCGCGCGCGGGCTTTATCTCCGCGCCTAGAGTCGAGGTCGGGGATCGTGACTGGGCTGTTCTTTTCCACGTTTATTGCCTCAGCGGCACATTTCGTGGAATAGATAAGCCGGGTCGTGCAGATGCCGGCCCCTGGCAGCGTCTCCCCTCACCGTGAACTCAAAGGCGCGAGGTGGGATGGCCGTCGACTCCGGAGATCAAGTTGCAGCGAACCTTCACCGACCGGGTTGTCCTTCGGGGACGCTTGCGGTCAACGTCGTCCCCGCCACTTCCACCTCGGCGTCGATCGGATCCCTGCAGCCGTCGCGCACGTTCACCACAGCGTCGGCGATTGGAGGTTCCGAGTATTCGATGGTGACGGTCTCGGGGGGTTGTCCTACGGTTGCGCCTTTGTCGGGACGGCTCGATTGAAAGACCGCGTGGGCCGCGGCGGGCCCTTCGCCGAGAACCACGATCCCGACTCCGGCCCGCCAGGACGGTGAGTCCGAGCTACCCAATCGACCCGTGGCGTAAGGACCCCGACGGGCGGAGGCCGGGAGGCGATAAGTTAGTCGCGACGCGGTTCAGGCCAAAGACGGTGACTATGGACATAGGTGCTCTCGCCAGCCGCGACGTCTTGACGGTCGAGCCGGACCGAACCCTCAGCGACGTCGCTAGGCAGATGAACAACCGGCATGTAGGTTCCGCGGTTGTCGTATCGGAGGACGGACAACTCGGGATCATCACGGAGAGGGACGTGTTAAGAGCAGTGGCGGAGGGAGCCGATCCGAAGCAGACCCAGGTCGAGCGGTACATGACGGCGAACGCGATCGCGGGATCGCAGTCCTGGAGCGTCGTCGATGCGGGCAACCGAATGCTTCAGGGCGGTTTTCGACATCTCATAGTCACCGATGAGGGGGGCAACGTGGCGGGACTGCTCTCGATCAAGGATGTAGCGCGCGCCCTGCTCTCGCGGCAGGGTGGAGGGGCATGAGCTCAGTCGGGTCACAACCACAGATCTTCGTTTCGCAGCTAGACGGGATTTCCCACTCGGAAGCGAGAGTTCTCGCGGAGTCTCAACTGGGCGCAATGATCGAACTGTTGCGATCGCTCTCCGACGAGGACTGGGAGAAACCGACCGAGTGCGAGGGCTGGAGGGTTCGAGACATAGCGGCTCACGTGCTGGGTTGGGCCGAGGCCTTGACCTCTCCCTCCGAGATGGCCCGGTTGACGGTGGCGACGAGGAAGTATCGAAAACAATTCGGAGACAAGGTCCACGCGCAGAACGAAGCCCAGGTGGAGATGCGCAGGAATCTTTCCACCCAGGAACTCATCGACAGACTCGATCGCTCGGCGGGCCGGTTCGTTTCGACGCGCGCGGCCGTCGGCCTCGTCTCGAAGTACGTTCCGCTCTACAACTCCTTTTTTGGCTTGACGACGCTGCGTTTCTTGTCGGACGTCATCTTCACGCGCGACCACTTCATGCACCGAATCGACATCTCTCGCGCCGTGGATCGCGAGGTCAAGTGCGGCAACGCCGAGCGCCGGATAGTCCAGGACGTCGTCAGACACTGGGATCGCAACGCCGCGCCCGAGGCCCGGCTGAACCTTGGAGGACCGGCAGGGGGAGAGTTCGTCTTTGGTGCCGCCCCCCGGGCCGACATCGAGGGGGACGCGCTCGACTTCTGCAGGCTTCTCTGCGGCCGAGCCGATCCCTCGGTCATGAAACTGGACGGCGATACGGCTGCAGCGCGCAACTGGCTGTCGGTACCCGTCATCTTCTAATCGCGACCCGGGACTTATCCGCCGAGTGGTGCGAGAGCCGCGCTATACGCAACTGAGGCACCACTGGGCGGGCAGCGTTTGGTGAGTGGTGCGTGAGCCGCGCTATACGCAACTGAGGCACCACTGGGCGGGCGGCGTTTGGTGAGTGGTGCGAGAGCCGCGCTATGCGCAACTGAGGCACCACTCGACCGAAAAGAAAAGGGCCCCGGCCATATCGGCCGAGGCCCTGTCGCCTACTGAGTAACTCCTCTAGAACCCCGCGGTCGGGCCGGGGAAGAAGTCCCTCTTGAGAGTCGCTCTGGTGACGAGCGGGAGCGCGATCCGGGACGGGTGCTTGCCGTCCATGAACACGGTCACCGTGCCCTCGGCGTGAGTGGCGACCTTGTCCGGCTGGGCCGTGGCGACCACGAACCGGAGCCGGTGTCCCTTTTCGACGACGTAGGCCTGGGCCATCCCGCGCTGCCTCAGGTGCATCCGGCGCTGTGGGTCCGTGGGAACCGGGGTTATCTCCCTTATGGTCTTACGAAGCTCAGGGTTCATGGCGAAGGTGGCCTTCGAGATCCCGCACCTGGAGCTGTTCGTGATCGGCACGCAGACGACCGAACCGTCGGGCGCGATGTCGTAGAGCGTGCCGATGATGTGCAGGCGCTCGACGTCTTGCGACATGCTCAAATGCAGTCGCGGCGTTCCCGCGAGCAGCATCGGCTTCTTGAGGGGTGCCGTATCCCATCCGAGGGCATTCGTTCCCAACTCGTTTTCGGCACTGTACTCGTTCAACTCGCCCTGGGGGCTCCCAATGAACATGTCGGTGCTTTTGCCGTTGGGTGCCTCCGGCAGCAGTTTTCCGTTGGGTGCAAGGAATAGCCGGTTCCTTCTGTTGAAGGGACCCGGAGGCCACTGGCTCGGCTGGTAGACCTGGTGGTTGTTGAGAAAGATCTCGACCGCCGGGCCGGTGTTGACGTTCCTACGCATGAGGTGCTTGTCAAACCACGCGTGCAGAGCCAGCGTCCACTGATCGCCAGCCGTCTCGACCGCCGGGCACACCAGGACGGGGCCGTGCTGCGGACACGTCCTGTCGTTCGGATAGATTCCCGAGCCGTGGTCCCAGTTCCCGATCCATGCCTTGTCGCCCTTGCGGCCGTTCCGCTTGTAGAACCAGTCGATTGCGGGGATCCGCGCCGCGTTGTCGTTGACGCCGTGTATCAGAAAGATGGGGATGTCGGCTTTCGTAACACCCTTTCGGAAGTCCCTCTCCGCGTCCCAGGGGAACGGCTCCTCGTCGTCGTAGACGCCTGAGTCGAAGTCCGCCTCACTCATAACGGCCGAGTCCGGGAGTCCACATCCAATCCATTCGGTGCCGTCGCCGAAGCTGTCTCCGTATTCGGTCCCGAGAAATCCGGGAAGGTGCCGGTTGATTGAGAGTTCCTCGTAGGCCTCGGCCGGACCGATCCATTGCAGGAAGTAGGGGACTCCTGTCTGGAACTTGTGGTGGTACATCGCGGCGAGACCGGCGCTCGGCGCGATCGTTTTGAGAGCCGGGTGATGGGTGGCCGCATACATCTGCGGAGTCGATCCCACGTAGGAGTGTCCGGTCATGCCGATCCGGCCGTTGGACCACTTCTGCTTGGCGATCCATTTGAGCACGTCCTCGGCGTCGGACTGATCTTGCGGGCCCAGGTGATCGAGGCAACCGGTTGACTTTCCCATTCCCCTTAGATCCACGAACACCACCGCGTAGCCCCGCGGTGCGAAGTAACCGGCCAGCCCAAGGGTGATGTCCCCCGGGGTGCCCCCCTTTCCATCCGAGTCCACGTAGTCGGGCAGCGGGTTCTTCTTGGGGCCGGGGAAAATACGAGTCCCCGAGCGGTCTGCGATGGTGCCGTGGTAGGGACTGACCTCGAGAATCGTGGGGTAAGGCTGAACCTTCTTGGGACGAACGACCTCGACGTGTAGTTCGACGGTCTGCCCGGGATGCGTCGGCTCGGGCGCCGTCATCGGAATGTCGAATTTGTCGCGGATGATCTCACTGTGCTTGTACTTGACCGGCGAGACGTTCACGGTCCGGTAGTCGAAGGCCTTGCCCTTGACCGTGATGTCGGTCGATCCCAGCCCGGCTGCCGCCGCGGGCGCCTGGACGAGAAGGGTTGATGCGAGAGCGGCGGTCACCACCGCTACCAGGCCCCGGATACTGGCCGGCTTGGAATTACTCATCGGGAGGATCCTCCTTACCTGCATGTCCACCTTTGGTGGTTTTGACCTGAATGGTTCTCCACCGGGGGGGCAACTCCTGTGGGTCCCCGGGTCGGTTTTAGGGGAGCGAGGGGGCGGAAACGGGCCCTCGGCGCCGCGGCCAATCCGTCGATTCGCGGGGTTTACGCTTTGTTGCGACCCGCCCGAGAAGAGGTGAGGGAATGTACGACGCCTTCAAGAACCAGCTCCCCGACATCGACCCCGAAGAGACGCGGGAGTGGATCGAGTCCCTCGACCAGGTCATCGACCAGTCGCCGGCGAGGGCGAGGTTCCTGCTTCATCGGGTGCTCATGCACGCCAGGGCGAGGCAGATCGGCCTTCCCGCCATGGTGTCGAGCGATTACATCAACACCATCGCCCCCGAGCAGGAGCCCTACTTCCCGGGGGACGAGGGGATCGAGCGTCTGATCCGGCGCATCATCCGGTGGAACGCCGCGGTGATGGTTTCCCGAGCGAACAAGAAAGAGGATGGGATCGGGGGACACCTGTCCACCTACGCCTCGGCTGCATCTCTCTTCGAGGTGGGGTTCAACCACTTCTTTCGCGGCCGTCAGGCTGAAGGCGGACCCGATCAGATCTATTTCCAGGGCCACGGCGCCCCCGGCATCTATGCGCGGGCATATCTCGAAGGGCGGCTGACCGAGGAGCAACTCGACAGCTTCAGGCGCGAGGCCTTCGGCGGAGGACTCTCCTCTTACCCGCATCCCCGACTGATGCGGGAGTTTTGGGAGTTCCCGACGGTATCGATGGGCCTGTCGCCTCTTCTTGCCATCTACCAGGCGAGGTTCAACCGGTACCTCCAGCACCGCGGGGTGAAGGACACCTCGGCCCAGAGGGTGTGGTGCTTCCCGGGCGACGGAGAGATGGACGAGCCTGAATCGATGGCCGCGCTCTCCATAGCGGCGCGCGAGGGTCTCGACAACCTCATCTTCGTCGTCAACTGCAACCTGCAGCGCCTGGACGGACCGGTTAGGGGCAACGGGAAGATCATCCAGGAACTCGAGCAGATCTTCCGCGGCGCGGGCTGGCACGTCATCAAGGTCGTGTGGGGTCGGGAGTGGGACGACCTTCTGGCGCGCGATACCGACGGCGTTCTGGTCAACAAGATGAACACCACTCTGGACGGCGACTTCCAGAAGTACGTCGTCGAGTCGGGCGCCTACATCCGGGAGCATTTCTTTGACGATCCCCGTCTTAAGAAGCTGGTTGAAAAGCTCTCCGACGACGATCTCAAGCGGCTGAGGCGCGGCGGACACGACTACCGAAAGCTGTACGCGGCCTACGCCACCGCGGTCGAGTTGAAGGACGCACCGGTGGTGATCCTCGCCAAGACGGTGAAGGGGTGGACGCTCGGTGGAGCAATTGAAGGACGCAACGTCACCCACCAGGCGAAGAAACTGTCGGAGGAGGAGTTGAGAACGTTCAGGGATCGGCTCGATCTCCCGATCAAGGACAAGGACATCCACGAGGGGACCGCGCCCTACTACCACCCCGGCGAGAACTCCGACGAGATTCAGTACTTGCTCGAGCGGCGCCGCCAGCTCGGTGGGTTCGTGCCGGATCGCAGATTTGAAGACAAGAAACTTCCTCAGCCCAAGACTCAGATCTTCGAGGACTTCTCGAAGGGGAGTAAGGATCAGCCGGTTGCGACGACGATGGCGTTCGTCCGGCTGCTGCGACAGCTGCTGCGCGACAAGAAGATCGGCAATCGAGTTGTTCCGATCATTCCCGACGAGGCCCGCACCTTCGGGATGGAGGCGCTGTTCCCCGAGTTCAAAATCTACGCGGCCCGGGGACAGCTTTACGAACCCGTGGACGCGGCCCACCTTCTTGCGTATCGCGAATCCCAGAACGGCCAGGTGATGGAGGAGGGGATTACCGAGGCCGGCTCGATGGGGACCTTCACCGCCGCGGGGACCTCTTACGTCACCCACGAGGAGCCGATGATTCCGTTCTTCATCTTCTATTCGATGTTCGGCTTCCAGAGGATCGGCGATTTCATCTGGTCGCTGGGTGACCAGCGAGGACGAGGGTTCTTGCTCGGAGCGACCGCCGGGCGGACGACTCTGAACGGCGAGGGGCTGCAGCACGAGGACGGTCACTCGCTCCTGCTGGCTTCGACGAACCCTGCGTGTCTGTCGTACGACCCGGCGTTCGCATATGAGATCGCGGCAATCGTGCGCGACGGAATCCGGCGGATGACCGACGAGAAGGAGGATCTTTTTTACTACCTCGTCCTCTACAACGAGCCCTACCCGCAGCCGGAGCGGCCGGAGCGCGCCGACGACGAGTCGATTCTCCAGGGCCTCTACCTCTACCAGGTGGCCCCCGAGGAAAAGAAGCACCGGGCCCAGATCTTCGGGTCCGGAACCATTCTCAAAGAGGCCTTGAGGGCCCAGAACCTGCTTGCCGAGCATCACGACGTTGCAGCCGATGTTTGGAGTGCGACTTCGTACCAGCAGTTGCGAGGCGAGGCATTGGAATGCGAGCGCTGGAACCGACTCCACCCGGAGGAGCCGCCCCGCCAGCCGGTCGTCTCCCGTCGCCTGGAGTCGGTCGACGGGCCCATAGTGGCGGCGACCGATTACATGAAGGCAGTTCCGGACCAGATCGCCCGCTGGGTGCCCGGGATGTTCGTCCCCCTCGGGACCGACGGGTTCGGTCGCTCGGACTCCCGCAAGGCGCTGCGTCGCTTCTTCGAGGTCGACGCCGAGCACATCGCGGTGGCGACGCTCGCGGCGCTCGCCGGCGCGGGCGACGTCAAGCCCGAGGCGGTGACCGAGGCGATCCAGAGATACGACATCGACCCCGATCGAGTGGCGCCCGTCCTGAACGACGCCTAACCGCGCCCCGGGCGGCACATCTCGGCTAGGTTCCTCTGTCCATGAAACCAACAGAGCCCGGCCCCCATAGCGCGCCGTGGTGGAGGTCGGGGGTCATCTACCAGATCTACCTCCGCTCGTTCGCGGACTCCAACGGCGACGGGATCGGCGACATCCCGGGCATCACCGGCAAGCTCGATTATCTCGAGTGGCTCGGCGTTGACGGAATCTGGATGACGCCGTGCATGCCCTCGCCTGACGACGACTGGGGCTACGACGTCTCGGATTACTGCGACATCCACGAGGACTTCGGGACGCTCGAGGATGCCAAAGAGCTCATTACGGAGGCCGACCGGCGCAACATCAAGGTCCTTTTCGACCTCGTCCCCAACCACACCAGCGATAGACACGAATGGTTCGTCGACTCACGATCGTCGAGGTCGTCCCGTCACCGCAACTGGTACGTGTGGCGCGACGCGAAGAACGGAGGGCCGCCGAACAACTGGCTCAGCGTCTTCGGGGGGTCGGCGTGGGAATGGGACGAGCCGACGGGTCAGTACTACCTGCATAACTTCTTGCCGTCGCAGCCGGATCTCGATTGGTGGAACGAGGATGTGCGGGGCGCCTTCGACGACGTCTTGCGCTTCTGGTTCGACTTCGGAGTGGCGGGTTTCCGTATCGACGTGGCGCACGGGATCATCAAGGACCGCTCTCTCCGGGACAACCTCCCGGTGACGCCGGACGATCCGCCCAGCGTTCGGCGCATGGGGCAGCGCCAGACCTACAGCGCTAACCGACCCGAGGTACACGAGGTCCTGCAGCGATGGCGTGCTCTGTGCAATGAGTTTCAACCTGAGCCGGTTTTGATCGGCGAGACCTGGGTGTGGGAGCTCGAGCGAATGGCCGAGTTCTACGGAACGGGCGCGAACGAGCTCCATCTCGCGTTCAACTTCCCCTTCATCTACTCACCGCTCGATCCGGACCATATGAAGTCGATCGTCACCGCGGCCGAGTCCCTGATTCCGGGCCAGGCGTGGCCGGCTTGGACGGGCTCGAATCACGATGTCGGCAGGCTCGCCACACGTTGGTGCGGTGGAGATGTCGACAAGGTTCGGTGCGCGCTGATGCTGCTGCTGACGCTGCGCGGGACTCCGTTCCTCTACCAGGGCGACGAGATCGCAATGACCGACGTCGACCTGCGATTCGAGGACACCAAGGACCCCGTCGGGAGGACCTTCTGGCCCGAATTGAGAGGTCGGGATTCCTGCCGGACGCCGATGCGCTGGAACGCCGGACCGGGGGCCGGGTTCACCACTCCCGACGGGCACCCGTGGCTGCCGATCGGTGACCCGCTCGGTGGGGGCCGGACGGATCAAACCGACACGAATGTCGAGGCCCAGACCGGCGACCCGAATTCAGTACTGACCCTCTGCCGGGACCTCATCCGACTGCGCCGGTGCGAGCCGGCCCTCAGTCGGGGAACCTACGAACTGCTCGACCGCGGCGGCGGTGTGTGGGCGTTCTTGCGGGGAGACGAGTTGCTGGTCGCGATCAACTTTGGGGCGGAGCCCGTCGTCGTGAGCGATTTATCGGGCACCATCGTTCTGGGAACGTCGCGGCACCGGGACGGTGACGACCTCTCAGGAGGGATTGATCTCGCCCCCCACGAAGGGGTCATCGTCAAGCGATCTTGAATGGTGGGATTCTCAGCCCAGGGGGGCCCGGGTCGCACCGACCCAGCGTGGTCCCCAGTACGAGTCGAAGATGGAAGATTCCCTCACACCCGAGGAGGACGTGGCCGAAACCATGTCGCCGTCACCCACGTAGATGCCGACGTGACCCACGATCGCAGAGGTCGTCTTGAAGAAGACGAGGTCGCCCTTCTTGAGCTCGCTGCGCTTCTTGACTCGCTTGTACCCGCCGATTCCCGGAAGCTGATACTGGGTCAGCGACGTGCGAGGGAGCGATGCGCCGTGGCCGGAGAAGACCCACGACGTGAGGCCCGAGCAATCGAATCCCTTGCTCGGCGACTCTGATCCGTAGCGGTAGCGGACGCCGATCTGGGACCTTGCGCGCCGCACGATGTGAGCTCTCGCGGATCGCGCGTTCGAACCTTCGTGCGCTTGTGCCGGCCCTCCGATCAGTCCGGGAGCCGTCGCCACCACCAACGCGGCGAGCACCAGAACCCGAACACGCCGTCCGGTTGCCCTGAATACGCCTTTTAGATTGTTCGAGTTGAGAGATTGCCGCCGCATAGGCAATTCATCGGCATGGCCCTCGGCCTCTTGAACCCCCGGATGGGGTGCGCATCGCCCACGCCCGGGTGAGGCATCGCCCCCGCCGCCCCTCGCCCCGCTTGCCTTGTCGCACGGTCCCCTCGTTCTCTGGGTCTCAGGCGCCCGATACGGGCGCTAAATCCACAAAGAACGGATCAACCGGGCCATATATCCCAACCCCAGCCGGCCATTTCCCACGCTCGAGTGAGTCCCGCGCTGTCTGAAGGATAAGCCTCGAATAGCGCTGCTAACGCTTCAGAAAGCGCGGAAATTGCGGCCCTCAATGTTTATGCAGTGCAAGCGAAACCAAGACAACTACAAGTTCAGAAAGTAAGAACCTTGTCCGCTTCCTCGCACATCCGTGCGAATTCCGGTGGCGTCGTCCACTTCCATCCGAAGTCCTGGAGCTGCTCCTCGGTCGCCCCACGGGCGACGGCGCAAGCCTTTCAGACGTAGACGGGGACGGTGTGCTCCTTCAGCTTGGCCACGAGATCCCTCAGGGGCGGGACTCCCACACCCTCCACAGTTTGGATGTTGTCGCCGACGGCTATCTCGGCGGCATCTCCAGCGAGAACTACGGACGTATCGTGCCCCACCTCCACCGACCCATTGGCCGCGATGTGAAACGGAATCGATGCAAGCGTGGGATCCGAAGCCCCTCTGGTAGCGACGTAGATGAAGTTCATGTGCCTCCTTTCATCCCCACCAGAAACTTATCCGTGAATCGATCAATTCGAAAGGAGGTTACTCCGCTTTGCAATAGAGCACGTCTCCCTCAAAGCCGCCGGCCCCATGAGGTTCTTTCAATCTGACGGTCTCCTTCACGGCGACCGTCGTCTTTGGCGGAATGACGGGGCCGCGTATCGGGACGCGCAAATGTCCAGGTTCTCCCGTCTTTGTGTTGTATTGCAGGTCGAAGATGCAGCGGGGCCGTCCGGGTTTATCGCCGGTATTCCTGAGCTGGATCTTCACATCCCAAAGGTACGAGCTGTATCGATGGCCGTTCCAGTGGGGTCCGTCCGACATCGGGCCCTGTCGGAACGTCGCCGGCTTGAGCTTGGCCGGCTTGGGGGAAGGCGATGGGTTTGAGGCACCCGGGATTCCCTCTCCGCAGGACGCGAGTCCAGAAAGCAATAACGATGCGACGATGACTCGACTGAAAAGTGGCCTTCCGGGTCCCATCCTCGAGGTTCACCATACTGTCCGCCCGAGGTTAAGGATTCGATCAAGCAACAGGCCGGCATATAGATCATGTGAAAAGCAGGTGGTGCAGCGGTGCAAGTGGTGCAGCTGCACCACTGAATCGCGTGCACCACTGAATCGCGTGCACCACTGAATCGCGTGCACCTTCGGGTTAGGCGCCGGCATTTTGAACCCGTCTCCCCCGGCCACCCGTCCCGGCCACCAACCGGGGCGGGAACAATTCTCCCCTTCACTGCGTTCTCGAACTGGGTAGGGGAGAGGCCTCGGGGCACCGGAGCCCGGAGCCAGATTTCCAAGAGAGGGAGGCGAAGCGATGGACGTTCTCATTCTCCTCGGACGGATTCTGTTGTCGGTTCACTTCGTGTTCTCAGGGTTGATGTTCCATATTGGGAAACGGGAAATGGCGGCGCAGTTCGCTCAATCGAAAGGAGTCCCCGCCGCCGCGTTGGCGGTTCCGCTCTCGGGGATAGTCGCCGTGGTCGGGGGCCTGATGGTCCTCCTCGGCATCTACGCCGATCTCGGCGCGCTGCTGCTCTTGATCTTTATTCTCCCCACCTCGTTCTTCATGCACGTGTTCTGGAAAGAGCAGGACCCTCAGGAGCAAGCGAACCAGCAGGTCCACTTCTTTAAGAACGTGCAGATTGCCGGGGGAGCGCTCCTGGTCTTTGTGCTATTCGCGTACGGCGGAGAGGCAGTCGGCCTGACGATCACCGATCCCCTGTTTGAGCTGACGCCCTAGTAACTCCGTCGGTCGTCGAGGCGCTCGGCCCGCGATCAGTCTGCCTTCCAGGCGCCCCGGGCCCACTCCACGGTGCGCTCGAGCCCCTCTTCGAGCTCCACCTTCGGCTCCCAGCCGAGTTCGGCTGCTGCCAGTGTGATGTCGGGACAGCGAACCTCGGGATCGTCGACGGGACGTTCGGTGAACACGATCTCGGAGTCGGCCCCCGCGATCGAGGCGATCATCCGAGCGAGCTCCAAAACCTTTACCTCGCGCGGGTTGCCGAGGTTCATCGGCCCCGTGATGTTGGCGTTCAAGAAGCGCCAGAATCCCTCGATCATGTCGTCGACGTAACAGAGTGATCGAGTCTGGGCTCCATCGCCGTGAACGGTCAGCGGTTCCCCTCGCAACGACTGCTTGATGAAAGTCGGAACGGCGCGCCCGTCGTTTTTGCGCATGCGGGGGCCGAAGGTGTTGAAGATGCGAACGATCCGCACATCGACCCCGTGAGCGCGGTGGTACGCCATCGTCATCGCCTCGGCGTAACGCTTCGCCTCGTCATAGACCCCCCGGGGGCCGACCGGATTGACGTTCCCCCAATAGCTCTCTTTCTGCGGATGCTCCCTCGGGTCGCCGTAGGCCTCCGAGGTCGATGCGAGGAAGAACCCGGCCCCCTTGGCCTTGGCCAGTCCCAGCGCCTTCAGCGTGCCCAACGCGCCGACTTTCAGCGTGTGGATCGGATGCTCGAGATAATCGAGAGGGGAGGCGGGCGACGCGAAATGAAGGACCCAGTCGACCTCGCCCTCGACGAAGATCTCGTTGGTTACGTCAAACTTGCGGAACTCGAAGCCGTCGCGCCGGCTCGCTTCCTGCAGGTTGTGATGCTCGCCGGTCAGAAAGGAGTCGAGACACAGAACCTCCCACCCTTCGTCGAGCAACCTTTCGCAGAGATGCGATCCCAGAAACCCTGCTCCGCCGGTGACGACGGCTCGAGACATGCGGCCCCCTTGAGCCCTTGCCGGATATCTAGTTGAGCCTCTCGATGATCATTGCCATTCCCTGACCGCCTCCGACGCACATCGTCTCGAGTCCAATCGTCTGATCGCGCGTCTTTAAATCGTTCAGCAACGTGCACATGATCCGGGCGCCGGTCATCCCGTAGGGGTGACCCAGAGCGATGGCACCGCCGTGCGGGTTGAACTTGTCGTCAAAGGGATCGAGACCGACCTCGCGGCACACCGGAATGACCTGCGCGGCGAAGGCCTCGTTCAACTCGACGACGTCGATGTTGTCGAGCGACATGTTCGCCTGCTTGAGGACCTTACGCACCGCCTCGATCGGACCCACTCCCATGATCTCCGGGGCGATCCCCGAGACCGACGAGGCGATGATGCGAGCCAGAGGGGCGATGCCCAGCTGCTCGGCCCGCTCCGCGCTCATGACGACCACCGCCGCGGCTCCGTCGTTGAGAGGACAGGAGTTGCCCGCGGTGACCTTCCCGTCCTCCTTGAACGCCGGGGGCAGCGTTGCGAGCTTCTCAAGCGTCGAGGAGGCCCGCGGCCCGTCGTCTTTCTCTACGACCGTGCCGTCCTCTTTCTCGTATGGAGTTGTCTCGCGGCCGAAGAACCCGCTTTCCTGGGCCGCCACCGCGCGCTCTTGGGAGCGTTGGGCGAACCGATCCATCTCCTCGCGCGAGATGTCGAAGCGCTCGGCGACGTTCTCAGCGGTCATCCCCATCGTGATGTAGACGTTTGCGATCTCGGCGTCGTCACCGAATAGCTTGGGGTGCAGTTCCTCCATGCTTTTGGGATAGCCGTCGACCTGCGAGATCGATTCAACCCCGGCCGCGACAAATGCGTCTCCCTCTCCGGCCTTGATGGCGTGAAAAGCCATCCGGATCGTCTGGAGGCTCGACGCGCAGAATCGGTTGACGGTCGTCCCGGGGACATGGTCGGGGAGGCCGGCCAGAAGGGCTGCCCGACGTCCCAGGTTCATCCCCTGCTTCTGCTCGGGGAACCCGCACCCGACCATCACATCGACGATCTCACCGCCGTCGAGCTCGGGCACCTGGTCCATCGCCGAGCGGATTGCAAACGCCACGAGATCGTCGGGCCGTACATCCAAAAGCGAGCCCTTCTTGGCGCGTCCGATGGCGGTACGGGTGGCGGCAACGATCACGGCTTCAGGCATGAGAACTCCTCGGTTGAGTGATTTGGGGTCGCTCTAGAGCCTAAACGGCCCCTCATTGCAGGGTGACCGGTCGTGGGAGCGGAAATAGTCCGGAGTTATGACCGCTCGGCGCGGCGTCGCAAGGGCCGCGTCGCATGGGCCGCGTCGAAAGTGCCGCGTCGCAAGGGCCGCGTCGCAAGGGCCGCGTCGAAAGTGCCGCGTCGAAGAGGTCCTATCCTTCGGTGGTCCACCCACGTGAGAAAGGGGCCTGAATGAGTCGCTCATCGCCGGTTTTCCGACTGATCGCCGGGCTGTTTGCCCTCATGCTGCTGCTTGCGGCCTGTGGAGGCGACGACGAGGAGCCGACGGGTGGCGGCGACGGTGGCGGGGACCAAACCGAGGCCGAGGGCGACGCCACGGGAGGCGAGTGCGGGGGCCAGGGCGGCACCGAGCTCACGCTGGTGGCCGAAAACACGACTTTCAAGCCGACCGAGCTGAGCGCGGCCGCGGGTGAGCAGGTGACGGTGTCGTTCGAGAACAAGGACAGTCTTCCTCACACGTTCACGATCGCCGATCTCGACTGCGATACGGGCACCGTCGACGGTGGAGACACCGCCACATTGAGCTTCACGATGCCCCAGACAGAGACGCAGTTTGTCTGCACGATCCACTCGAACATGGTCGGATCGCTCGTGCCGAGCTCCTGATCGCTGCCCCGCTAGCTGAGCGCAGGAGGTCCCCAAACCTTTCTGTGAAGCGTTAGAAGCGGTATGCGCTGCTGGTGCTTCACAAAGCTGCCTAACGGCCTGCCTCGGCGTGGTTGAAACCTTCCCGGTGGCGGAAGCGGAACGCGAAGCGGCGCGCCCTCGCGAGGG
>JALZEK010000161.1 GCA_030862065.1 Actinomycetota bacterium | reverse complement strand
TTCGCTCCGGCCTGGGAGCCCAGGCGAGAGAGAAAAAGGTGACCTGATCCGAACCGCGCGGGTTCCATCCCGCCTTCACGCGCTGAGATTTCTAGTCGCGGGCTGCTTTCCCTCTTTCGTCACCACTTGTGTCGTGTCGCGCCGTTTCCGACGCCAGCTCGGCGCGGGACGAGATTCCGAGCTTCGCGAAGACATTCGAAAGGTGGGCTTGAACGGTGCGTTTCGATATGAACAGCTTCTCCCCGATCTGAGGGTTCGTGAGGCCCCGGGCGACCAAGCGAGCAACATCCAGTTCCGCCGGGGTCAAGCTCGCCCACCCCGTCGTCGGTCGTTTCCTCGGCCCCCGTCCCCTCGAGGCGAGGTCAACAGCTTGCTCCATCGGCATGGCTAGGCCTTCGGCCCACGCAGTTTCGAAGCCCTCCGATCCCAGCGCCTCTCGAAGGAGCGCCAGGTCGTTCTCGTAATCGCTCGTTTGAGCGGTAAACCGCACGTAGCCGATCGCCTGTCGCAATCTCCGCGTCGACGCCACGAGCCGAGCGGCTTCCTCGAAGTTCTCCTCGCGTGCCATCGCCCGCGCCAAGGCCTCCAGCGCCTCAACCATCCCCCACTTGCTCTGCACCCTTGCAAAGATCCGGAGTGCTTCCCGGGCATGACCCTCGGCATTGCGGTTGTCCCCATCGCGGAGGGCCAGATCGGCCTGTAAGACCGAGGCCTGTCCGCTCACAACGGCGTTGTTGCAATCGCGAGCGGCGGTGAGCGCGGCGTCTGCGTGCTCCCGGCATGCCTCGAGATCACCTCGGGCCTGAGCCGTTCTGCCAAGGAATAAGAGTGAAAACGCTTCGGCCCATCGCAACCCGAGTAATTCCCATTGCTGAACTGTCCTTTGGAGCCGCTCAACGGCCGAGTCAAAATCGCCTTCGGCGAAGTCGAGCACGCCAAGATAGGCCTCGCTCGTGACCGAAACCCACGGACTGTTCGTAGATCTGCCGAGGGAAGCCGACTCCTCTAGGTGCCCCCGGGCCTCCTCGTAGCGCCCCCTCAGAGCCGCGAGCAATCCCAAACTGCAGAGCTGCAGTCCGGCAAACACGGCGTCCCCAAGCGCCCTTGACGCGGCAATCCCGCGTCGTACTACCGAATCGGCGAGGTCGAACTCACCCTGAAAGACGAGGGCGTGGCCAAGCCACAGGGAATCGACTTGAAGCGCCCATCCATTCGCCGGGTCTCCGAGCAAGTCCAGGCTTTCGTCCAAGAACCGCCGGGCCTCCGACAGCTCACCCGACTGGACCTCAACGATCCCTCGAATGGTGAGACACCGGGACAGCTCGAACTTGGCGTCGAGATCGCGCAGGATGGCGAGGGCCTCCTCGGTAAGGTCCCGGGCCGCCCCGGGATCCGAGAAGCTCGTAACCCACCCGTGATTGTAGAGAGCGAGGCTCAAGGTGAGAGGGGAACCAGCCTCGCGAGCGACGGCCACTCCGTCTTCCGCCATGGCCCGTGCAGTTGAAAAGTCGCCCATTTGCGACGCGAGATTGGCCCCCCGGGCAAGTCCCTGTGCCCGCAGGTCGGCCCTCCCGGCAGGCAGCGAAAGGGCGGCCTGAACGCGGCTGGTTCCCTCCGAGTAATGGCCCCGTACGAACCAGAAGCTAAAGAGAGGGTTTACGAAACGCAAAGCAGTATCGGGCTGAACGGAGTGTATGGCCCACTCCATTGCGGCACGCAGATTGTCGTGTTCGGCATCAACGGTCTCGAGCGTGCCGGCCATATCAGGTCCCAGAAGCTTCGGCCCGGCGCTCTCAGCGAAGCCGAGGAAGAACGTCAGGTGACGGTCCCGGGTGGTCTGGGCTTGTCCGGAGTCGGCCAGCTTCTGCATGCCGTAGTACCGGATGCTCTCAAGCAATCGGTAACGCGCCAACGTGGCTCCACTTTCCACCTGCACCAACGACTTATCGACGAGATTGGATAAGAGATCCAACACTCGCCTCTTGTCGATCTCCTCTCCTGAACAGACTTCCTCCGCTGCATCGAGTGTGAACCCGCCGGCGAAAACCGTTAGGCGCGCCAGAAGTCCTTTCTCGTCCTCATCCAGGAGGTTGAAGCTCCAGTCGACCGATGCCTCGAGCGTTCGTTGTCGAGGAAGTGCCGTCCGGCCACCTCCGGTCAACATGTGGAACCGATCGTCCAGTCCGCTCGCGATCTGCTCCGGCGTCAGCACCCGGATGCGGGCGGCGGCAAGCTCGATGGCCAAGGGGATGCCGTCGAGCCGGCGGCATATTTGCGCTACCGCGGGGGCGTTCTCGTTTGTCGTAGAGAAGTTCGGACGTGCCTTGGCTGCGCGGTCCATGAAGAGCTTCACCGACTCAAATCGATGCAGGGTATGTCCGTTGAACGTCGACTTGTCGTCCGGAAAGTCGAGGGAGGGAACGCGCCAAGGAGTCTCGCCCTGGACTCCGAGTGGCTCTCTACTCGTCGACAACACAGTGATGGCGGGGCAGTTCGTCAAGAGCCCGTGAGATAACGCTGCGGAAGACTCCACGAGGTGCTCGCAATTGTCGAGCAGGATCATGAGTTCTTTGTCACGCAAATAGCTAATGAGCGTGTCGATAAGAGGTTGCAGCGGCACCTCTTTAATGCCCAGCGCGGACGCAACCGCATTCGGGACCAAGGCGGGATCGGTAATGGGACCGAGATCGACCCACCACACCCCGTCGGGATAGCCGTCCACGAGATCGGCTGCGACCTGGATGCTGAGACGCGTCTTGCCGCAACCACCCGATCCCGTCAGCGTCACCATCCGCGACCCGCCGAGCAGCGCTTTGAGTTCTTGCATCTCGGTCTCGCGACCAACGAAGGTCGTGAGCTGCAGGGGAAGGTTCGTCGGGAGGGCCCCCAGCGACCGCAGTGGCGGGAACTCATTGTCAAGCCCGGGATGGCAGAGCTGGTAAATGTGTTCCGGACGGGCCAGATCCTTCAGCGCATGCGGCCCCAAGTCCTTGAGGCTGGCCCCCTCAGGGAGCCGATCGACGATCAATTCATAGGTCGACCGCGATAAGACAGTTTGCCCCCCGTGAGCTACGGATCGGACGCGAGCACAGCGGTTGAGCGAGGGACCAAAATAGTTGCCGGAATCCCTTAGCTGAGCCTCCCCCGTATGGAGACCAATCCGAACCCTGAGAGAGTTCTCGGGGAGTTGGTCGACAGTGGACATCCTCAGCTGCAGGTCCAATGCACACGCGATCGCATCCGACGCACGCCCAAACGCCGCGACTGCGCTGTCTCCTTCGCCCTGCTCGACGGGACGAGAGCCCTCGTGCCGCGCGACGAGCTCATCAATCAAGGAGTTGAGGTCGTGGATGGTGGAGGCGGTCGCGACGGGTTCCATCTCCCATTGCCGAGAAGAACCCTCGATGTCGGTCAACATGAAGGTGACCGTTCCCGTTGGGACCGCCGTGGCCTCGATGGCTCGCTCCTGCCTCGTCATCCCGAAAGAGCGTGCCAGAAACAACGATGCAGTGTCTACAGAACCGTTCAAGCTTTGGTTCAACAGCGAGCACCCGTCTCGCGTCCCACATCGGCGGTCCGTCTCAAGCTTTCCAGGGCACGTCGCTGACGGCGCAGCCGGTTCCACGAGGAGCCGGACGAATAGAGATCAATCTCATCGTCCCGTCTGGGGGACCGAGTCGAAAACCAGGGGATCGGCCGATAGAGGGTCCTGCTCGTCTGTGCCATGTCTGCTCCAGTCATCGGTTCCCGGGGTCGCCGGCTCTGGGATCAGACTGGCTTAGTTGGGCCGCGATTACCTCGGCCAGATGGCCTAAATCGGGTGAAGAAAATGCCTAGATATGGGCGAGTTTCGCCTTCGTCCTCAGCTTGCCCACGGCGACGCCTGGCATCGTCGCCGCAACCCGGTATTGTCCCTGACACGTTCGACAGGTGAAAGGAGCAGTGATGTCAGGCATAGAGAGAAAGAACCTCGACTCACCGGATGAGAGACGTACGCCGGAAAAATCGGTCGTTGACGTCGTCAAGCTCGGGACCACGACCGTGGGTCGGTTGACGGCACAGCCCGGGTGGCGTTGGTCCGAATGCATCAAGCCTGTGGTCGGAACGGACAGCTGTCAGGTGCGACACGTCGGTTATGTGGTGGAGGGGTCTCTCCAGGTCGAGCACGAAGATGGGACGAAGGAAGAGCTGGCGGCCGGTGACGCCTACGTCGTCGAGCCGGGGCACGACGCCTGGGTGACGAGTGACTCCCCGTTCGTGGGCCTCGAGTTCGAATCAAAGGCTGCGGAGGAATACGCCAAGAGCTGATCGATAATCTCTGAGGGGCCGGGCGTTCGCGGCCCTCGCCAATCCTGATTCCTTAGGAGCGATCAGGTCTCAAGGATCGTTTCTCTAGGAAGACGCGGGCTGCCGCGGCAATCCTGAAGGGGAATCAATATCGACGACGATGGCCGCGCGCTTGCGGAATCCCGGTACACCTCGTCGTCCTCCGTGACGCTTCATCTCTCGATCGAGACACGCGGGACACAGTTCGAAGCGATACCGCACGCTGTTCGTCTGGTAGATGACCTCCTTGGAGGCCCGGTCTGGAACCTCACTTCCGCAGATGTCGCAGAGGATCAGAGTGGATCGACCCGGCATTTTGCCATCCTAGCGGTCCGATTCATCGAGCGGCTCCACCCGATAGCTTCCGTCGTCGTCCAGGACTACGAGTACCCCCGCTCCCTTCTTAATTGGATCGACCGCTCTACCGGTCAGCCCGTAAATTGCGGCTTCCTGCATGGGCGAGTGACCCACAATCAGAGCGCTTCCCCCATCGGGGAGGGCGTCGAAGACGCCCTTGAGGGCCTCCGCAAACAGTGGAGCCTCTTTGTTCACCAGGTCCGGGTCGGCTGCCCGGAAGGACTCGATGTCACCGGCACCGGCTTTCTTGTAGGCGGCGAACCAGCGCTCCTCTAGCGAGCTTCGGAATCGCTCGTCGACCATCGCCCCTCTGTGAACGGTCCGGCCCATGCCCGCGAGGAAGCACGCCAACGTCTGCGTCGCGCGCTGGGCCCCGCTAGAGACGAGAAGGTCGTAATGGCCCTTCAGCCGAGAGCCGATCCGAACCGCGGCCTCGATGCCTTCGGAAGTCAGGACGTCGCCGTCACTCGCCGTGTGTCGCCGTAGCTCGACGCTCTTGCTCATCGCCAGCGGAAAAGGAAATTAGATTCTCAAGCGGTCAACGATTCGCTGCGGCTGCTACGTGTCACGAGGCTGTCGAGAAGGCGGCTCGTTGCGGCCGAGATCTCGGTCACCGCGTCGTCGAACGCGGCCTGGTTGGCGCGCGACGGCTGCCGGTATCCGCTCACCTTCCGGACGAACTGAAGCGCGGCGGCTTCGATTTCCTCTTGGCTTGCAGCAGGTTGTGCACCGCGAAGCGTCTTGATGCTTCTACACATGAGTCGAGCTTACTTGCCGCGTCGTGCCGGTCGGAAAACCCGCTCCGGTCCCGGGGTTTGGGGCGCCTGGGGGCCGACACACGCCCACCGCGAGCAGATTGTGAGAGCCTGGCCCGATGGCCAACCACCCCACCAAGTCGGCATGGGAACGGCTTGCCCTGCCGCTGACCGGGATGTCGGCCGCGACCTTTGCCGCCCTAGCAGCTCTCCGCCGCAACCGCGTGTTCCACCCTGTCGGAGAGGCCTACTTCGGAACACTCGATTTACGAACGGCCGGCGCCGATATCCTGGAGCTCCGTTTTCTCGATGGAACGCATCGAGTCATTGTTCGGTTCTCTCGCGGTGCAGGGGTACCGGAGCCCGTTCCAGATGTACTCGGCCTCGCGATAAAAATCCCGGCTGCCGGGTCCGGAGAGATCGAGCAAGATCTTCTGCTCGCGAGTTCGGCAAGCGCTCCGGGAGCACGCAACTTGCTTATCCCGGTCCGGAGCTTCTTCCGATGCACCTACTCCAGCATCCTGCCCTATCGAGCAGGCGTCGCCCAGGTCCTTTTCGGGGCACGCGCCATTTCCTCATTGAGGGATCGCAAAGGGGATTTCGCGGATCTTGAACGGGCCGGCGTGGACGGAGACCTTCACTTTGAGATCCTTGTGGCGCGTCTAACGGGGGCGTGGGTGAAGATCGGCTCTCTTTCAGTCCAGCAGCACTGCGACCAGGAGACAGCGCGTGCTCTTCGCTTCAACCCCTGGAACACAAATCCCGAACTCCAGCCGGCCGGACCACTGAACACCCTCCGAAGGTCCACGTATAAGGCAAGCCAGAGAGCGCGACCCGACTAACGCGTGGCTTCATAGGTCCTGCAGCACGGTAAAGCCAAATCATCATCGTTTGGGGAGCAGTTCGACCCACCCGTCCTTAGCTCCAATCCACGTGCCGGGATCACCACGTATAGGAGTCAAGAGCGAACCCCGGCGAGGAGGGAAACGTGTCGTTGAGAACACAGATGTGCATGGTGGCCGTGACGGTGATCGCGTTGGGACATCCCGCTAACGCCCATTTCGTGAAGCACAGGGACCCCGACGACATCGAGGGAAAGCTCGATATCCGTCGTTCGTTAATCGAGCCGAGGCTCGTCGGCGATGTGCGCACACTCGATGTCACCGTCCGCACTCACGACCGTTTTCACAGGGGCGACCTTGTGACGGGTGGGTTCTATGTGGATTTCGACAGTCGAGGCGACGGTGCCAGAGACTTCACTCTGCAGCTCGGTCTTTGGAAGGACGGCAGCCTGTACTGCTCGTTGGCAGATAGAAGAGGCTTCAGCCGGGCCGGCGGCGATGAGGAGAAGGGCCCACGATCCTATTCGTGCTCATTTGATCGCAGTGAGCTCAACGCGACTCGGTCTATCCGGTGGAGGGTTCGTAGCGGAAATGGCGGGACTGAAGACTCTGCACCGCAACAAGGGTGGTATGCGCATTAGCACCGAGTAACGACATCGGAGCCCCGGAACATTTAAGAGTGGGCCCACCGACAACGCACAGCAATCGCCCCGAACAGCAACCGCGCCGGACACCCCCCACCCTGGACCACAGGGGACGACTCTCCTGAGAGTATCTACGCAAGATGATCCGCTATGTCCTACACATCGACGTCGACGAGTTCGTGGCGGCGGTCGAGATTCTCCGTCGTCCAGAATTGCGCGGCAAACCCGTGGTGGTGGGCGGCCGGGGTGACCCCACGAAGCGAGGGGTCGTTTCAACCGCCAACTACGAGGCGCGCCGTTATGGGATTCACTCCGGCATGCCGCTTCGAACCGCGGCGCGCCGCTGTCCGGAGGCGGTGTTCCTCCCTGTCGATCGAGAGGCATACGAGGCGGCATCTCAAGATGTGATGAAAGTGCTTACAGAGTTCGGCAACGAGCTTGAGATATGGGGATGGGATGAAGCCTTCCTGGAGGTGCCTAGGAATCCCGAAGAAGTCGCCCGCGACATTCAGGTCGCGGTGAGCGAACACACTCGATTATCGTGCTCGATCGGCATCGGCGACAACAAACTGCGTGCCAAGACCGCGACGGAGTTTGCCAAGCCCGCCGGGATTCATTGCCTGACCGCTCGCGAATGGTTCGATGTGATGGGTGATCGCCCGACGGAAGCGCTTTGGGGCGTCGGGAAGAAGACCGCTCGCCGGCTGGCGGATGTCGGGATAAAAACGGTTCGGGAACTTGCCGCGGCTGATGACGACACGCTCGCGACTGCGTTCGGACCTCGTATCGGGCCATGGCTGGCCGCCCTCGGCCGAGGCGACGATTCGTCTCCCGTGAGCGGGGCACCTCGACGAGCAAAGTCGCGCAGCCTAGAGCTCACCTTCGACGAGGACGTCGACGATACCGAAGCGATCTCCGCCGAGGTAAGTCGCATGGCGCGCGAACTGGCCGGCCACATCGAGCGCGACCACCGCCGGGCAGTCGGCGTCACGATCAAACTCAGGTTCTCGCCGTTCGTCACGAAGAACCGCAGCGTACGCCTCGATGGGCCCGCCTCCGATGCGGAGACACTCGTCGCGGCCGCGCATTTGGCACTCTCTCGCTTCGAGTTCGATCGATCCATTCGCCTGGTAGGAGTGAAGGCAGACCTGGAATGAATCCCAGCCTCACCGTTCTCGTCGACGCGGCCAGCCTCATCTTCAGGGCCTTCTTCTCCACTCCCGACAGCGTTCGCGCCCCGGACGGAACTCCGGTCAATGCCGCCTTCGGTTTTCTCGGGATGCTCAGCCGGCTTATTTCCGACCACGATCCGGACTTCCTCTGTTGTGCGGACGACGCGGACTGGAGGCCCGAGTGGCGAGTGAAGCTCATTGATACCTACAAGACACATCGAATGCAGATGGATAGCGTCCAGCAGCAAGCAGACGAGCAACTTGCCACTCAGATCCCCATTCTCTTTGAAATCCTCGAGATGTGTGGACTCAAGATCGTGGGACACCCCGGCTACGAGGCCGAGGATGTCATCGGGACGCTGGCGGCTCGAGCACCCGGGCGCGCAGCCATTGTCTCGGGCGACCGCGATCTGTTCCAGCTGGTGCGCGACCCCGACGTTTTCGTCCTTTATCCCAAACGAGGAGTGAGTCAAGTCGATCGGGTGGACGAGGCTTACATTGAGGCGCGCTTTGGGATTCCCGGCCGCGCCTATCGTGACTACGCAATCCTGCGCGGCGATCCATCAGACGGTCTGCCGGGAGTTCGTGGCATCGGTGAAAAGATCGCGAGCTCCTTGCTTGCCCGCTACAGCAGCCTCGACGCCATCGTCTCCGAAGCCGCTACGGCGAGGCCGGGAGTTGCCCTGCAGAAGATCCGGCGCGATCTCAACTACATCGAGCGAGCGGTCCAGGTGGTAACGATCCCGACCGATTTGCCGTTGCCGAGCGTGGATCTCACCCGGCCCCGAGAAGATCCGGGGCCGGACGTGGTGGCCGTGGCCGAGCAATGGGGGCTAGTGGGAGCCGTGCGCCGACTCGTCGCCGCGTTGACGTCCGGTCGGAGGGATCAATGAACTCCTCGTACGGCTAAGCCCGGCTCGTCCCAGAAAGAGAGTTGACTTTTGCGGCCATGATGAAATCGTTCCGAGTAAGTCCCTCCGCGGTGTGGGTCCAGAATTCTAGGGTCACCCGGTTCCATGAGTTGTGGATGTCGGGGTGATGCCCCTCGGCTTCGGCCAACAGAGCGACGCGAGCAAGAAACCCAAAGGCCTCGTTGAAATCTCGGGCCTTGAAGTCACGAACGAGCTTCCCATCTCGCACCTCCCAATCGGGCACCACTCCAGACATCTTCCTCACGTCATCTTCCGCGAGAGTCGGCGTCCCCTTGGGATACTCCTGAGGGTGTTCTGAAGCTAGATTCGTCACCGGACCTCCTTCGATGCCACGAATATCCACTCTTCTATGATTGCATCAGAAACCAAGTCTCTGAAGGTCTGCAGTTCGGCTTCCACAACTTTGAACCTTTTGTCATCGGCATGGCGCTTCCGCACTTCGGCGCGCACGGCCTCCCGATCTGCCACCCAGTCCGCAGGTGTTGGGGGAAGGTTGGGTAGAGCAAAGGCGTCACGGATTTGGAAGCCGGCCCCCTCCAGACAACGAAGCGTGTGGTCGGGAGGCGAAAAGCGGTTGGCTTCCGGGACGTGCCCGGGATGGGTGACGGTCGAGACGAAGTCGTAGACGACGAGGGGAGCACCGGGTCGCAGTACTCTCCACATCTCTCTCGTTGCCGATGCCTTGTCGGCCACCATTTCGAGCACGCCCAGCGACCACGCCGCGTCGAATAGACCGTCCCTCAGCGGCAGTGCCCTCAGGCTCGCGACCACGGCAGGCAGTTCCGGAGTAAGACGCCGCAGCCCCAATACGGATTGGAGCATCACGTCGATCCCAATCACTTTCGCCCCCGAGTGCCGCGCCAGCCACGCTCCCGGTCCCCCAAGCCCGCACCCGAGATCGAGGATCAACTTCCCGGATTTCGCATCAAGGGGGGCCGAGACAAGCTTCAGCAGCGCGGGTCTTCCGGTGCCGCGCGACACACCGGGCACGGGGTCTATGCCCAGGGCGAGACAGGCTTCGACGAGCCACTCTGAATAGACGCCGAACTCGGTTTCGAAACGTTCCCGGCCCACGCTTCGAGCATGCGCCAGATTCCCGCCCCAGCGCAAACCCTTGGCCTTCTCTTAGTCAGGCAGAGACCAGATTCTCCTATGTGCCGAGCGCTGTGGTGTGAGGACTCTCAGTGGGTCGTTGCCTTGTTGTACTGCCGGACCGACAGTGGAACGAAGATGGCCAGGATGACTCCGACGCAGATGATCGTGTACAAGAACGGATTGTTCAACGACCACACGTCCGGCGACGGCAAGGAACCCGTATTACCAAATGCCTCGCGCGCTGCTTGAGCCACGGACGAAACCGGGTTCCACTCGGCGAAGGTTTGCAACGGGCCGGGCAAAGCATCGCTCCACACGAAGGTATTAGCGATGAACGTCATCGGCATGATGAACATGAATGAGGCGTTGTTGACGACCTCCACGTTAGACACCTTCAATCCGACATACGCCATGATCCAGGAGATCGCGTAGGCGAAGAGCAGCAACAGGAGAAAACCTCCGATCGCTTCGACCAATCCCGTTCTGATGCGCCACCCCACAAGCAAGCCCGTGATGGACATGACGAGGATCGAGGTCGAGTTGTAGAAGATGTCGCTCCCGGTGCGTCCCACAAGAACCGCCGAACGGGCCATGGGTAGCGATCTGAATCGGTCGATGATCCCTTTGGTCATGTCTTCGGCGAGTCCGGCGCCCGTGAATGTCGAGCCGAAGATCACGGTCTGAGCAAAGATTCCCGCGATCAAGTACTCGCGGTAGTTCACGCCTGGAATCTCGATCGAGCTGCCGAACACGTAGGCAAAGAGCAGCACAAACATGATTGGTGACATCGTGGTCCAGATAAGGACCTCCGGCACGCGCTTGATCTTGATCAGGTTGCGCTTGGCAACGACGGCGCCGTCGGCTAACGCGAGGGCTACTTGTCTCATCGGACGGCCTCCTCTTCTCTAATCTCGCTCGGTTCGGGTTCCGGTTCGCCGTGAGTCTCGTCGGTCGATTCCGCGACGTCTTCGGCCGAGTGACCGGTGAGGGTCAAAAAGACGTCGTCCAGGGTCGGTCGCCGAAGCCCCACGTCGACGACGGCGATGTTCGCGTCGGCGAGTCGCTGTAGAACCTGCCTGAGAATCTCCGCGCCGCCGCTGACGGCGGCCGTGAGTCGGCGGGTCTGGGCGTCGATCTGGACCTCTCCGACAGAAAGGCCGGCGAGAATGGTCTCGGCGGGATGCAGATCGGCAGAGTTGGCCAGGAGTGTCTCGACCCGCTCTCCACCTATCTCGTTCTTTAGCTCGTCAGATGTTCCGTGGGCGATCATCCGCCCCCGGTCGATGACGACGATATCGTCGGCGAGTCGGTCGGCCTCCTCCATGTATTGAGTCGTTAACAGAACGGTCGACCCACCTCGCACCAGTTCCTGGATCGTGCCCCACATCTGAACTCGGCTCCGCGGATCCAGCCCGGTCGTCGGCTCGTCGAGGAACAGGACATCCGGACTGGCGACCAGGGCCGCGGCGAGGTCGAGGCGACGGCGCATGCCCCCCGAGTACGTCTTTGCGGGCCGATTCCTTGCCTCTGAAAGCTCGAACCGGTCCAGGAGCTCGCCCGCCCGAGCGCGGGACTTTTCCCGGCCCAGGTGATACAGACGGCCGACCATCTCGAGGTTCTCGTAACCAGTCAGATGCTCATCGACGGCCGCGTTCTGTCCGGACAGGCCGATGCGTTCCCGAACCTTGCCGGGTTCGGTCCGTACGTCGAGCCCGGCTACCTCGATCGCGCCCTCATCGGGTTGGAGCAAGGTCGTGAGAATCCGGACCGCCGTTGTCTTTCCGGCTCCATTAGGGCCGAGCAGTCCCAGAACGGTCCCTTTGGGAACAACCAGGTCGAGCCCGTCGAGTGCAACCACCTCGCCATAGCGCTTTACCAGTCCCGCCGTTCGAATCATGTAGGTCACTGCCTCACCTCTTTCGGTCTTCAATCAGCTGCCTGAATCTCCACCGGGTGCGAATCAGCCGGCCTGAGCCTCGGCGCAGCCGGCACGTTGGACTTGACCTCCTCAACCTGCATCCATGACACAACAAACCGGGGGCAGCCGTTAATTCCCGGGCCAGCCTCCTTTTCGTCTCCTTCTCTCACTACGACGGCTCGGCGCAGCAAAACTCATCGGTGAATGATCGGCGATGAGTTTCCCCCGCCCCCGGGGTCTATCTAAGAAAGACGCTGAAAGGAGATCCGGGGTTGGCCGCTCCCGAGGAGTCGGCGGCGGCGGTGCGCGCATTGCGACCGCCGGCGGACCCGAGCACACTCGTCTTGGTCATCAGTGGTCGGATCGCTCGCGAGGACGTCCCGAGGTTGTGTGAGCGCATTCGCCCTTGGCTGGACGGCAGCGACGCCGACGTGGTCGTCTGTGACGTGTGCGGAGTAGTGAAGCCGGACGCCGTCGCGGTTGAGGCCCTGGCGCGACTCCAGCTCACGGCTCGACGGCTGGGGTACCGCATACGCATCCGTCACGCCTGCCGCGAACTACAGGACCTCCTGGCCCTCACGGGGCTCCGCGATGTTTTCCTCTGTGAGGACCTATCCCTCGATCCGAGCGGGAAGGCCGAAGAGCGGGAACAGCCTCGCGGTATCGAGGAAGAAGCAAATTCCGGTGATCCGACCGCCTGAGACCTCGAGAACCTGAAGCGACCACGGTTCGTAGCCGCCTTGCTCCGCCGGTTTGTACTGCCCAAATGCCGGAGAGCCATTCGCGACAGTCGGAACCAAGCGGGACCCCTTGCAACCGATACCCGGACCGAAGCACCACTTACGGATGTCGGCATGAGTTTGCAGCCACAGGTCGTAAGGCGGCATCGACCAGGTGGCGTCCTCGCGGAGCAGCGACGTCAGTGAGTCCATGTCGTAGCGCTCGAAGGCATCGACATAGCGAGCCAGCAGCGCCCGCTGCTCTTCGTCCATCGAGTCGATCGGTTCGGTGGAAGCGACATTGCTGTTTGCGAGCGCCGCCCTGGCCCGTTGCAGCGCGCTGTTGACGGATTGAACCGTGGTGTCGAGCAGCTCCGCGACTTCGGCGGCCTTCCAGCGCAAAACTTCTCTCAAGATCAACACGGCTCGTTGCTTGGGCGGAAGGTGCTGCAGAGCTGCGATGAAGGCAAGACGAACCGTGTCGTGCAATTCGGCCACCTCGGCCGGATCGCCACTTCCAACCACGACTCGACCATCGGGAACGGGTTCGATCCAGGTGACCTCGGGAAGCGGGTCGGGTAGCGGAGTATCGGCCGTCTGCGGGGGGCCGAGATCCATAGGCCGGGCACGACGCTCTTTCCCACTGAGCATGTCGAGGCAGACGTTGGTGACGATGCGATAGAGCCACGAGCGCAGCGCCGCTCGGCCCTCGAAGTGTTCGAAGCTCCGCCACGCCCGCAGCATCGTCTCCTGCACGGCATCCTCCGCCTCGAATGTCGATCCCAGCATCCGGTAGGAGTAGGCGGTCAGCTCCGCCCGGTGCTGTTCCAGTCGGTGCTCCAGCTCGCTGAATTCGGGCGCCGCCCTGCTTTGGGTCACGTCGCCCGTTGAGGCAACCTCGGTCATCCGTTCCTCTCCTTGAATACGAACGCGACGAATCCTGCACCGTACCAACTGAGATCAACACCGCATGACCGCAGTGGGTTGAGAAAAGTCATCGCCCGCTCCTCCCATCCGTGCGGGGCCGCCCTTCCCAAAACCGTCTCTTGTGCCAGGCGGACGGCGCGATCGATGACTTTTCGCGCCCGCTCGCGTCCAGACGGAGTAAACGAGCGGGTGCCAATTGATGGGAGCTACGACGCGGGCGGCCCCATTCGCAGCACCAGCGTTTGCACTGCTTTGCGGTGGCGGCCACGGCGCTCCTTTACCAAATCACAGCTTTCGAGCTCGGAGCACCCGCAATCAAGCGCCGCCGTGAGTAGTTCTCGCGCCGCATTGACGCGCGCCAGATGTGTATCGATCTCCTCGAGCTTGGCCTCAGCCAGGGAGCGCCACCGCTCACGGCGGCCCCTGCGACGGATCAGCTCGGAAATCTCGCTGATCGTGAACCCAACCTCCTGAAGAAGCGCGACCACCGCGAGGCGCCGCAGCACGGGCCGGCCGTAGTGGCGCCGACCTCCGACCCGGGCGTCCGGTGTGATGAGACCCGCCTTCTCGTAGTACCTCAGAGCGGAGCTTGGAAGCCCCGTCGCCTCTCCCACCTCGCTGATACTCAGAAGTTCCGATTCGCTCATCTCCACCTCTTGACTTGAAGCGTACTTCAACTGACACCCTGATCTTTAAGGAAGCGACGCGATGTGGAGGTAGAAGATGACGAATGAGGAGACGTTGACTTGCAGCTTGAGCGGCCCTGAGCTCGTCGAGCGAATCAAGGAATGGGGCCGGGTGGCATCTCGGGCAACCAGCCGACATGTTGGAAAGGGACGGATCGTTTCGACTTTCCCCCGGGACCGGGAGCTCGTTCAGCAACTCCGCCGGCTGATCGCCGCGGAGGCCCGGTGTTGCTCTTTCATGCAGTTCAACGTTGAAGAGAGGCCAGAACAGGTTGTCGTCGAGCTACGAGTGCCCGACGACATGAGCGAAACGCTCGCGGGCATACTCGGTCTCCTGACTCAGCAGGCACCTTCGGCCTCCCAACCCGCGTCCAATTGATCTGCCCCAGCCCGAACGGACTAGGCGGAGGCGCTGATTTCGCCTGAGGCCAGGCGGGCCCGCATGGTCCGCGCGTTTACACGCTCCCCGCAGTGAGAACACACCAGCTCGGGCGTGGTCTCGTGTCCGCAAGTCTTGTGATCGAGAACGATCGCCGGCCCTCGCTCACCGGCGACATAGCGATCGCCCCACTGCATCAGCCCGACCAGGATGGGATACAGGTCGATCCCCTTTTCGGTCAGGCGGTACTCGAACCGAGGCGGCCGGTCCTGATAGCGCCGCCGCTCGAGGATCCCGTTCTCGACGAGCTTTTGGAGGCGGTCCGAGAGGATGTTGCGGGCGCAGCCGATGTTGTGCTGGAAGTCCTCAAAACGGCGCGTCCCCAGGAAGGCCTCGCGCAGGACGAGAATCGCCCAGCGCTCCCCGATGATCTCCAGGGTCTGGGCGACCGAGCAGATCTCGTTCGGTACCCACTGGCGTCTTCCCGTCATGACCCCACCGTAGCACAGTGAGTTGCAAAACAAAACCCACTCCGCTAGGGTCAGTTGTGAATCGAAACTGACCTACGGAGGCAACTATGCACAACTCGAAGGCCGGGTCGACCGCAACCGACGCCAACCGGACGAGGACGGTGAGCTGGGACGACCCCATGATCGGCGCGGCCGCGGCTGCAACGATGAGCGGACTCGACTATCTGCGGGCGATCGGCGCCGGCGACCTCCCCCCACCCCCGGTCGCGCTGCTCCTCGGCATGGACGCGCCCCGGGTCGACCCCGGCCACGCGGTCTTCACGATGGAAGCCGGCGAGCACCTCTATAACCCCATCGGGAGCGTGCACGGTGGCATCCTCGCGACGTTGCTCGACTCCGCGCTTGGTTGCGCGGTGCACTCGAAGCTCCCCGCCGGAGTGGCCTACACGACCGTCGATCTAACCGTTACCTACCTGCGCCCGGTCACCCGCGAGACCGGCCGACTCACCTGCGAGGCCGAGGTCGTCCACGACGGTCGCACCATCGCAACCGCTCGGGGCCAGATCGTGGACGACGACGGCCGTCGCTACGCCACTGCGAACGCCACCTGCCTGATCGTCCAGCACAAGGGCGAAGTGTCCCTTACAAGGGATTGAAAGGAGAAAAGCCATGGCGCAAGTGGCAGCTCGGATCGGAACGAGGAAAGTTGGCCGAGTCCGAAAGGGACGCACAACCCGGCTGTTCAGGATCGTGTCGGACGGCCTGGCCCTCGCTTATCGACGGTCCCGGGAGCGCGAAGAGCTGGCAGCCGCGATGGCCGTTGCTCGGGCCGGGCGCGAGACCGGCGTTAAATGCTGAGGTCCGATCCTCAGTCGGCGATCTCCCCTAACCCCAAACCGAATCTCTCATTTGCTCGAGTACCAGGGTTCCGTGATATCGAGGTACTTGGGCTCCCCATCCGAGATCGACTGCCACTCGCTCATGAATTTCTCGAATTCGGGGGACGATGAGGTTTCCTTCTCTTTGGCGCGCGCCTCAGCCTCTGACGTGAAATAGATCGCGTTCGTGAAGCGGCCGTTCTCCGGATGCCACGCCACGATCCCACCGATCACGTCGGGGCGCAGCTCGTTCAACTGGTCCTGCGTTGCCTTGTCCAGCTCTCGGGCCTTGTCTACATCGGTCACTTTGCCCTGGATCACCTGGACGAACCCGGCGTCGTCCGACCCTCCCTCTTTCATCAGCTCAACGAGGGTGCAGTCGTGAAACATGGGATCCTCGAGATACTGCGACGTCTCTTCCCACCACGCGCTCTGTTCTGCGCTGTCACTGTTCGCCCGGGCCGCATCTTCGTTTTCGAAGCGCGCGACCGCGATGAACTCGCCGTCGGCGGTCACCCCGGCCGTGCTGCCCAGGAAGCCGGTCGCGTCCGGCTTGAGTTCCTGGTCCCATCTCTCCCACTGCTTGCGGAGCCCCGCGGCGTCCTTGGCCTTGCCCTGGATCACCTGTACGAACATGAGTCCTCCCTTCCTCGGTTGCTCTCTTTCTACAACACCCGTTCCAATCGACGCTCCCGAGATGAACAGGAAGAACCGACCGTCAGGTCAGCGCCTTCCGAACCCGTTCTCCCAGCTCCCGCAGGCGTTCAACCGGTTCTCGGCTGAAAACGAACCGAACGTGTCGAGGGGCCACGCTCTCGCCCCAGACCGTCATCGGAGTTGCGGCCACCTTCTCTTCCATGAGCCGCTTCGATGCCTCCGGGGGAGAGATATCCATGGCCTCGGTGTCGAGAAGCAAAGCCCAGCCCCCGGATGCATTGACCGCGGGCAACCCTTCGAGTTCCTCCATCACGACGTCCCGACGCCGCTGGAACTCCTCGACCGCCGTGGTCAGATCGCTGGGATCTGATCGCAGGGCGGCGAGCGCCCCGACCTGGCCGAACCCGCTGGCAACGAGTCCGTTGTAGATGTGAACCACCCCAACCGCATCCACCGTCTCGCGATCGCTAACGACCCATCCCACCCGCCAGCCAACCATTCGGAACTCGATCGAGACGGCGCCCAACGTGATGGTTCGGTCGCGCATCCCGGGGAACGACGCGGGATGGATCAAGGGGCGGTCGTCAAAAAGGGTGCTCTCCATTAACCCCCAGTAGATGAGGTGCAGAGATCGGTCGAGAACAAGATCGGTGATCGCCTGCCACTCTTCTTGAGTAAAGACCATGCCCGAGGGAAACGTCGCGTTCTGAAGGAAAAGGGCCTTCGTCTTGTCGGTGACCGCGTCATGCAGACTGTCGAGGTCAAGTCGCCAATGGCCCTCAACGGGGCGGCACAGGGCGAAACGCGGGACTCCTCCCGCCAGGCGGACGCGGTTGATCATCCCCGCGTAGGTAGGGTCGGTCAGAATGACCTCGTCGCCCGGATCCGTTGTTGCCAGCAAAGCGTCCAACAAACCGTCGCCCTCTGCAGTGGTGATGATGATCTCGGAGTAGGGGTCGTAGCGCACGCCGCTGCGGCGTTCGACATGGTCGGCCACCGCTTCCTTGAGGTCGTATCGTCCGCTGAACGGGAGCCAGCTGCTGTATTCGACGGGCCCAACCGCTTCGCGAGTGGCTTCCACCACCCCCGGCGGCGGCGGCAAGTCCGTGTCGAGGTTCTCCATACGTAGGATCTCCGGATCGTCGCCGGCCGCCGCCGCAACCTTGTCGATTCCAAACCCCGGAATGTCCTTAAGCCGCCGAGCGCGCATCTGACCCTCCCTTCCGTGACGATCAGCCATCCACAGGCTCGCGCCCGGGACCGGGGGGTGGCAAGGGGG
>JALZEK010000125.1 GCA_030862065.1 Actinomycetota bacterium | reverse complement strand
CGTCGGGGCCGCGCCGGTACTTATTGACCCGAGGCCTTCTCCGTAAGCTCTGCCTCGTCTTTTTCCTCGGTCGTATCGGGGTTGACGGAATGGATCACGACCTTTGACGCCAGTCCCCGGATGTCTGCCTGACGTCGGTTGCCGAAGGAGATCTTTCGGAGACGCCTGTCCGCCAGCTCCTTGGCCGTGTTGGAGACGACGATCTCGCCCGGCTCGCAGCAATCGAGAAGCCGAGCCGAGAGGTTGACGTCGTGGCCGAGGAGATCATCCTGCTCGACGAGGGGCTCTCCGGCGTGCACCGAGGTCCGGAGCTCCAGGGGGAAGTCCTCTTTGCGCCGCTTCTTTTCGACCGAGGCCCTCAACGACACCGCACCCCGCACCGCTTGGGAGGCAGACGGAAACGCCAGGAGAAAACCGTCGCCCAGTTGCTTCACGCATTCGCCCTTGACCGGCTTGATTGCGCGGGTGATCATCCCTTCGAGCTCTGAGATCAGGTTGCTCGCAGCCTCGTCACCATTCTTGGCCGTGTAGGTCGTGAAGCCCGACACGTCGACGAACAC
This sequence comes from Actinomycetota bacterium, assembly GCA_030862065.1. Lineage (GTDB taxonomy): Bacteria > Actinomycetota > CADDZG01 > CADDZG01 > WHSQ01 > JALZEK01. The sequence goes on along the minus strand of JALZEK010000125.1, from coordinate 5,311 downwards.
GATCCCCACGGTCTTTCCGGCCGCGATCGCGGCCAGCCGCCCATTGGAGCTCGCGTCCTCGGCCGCCAGGCCTGCCAGAATCTCCGCGCTCTTGAGACCGATCTTGCCGAGGCGCGAGGGCCGCTTATGAAATGCTTCGGCCAGGATCGGCTCTAGCGCCTCAGCCGCCTGGACGACCGTCGCCATCGGCCCCTTTTCCTCTTCAATTTTCTCTCGCAACGATTCGGTGACCTTGGGAACCAGATCGGGGTCACGACGAAGCGCTGCGGCAATCGCTTTGCGCATGTTCATCGTTGCAACAGTTTATCCCCGCACGCTATTCCGGGTTCTCTTTGTAGGCACCAAGATGGAGGGACCTTTTCTTGTGCGGCGACGAAAGAATCTCTGAATGTTAAGGGTTCGTTACGCGCAGGCGAATTCTTCCTTCAATTGAAAAGCGAGCCGGGGTTCTCAAACCCACAAGGTCGCCGTCTACATTGAACTCCAACTCCGGCCGGGAAGTGATTTCGATTCGATTACCGGAGAGACTTTCGGTCTGCGGAAGTTGGTCGATTCTTCCCGACCTGACCTTCGCCACCGTCCTGAGGCCGTCCACGATCCCTTCGACGGAAAGGGCCCGGCACTCCAGTCTTCCGTCCCTCGCGTCGGCCTTGGGAAAGACAGAAATGCCGCCTCCGGCGGTGCGTCCATTGCCGACTCCTACCGCCACGCATCGGGGAACTGCCTTTCCGTTGATTTCAACTTCGAACCGGGGGAGGTCCAGGGCCGCCTTCGCGCCTCCCACCCAGAACGCAACCGGGCCGAGACGGCGCTTGTCGTCCTCACCCACCGCCCGATCGACCTCGACCGGAAATCCGCCCATGCAGGCGTTGAGGAAGAGGCGATCGATCCCCGGGCCCGTGGCCCGGCCGACGTCGATCTCCGCCTCCCCCCCGTCGACCAAAAACTTGGCCGCCTCGACCGGATCGAGCGGCAATCCGATGGTCCGTGCCAGGTCGTTGCCGGTTCCCATCGGCACGATCGCAAAGGACAGATCATCCAGCCGGTCGTGGAGGGCGTTGATCGCACAGTTCGTGGTTCCATCTCCTCCCGCGACCACGACCAAGTCCGCTCCTTCGGCGGCGTTGCGAACCATGCCGTCGAACTCGTCGAGTGATTCGGGAGCGACGGAGTCCACCTCTCCCAGAGAAGTCATGATGGCGCGCACCTCGTCTACGACCTCACGATCCGAGGCCCCCGAGGTGACGTTCGAGACCAACAAGATGTTCACGCCTCGCCGGCTCTACTCATTCCGAGACGACGCGATCCGCGACTGGACTCACCAAATCGAACTTTCCCAGATATGAGTCGCGTTCAAACCGTCATCACGCAGTCGCATGGCACAAACAAGTCAAGTCCGATCCCGCTTCGCCCGTCCGCCGAGGGTTACGCTGAACGCGGCTAGTCCCATAACGAGAAGGGCCATCAAGTGGAGTCTCATGTTCCTCGCCGATACACCTCGCTGTGGATATCGGGAATCATCCTCCTGATCGCGTTTATCGCGATCGCCCGGCTCCCCGAGTCCCTCGTGGCGCAGATGGCGCGCAATCGTCCCTTCTTCGAAACCGGGCGACAGGCAGATTGGTCCTACCGGTTGCTCGTCTTCGCAGCGCTGGCTCAGGCGGTCTACGGCGGGTTCGTGATCCTCCAGATCGACCGGGTTAGGCGAGCGATGGCCTCGGACGCAACGATCGCCGGCCGGAGCCGCGCCCGGGTGCTCGCGGTCGTCGCCCGCACCGCCGCGGGAATGGTGTTGTTCACCCTGGTCTACGGCCTGACGGCCCTCTGGTTCACCGGGCAGCGCGGGGGCTTCTGGCTGTTCGCGCTCATAGCCGCGGCCCAGCTCGCCTGGTACCTCAGGCAAGTCAACGTCATCGCCTCGTATTTGGATTTTCAGCCCGAGCCGAAGATCGACGATCGACCTCCCGCGCGCTGGAGTCCGGCCCCCGACGACTACGTTCCGCCTATCGCGCGGGCTTTGGTCTCGGACAGGTCCTCACGCTAGTACGCCATGGCGGGGATAGGCGAGCGGGCGAGGTCGACTCCCGACGCCACCGCGATCATCGAGTTCGGTCACGCCGTGAATTTCGCCGAGCTCGACGACCGCCAGCAAGTGCTTGCCGGGGCGCTTCGCAGCGCGGGGTTGCTTCCACGCGACCGGATCGCCGTTTGGAGTGCCAATCGCCGGGAAGCGCTTGAGGTCTCTATCGGGGCGCTTCGAACCGGAATAGTCCCGGTCCCGATCCACAGCGTCCTGACCGAACCGGAAGCCGACTACATCCTGGAGGATTCTCAGGTCCGCTGGTTGTTCGCAGATCGCACCGTCGAAGGCCGTCCATCACTCGAGCGCGTTGTCACGTTCGGGGACGCGTACGAGAGGCTGCTTCACGAGGCGAAGCCGGCGAAGATCGCCGATTTCGCGCTCGGGCGGCCGATGCACTACACGTCGGGCACGACCGGATCGCCCAAAGGGGTCTGGGTCCCGCCTCTCAACGAGAGCAACGCGGCCCTTATCTCGGAAAGGTTTCGGACGTTGTGGAACCTGACACCCGACGACGTTCATCTCGTCTGCTCACCGCTCAGCCATTCCGCGCCGCAGAGGTTCGCGACGCGCACGCTCGAAGCGGGAGGCTCGGTCGTGATCCAAAAGAAATTCGACGCGGAAGAGACGCTTGCCGCGACCGAATTGTTCGGGGCGACGACCATGTTCATGGTCCCGACCCACCTCGAGCGAATCCTCGGGCTCGAACCCAAGGTCCTGAAGCGCCACGACCTGTCCACGATGCGCCTGCTCGCTCACGCCGGGGCCCCCATCCGAGAGGAGACCAAACGGCGAGCCATTGATCTGTACCCGCGGGGGTCGGTGTGGGAGTTCTACGGTTCGACGGAGGGCCAGGCGACCCGAATCTCGACCGACGAATGGCTCGAAAAGCCGGGCAGCGTCGGCAAGCCCCTCGCCGACGTGACGATCACGATCCGGGACGACGACATGGAAGAGCTCCCTCCCGACGAAGTCGGTGATATCTGGGTGACCGACCCCCGCGTTGAACACTTCGAGTACTGGAGGGATCGGCGAAAAACCGAGGGGGCCTGGGACGACGGCGCCTTCACCGTGGGCGACATGGGTTGGCTCGACGCCGACGGCTATCTCTTTCTGGCGGGACGCAAGAACGACATGCTGATAAGCGGGGGGATCAACGTCTACCCACAGGAGGTCGAGGCAGCTCTCGTCCAACATCCCGCGGTGCAAGAAGCACTCGTCTACGGCGCCGCCCATCCCGAATGGGGCCAAGAGGTGCGCGCCCTGGTCGTGCCGGCGTTCGGGCAACCGATAGACCCGGACGCACTGAGAGGCTGGCTGCGCGAACGCCTCGCCGGCTACAAGTGCCCCCGCGCTATCGAGGTGGTGGAAGATCTGCCGCGCACGCCGACCGGAAAGCCGAAGCGAACCCCGATCTAACCGCCCTCTTTTCGCCGAGTGGCCATTTCACCGGACATATTCCGCACCGACGACCACTCGGCGCTAGAAGAGGGCCAGGGAGAGCGAGCGGCGGGCCGCCATCGCGCGGGGATCGTCGGCCGGAACGAGTTCCAGGAGGTTCAGCAGGTGCTTGCGGGCGCGATCGCGTTTCTCACCGGACGTGATTCGAACCGTGTCGACGAGAAGACCGAACGCCTCATCGAGGCGATCCTGGGTCGCTCGGAGGTCGGCAAGCGCGAGGGCAGTCTCGACATCAGACGGGTCGGAGGCAAGTCTTTTACTGATTGAGTCCTCGTCGGCATCTCCCGCACGCAGCGCGACTTCAGTGCGCGCCAGTCCGGCGCGCGCCGGACCGTGCCCTGGATCGAGATCGATAGCCCGCGCGAATTCCGAGCGGGCCGTGGCGAGATCTCCCGTCCCCTCGGCCCTCTCTGCTTTCTCCACCGCAAGGTCGGCCGGCGAGGGGCCGAGTTGCGCCAGCCACTCCCGCACCTGTGGCTCGGGAAGGGCGCCGACGAACTCGGCAACCTCCTTCCCATCTTTGAACGCCTTCACGGCAGGGATGCCCCGGATGCCGAACTGGGCCGCGAGCATCTGGTTCGCATCGACGTCGAGCTTGGCCAGGATCCAGGATCCGTCGGCCTCCTCGGCCAGCCGTTCGAGAACGGGCCCGAGGGCGCGGCAGGGGCCGCACCATTCGGCCCAGAAATCCACGACGACGGGAACCTGACGCGATCGTTCGAGTACGTCTGATTCAAAGGTTGACTCGGAAACGTTTAGGGCAGCGGTCTTCATAGTTTTTCCAACGCTTTAGAGGGAAGGGGATTCCCGATCCCTACTCGTTGCCGAGATTTGTGATCTCGCCGCACTTCTGCCGGATCGCCTCGGCGGCTTCCTTCAGTCGAATCGATTCGTCGTCGCTCAGCTCGAGTTCGACGATCTCCCTCACTCCCCCGGCCCCCAGCCGAGCCGGGACTCCGAGGTAGACGTCGGAGATCCCGTACTGGCCGGTCGTCCAGGCACAGGTCGGATGCGCGTCGCCGGAGTCGGAGAGGATCGATTTGACCATGGCGGTGGCCGAGGAGGACGGGGCGTAGAAGGCGCTCCCCTTCTTCAGGTAGCCGACGATCTCGGCCCCCGCGTCGCGCGTCCTCTGAAACAACTCCTCGAGTCCCCTCTCGTCGACGAGCTCCGGAAGGGGCTTGCCCTTTACCGTGGCGTGACGTGGCAGGGCGACCATCTGGTCGCCGTGGGAGCCGAGCGTGATCGCCTCGACGTCGAGGGGCGACACCTCGAGCTTCTCGGCGATGAAGAAGCGGAGACGAGACGAGTCGAGGACTCCGGCCATCCCCATCACGCGTTCCTTGGGGAAACCGGAGACCTCCGATGCCAGAAAAGTCATCTCGTCGAGGGGATTCGATACGACGATGATGGTCGTGTTCGGCGAGTGGTCCACGACCTGCCTGGTGACGTCGCCCACGATCTCCGCGTTCTTCTCGAGCAGATCCATGCGGCTCATTCCCGGCTTGCGCGGGAGCCCCGCCGTGATGACGGTGACCTCGGAGCCCGCGGTGTCGGCGTAGTCGTTCGTGCCGACCACGAGCGCCTCGAACTCCTCGACCGGCCCAGATTGATTGATGTCCAGCGCGAGCCCTTGCGGAAGACCCTCGACGATGTCGGTCATCACGACCTCGTCGCAGAGATTGCTCTCTGCGATCCTCCTGGCCGTATTGGAGCCGACGTTTCCGGCCCCCACCACGGTGACTCTTCTGTCCCCCTGAGCCATGCCGG
>JALZEK010000080.1 GCA_030862065.1 Actinomycetota bacterium | reverse complement strand
CCCTCGACGATGTCGGTCATCACGACCTCGTCGCAGAGATTGCTCTCTGCGATCCTCCTGGCCGTATTGGAGCCGACGTTTCCGGCCCCCACCACGGTGACTCTTCTGTCCCCCTGAGCCATGCCGGTCCCTCCTCTTACGCGGACTCGAGTGTTCTGATCACCGCGTCGGCCACCTCCGACGTGCCGACCGCAGTGGGGTCGTCGCGGTTTGGTTTCATGTCGTAGGTGACGTCCTTCCCCTCGGAGATGATGTCGGCCAGAGCCCTCTCGAGCCGGTCGGCCGCATCCATCTCCTCAAGGTGTTGCAGCATCAGTACCCCCGAAAGCATCATGGCCATTGGATTGACCTTGTTCTGGCCGGCGTATTTGGGGGCCGAGCCGTGGGTCGGCTCGAAAACCGCGGCCTCGTCGCCGATGTTTCCTCCCGGCGCCACCCCCAGCCCGCCGATCAACCCGGCTCCGAGGTCGGAGATGATGTCGCCGTACAGATTGGGGAGGACCAAAACGTCGTAGAGCTCGGGCTTCTGAACGAGCTGCATGCACATGTTGTCGACGATGCGGTCCTCGAACTCGATTCCGGAGTCTGCGTACTCCTCCGCCACTTCGCGCGAGGTCTGAAGGAACAGCCCGTCGGAGAACTTCATGATGTTTGCCTTGTGAACCGAGGTGACCTTCTTGCGACCATGCTTTATCGCGTAATCGAAGGCGGCCTTGACGATTCTTCTGGTTCCGGTGACGGAAATTGGTTTGATCGAAATCCCGGAATCCTCCCGGATCCGGCGAGCGCCGAGGTCGGCGAGGAAGTCGATGAGCTTGCGGGCCTCGGCCGACCCCTGCTCGAACTCGATGCCGGCGTACAGATCCTCGTGGTTCTCGCGCACCACCACCAGGTCGACGTCCTCATATCGGGTCCGCACCCCCGGGTAGTACTTGCAGGGTCGCAAGCACATGTAGAGGTCGAGTTCCTTTCGCAGGGCCACGTTCACGCTCCGGAACCCCTTACCGACCGGCGTCGTGATGGGGCCCTTGATCGCCACCTTGTTGGCCTTGATGGAGTCGAGCACGTGATCGGGCAAAGGAGTTCCGAATTCGTCCATCACGCTCTCGCCCGCGTACTGGACGTCCCAGTCGAACTTCGCGCCCGAGGCCTCGAGCACGCGCCGGGTGGCGTCGGCGATCTCCGGACCCGTTCCGTCGCCCGGAATCAAGGTCACTCGATGAGTTCTGTCAGACATCGGCACTCCTGTGCTAGGGAACTCGAGATTTGTTACCGCAGGCTAACCGATGGTGCCTGGGTGACGTCTGGGTGTGCAACGAAAAGAGGCGCCCGAAGGCGCCCCTTTCGTCCGTTCGTTACCGGGCTTATTTAGTCCGTCTCGTCGGTGTCGTCGTCACCGCTTCCGGGACCGGAGTTGGAGTTGTCGTCGTCTCCGTCGCCGCTTCCCGGACCGGAGTTGGAGTTGTCGTCGTCTCCGTCGCCGCTTCCCGGGCCGGAGTTGGAGTTGTCGTCGTCTCCGCCGCCGCTTCCGGGGCCAGAGTTCGAGTTGTCCCCATCTGTGTTGTCGCCGTCGTCGTCACCGGTATCGGTCCCCGCTGTATCGTCGGTCCCCGTGGTGTCGTCGGTCCCCATATCGGTCCCCGCGGTGTCACCGTCGGTGTCGTCGGTAGCCGTGGTATCGGCATCGGTGTCCTGGTCGGTCCCATCGGCGTCGTCGGTCCCGGCGGTGTCCCCGTCGGTGTCGTCGGTTCCCGCGGTGTCGGCGTCGGTGTTGTCACCCGTGCCATCCGTGTTGTCGTCGTCGTCCTCGGCGACGGCATCGCCGTCTCCGTCCTCATCTTCTTCCTTACGGGCGAACTCGTCGTCGGGCGTATCGTCGTCCTTCGCCACGGTTTGGGCGGACGCGTTTCGAACCTGTGCGTCGTTATCCTGGGCCAAACCGAACAGGAATCCGATAAGCCCAAAGACCAGAGCAACGGCCGCCACGCCGAATCTTTGAATCACGGTTGCGCTCACCTTCTCAATCACTCCTTCCTCGATTCGCCTGTTCTCTCCAGGGGCTTTGGAGCGTCTAACGCCCGCCGGTCGAGCCGCGTTACGGCTAGATTGAATCGGTGCCGGCGGGGCATAACGCGAGCCGACTCCGCTCGTTAGAAGGGCATAAGTGTGGAGATCGAGGATCTCAAGGCCGAGGTGCGTCGAGCGGCGCGCGGCGACGAGGAAGCCGCCGCCGTCTTGTTCGACAACTACTACCCTCGGGTGTTCCGATATGCCCGGGGAAAGCTGAGCGATGACTCCACCGCCGAGGACGTGGCCGCCGAGACCTTCGCTCGAGTGCTGAAGGGGTTGAACCGGTTCAAGTGGAAAGGAGGGGGGTTCGAGGCGTGGCTATTTCGTATCGCCTCGAACCTCGTCGTCGACGCGTTGCGCGCCTCGTCCAGGGAGCGAGCTCAAGAGGAGCTCGTGGGCGAGGTATCCACCCTCGAGACGCCGGAGACCCTGGTTTTGCAACGCGAGCAACGCGGGGACCTGGAGTCAATGCTTGAGCGGCTGGCTCCGGATCAAAGGGAGGTCCTTCTCTTGCGCTTCGGAGCCGACCTCGATACCCATGAAACGGGAAAAGTCATGAGAAGAAGCGCCAACGCCATAAGACAGCTTCAATTTCGGGCTCTTGAAAACCTCCGGCAGATGCGCGCGGCAAGGGTGGGCGAGCGATGACCGAAGACCTCGAACGCAAACTCGATCGCGCTCTCGGCGGTGGCAAGGACGCCGACGACCCGCGTATCACGTCGCTGTTGCAACAGGCCGACGAGGTTCAGGAAAGCCTGCGGCGCGGCCCCCCGTCGGAGCCTCGAGAGCGATCTCTGTTCATTCAAGCCTTGACAAGGCGGCGCAGTCGGTTCGCCCCGCTAAAGGCACTCGCGCCCGTGGCGGTCGTCGTCGCGGGTCTTCTGGCCATCGCCGGATTTGGAAGGACCGCGTTGCCGGGAGACGCGCTATACGCGGTCAGAGAGGCACTCGCGTCGGTGGGTCTGGCGAAGACCCCGGTCGAAGAGGCCGATCGCCGTATCGACGACGCCGAGGAGACCCTCGAGGACGCCGAACTGATCATCCTCCGCAGCCCGGGCGAAGCCCGATCGATGACACTCGACGCGATCGTCGACCTCGGCAGGGCGAAGAGGCTTCTCGGCGACGTCAACGCCGATCAGAGAGAGGCGTTGCTCGCCCGGGTCGAACAGGCGCAGGAACGGGCCGTGAGGTTGCTGGTTGACGTTAGCGAGGTATTGAAGGCGCGCCGCGGCGCGGCTTCGCCCACCCCGGCCCCCAGCCCATCGGCATCCCAAGAAGACGAAGATGACGACAACTCCGGCCCCGGTGGCGACGACGGACACGACGACGACAACTCCGGTCCAGGGAGTGACGACGACGACTCCGGCCCCGGTGGCGACGACGACTCCGGCCCCGGGAGCGACGGCGACAGTTCAGGTCCCGGGAGCGACGGCGACGGCGGGGACAACTCGGGCCCCGGCGGAGGAGGCGGTGGTTCTGGATCCGGCGGTGGCGACAGCTCCGGATCGGGCTCGGGGAGCGACGATTAGGGGGATCGTTTAGACGGGTTGCCCCGCGAGCGTCACGACATTGCGCAGCAACATGGCGATCGTCATCGGACCGACGCCTCCGGGGACCGGGGTGATGGCGCCGGCCACTTCCTTCACCGCGTCGAAATCGACGTCCCCCGTCAGCCCCTCCTCCGTTCTGTTAATGCCGACATCGATCACCGTCGCGCCCTCCGCGACCATCGGAGCGGTGATGACGTTCGGCCTGCCCATAGCGGCAACGAGGACGTCGCCCCGCCTGGTGTGCTCGGTGAGATCGCGCGTCGCCGTGTGACAGACGGTCACCGTTGCGTTCGCCCCCGGCCCCTTGTGCATGAGCATCGCCGCGAGCGGTTTGCCGACGATGTTCGAGCGCCCCACGATCACGACCTCGGCCCCCGCGGTCTCTATCCCCGACCTGACGAGAAGTTCTCGGATGCCGGCGGGGGTCGCCGGCGCCACGACGGGGCTTCCGGACAGCAACCGCCCAAGGTTGTAGGGATGAAATCCGTCCGCATCCTTGTGGGGATCAACGGAGTCGAGAACGACTTGTTCGTCGATGTGCTCGGGGAGGGGCAGCTGGACGAGGATGCCGTGAACGCCGGAGTCGTTGTTGAGGTCGTCGAGCAACCTCAACAGGTCGTCCTGAGGAGTGCTCGCCGGGAGATCGTGATCCCAGGCCTTGATTCCGACCTCCGCACAGGCCTTACGTTTTCCGCCGACGTAGACCTTCGAGGCCGGATCGTCGCCGACCAGCACGGTGGCGAGCCCCGGTGTGATCCCCCGCTCGCCGAGCCGCTCGGTCTCGTCGCCCACTTCCCTGCGGACGTCGGCCGCAATCGCCTTGCCGTCGATGATCCTGGCGGTCATCGTGCCCCCTTCGGTTTTCTTCCCCTTAACCCTGTCTTTTGGCGCGCGCGCCCGATGGTAATCGTCCGCCGCGTGGGCGTGAGGCGAGACATATTCTCAGCCCACGATCACTCGGCGAAGGGGCCCAGGTCGGCGCGGTCGGTGAGGTCAGTGACGGAAGTGACGCCGGCCGGTGAACACCATCGGGATGCCGTGCTCGTCGGCCGCCTGGATCACCTCGTCGTCGCGCACCGACCCGCCCGGCTGAATGACGGCCGCGGCCCCCGCCGCGACCGCGGCGTCGAGTCCATCTCTGAACGGAAAGAACGCGTCGGATGCACACGCCGCACCGGTGGCGCGCCCTCCGGAGCGTTTGGCCGCAAGCTCCGTTGCCTCGACGCGGCTCATCTGCCCTGCTCCCACCCCCACCGCCGCCAGATCGGTGGCGAAAACGATCGCATTGGATTTGACGTGCTTTGCGACTACCCAGGCGAAGCGGAGGTCCTGCCACTGCTCGGGAGTCGGCTCGGTCTTGGTAACGACCTTTGCATCCTCGGCCCGGTCGACCGGGTCGGGCGATTGCATCAGCAAACCCCCCGACACCCTGCGAATCTCCGCCTCCGGTCCGGGGGGTAACCCGCCTCTCAGGATGCGCAGGTTCTTCTTGGACTGAAGAACGGCCAGCGCCTCGGGCTCGAAGTCGGGCGCAATGATCACCTCCGTGAAGATCTCCGCGACCGCCTCCGCCGCGGCGCGACTGCAGGTTTGGTTGAGCGCGACGATCCCCCCGAAGGCTGAGGTGGGATCGCACTCCAGCGCCTTGGCGTAAGCCTCAGCGACGTCGCTGCCGATCGCGACTCCGCAGGGATTCGAGTGCTTGATGATCGCGGCTCCAGGACCCTCCAGCTCGAGCGCGAGTTTCCAGGCCGCGTCGGTGTCGAGGAAGTTGTTATAAGAGAGTTCCTTTCCGTGCAGCTGCTCGGCGGCGGCAACGCCCGAGGGGGGGCTCGACGTGACATAGAAGGCCGCGCTCTGGTGCGGGTTCTCTCCGTAGCGGAGATCGAGCGCCTTCTTTGCCGACACCACCGTGATCTCGGGCCAGTCCTCATCCGCTCCCAAATAGGAGGCGACGGCGGCGTCGTAAGAGGCGGTGTGAGAAAACGCCTCCAAGGCGAGCTCGCGCCGAAGCCGTTCGGGGACCTCGCCGGACCGAGTCACTTGAGCCAGGACCTCGTCGTAGCGAGTCGGATTCACCACCACGCAGACTGAATGGAAGTTCTTCGCGGAGGCTCTCACCATTGCCGGACCACCGATGTCGATCTGCTCCACCGCGTCGTCCTCCGTCACATCGGGACTGGCGATCGTCCTGGCGAAGGGATAGAGGTTGCAAACGACGAGATCGATCGGCTCGATGTCGTGCTCTTTCAGTTCGGCAAGATGTTCCGGTCGTCTTCGGTCCGCCAGGATGCCGCCGTGGATCTTGGGATGAAGCGTCTTCACCCGGCCCCCGAGAATCTCGGGCGCCCCGGTCACCTCGGAGACCTTCTTCACTTCAACGCCGGCCTCGGCGAGAGCCCGAGCCGTGCCCCCCGAGGAGATCAACTCGACGCCCGCGTCGGCGAGGCCGCGCCCGAACTCGACAATCCCGGTCTTGTCCGAGACGCTGAGCAAGGCCCTCTTCACCATCACCGGGCGATCCTAACCACCACCCATTTTCCGATCGTCGAGAGCGCGATTGTTGTCGAGGTCTCAAGATGAGCTTCGATCAACGCTACCGAGGATCCGGATCAGGTGATTTGGGTCCGCCCCCCGACCACCTGGACACGTCCCTCGAGAATCAGCCGGGTGGCCTCCGGCAGCATCCTGTGCTCCACCGTCTTGATGCGTTCGTGAAGTGACTCCTCGGTGTCGGTGGGCTCCACCCTGACGGGCTCCTGCAAGATGATCGGCCCGTGATCGACGAGGTGATCGATGAAGTGGACCGTAGAGCCCGTCACTCTGACTCCCGCCCCGAGCGCGTCGCGCACCGCATGCGGGCCGGGGAACGCGGGGAGCAGGGACGGGTGCAGGTTGATCAGGCGACCTGCGAATGCATCGACGAAAGCGGGTGCGAGGACCCGCATGAAGCCGGCGGACACCACAAGATCCGGCTGGATCTCAAGAATCCGGTCTCGGAGGGCCGCGCTCCACTCGTCGCGGCCCCCGAAGTTCTTGGGCTCGAGCAACAAGAAGGGACAGTTCGACTGCCGGGCCCACTCCAGGCCGCCGCACCATCGGTCCGCGACAACTCCGACGACCGCGCCAGGGACCTCGCCGCGCTGACAGGCCCCGGCCAGCGCCTGCATGTTCGACCCGGCCCCCGATACGAGAACGACGATACGTCCCGCCATCAACCCAGCCTCTGAGCGAGCATCTCTATCCCGCGCGGATAGCGATACTGGATGCCTCCGTGCTTGCCTTCGAACAACTCGAAGTGATGTTCGATCCCCAACCGTTGCAACTCACGGGAAAAGGCTTGTGCTCCGAGATCGAGGTAGTACTCATCGGAGCGGCCCGCGTCGATGTAGATACATTTCATCTGGCGGAGTGCATCGGCGCGCCTCGACGCCATGCGAACGGGATCCCGCTCCAGCCACTTGAACCACACGTCCTCGATCAGCGTCCCGGTCTCGAGGTCGAACGGTAGCAACGCCTTGCCGGGATTGGCTTCGTCCGGCGAATAGCACAGGGCATAACCGTAGACCTCAAAGGGAGGGCCGAACCTCTCCCAATCGAAGACCTCGGCTTCCTCGAGGTTCTTCCAGAAGATCTCGTAGGACCCTTCGTGTTTGTCCCTCAGGATTCGAACCGCCTGACGGAACTCGGGGAGGTAGCAGTTCTCGAACAAGGCGTCGCCGGCGTGGGTGGCGAAACCTCGAAAGACGTCGGGGCGCAGCATCGGGACGACCATCGCGCCGTAACCGCCGCTCGACTTCCCCGAAAGTCCTCGGTGGTTAGCGGACGGGTGGGTCGGGTAGGCGTCGTCCACGTAGGAGACGACCTCGTCACATAGATAATCCAGGTACCGGCCGGTGCCGGCCGAGTTCAGGTACTGGGATCCGCCGTGAGACGTCCAAGCGTCGACGAAGACGACGATGGCAGGAGGCACCCCTCCTGTGGAAAAGAGGTCGTCGACTCGCTCGACCATGGATGGTTCGAATGCGATCCGGTTGAGCCACATGTCGACCTGGCCAGTGAAACCCTGAATCACGTAGATCGAGGCGACCGGAGACGAACCCTCGATCCCTTCAGGGACGTAGACGAAAAGCGGACGCCGCGTCGGATCGCCCAGCGGGTTTCCGACGAGGGCTTCTGATTCGACGACATGTTTGTCCAGACGCCCCCTTAGGGGCCTTTCCCACGGCGCTCCCGCCGCGTCGGTTAATCGCTTGAGCGTCACCGACTCCGGGCTTCGACCACTAATTCGGCGACCTCGGTTGGGTTTCGACCGACCCTGATGCCGGCCGCCTCGAGTGCCTCGGCCTTGGCCTGGGCCGTCCCCCTTGAGCCCGAGATGATCGCTCCCGCGTGACCCATTCGCTTGCCGGGCGGAGCCGTAAAACCGGCTATGTAGGCGACGACCGGCTTCGACATGTTCTTCGAGACCCACTCCGCGGCGCGCTCCTCGGCGTCCCCTCCGATCTCACCGACCAGAACGGCAACCTTGGTTTCGGGATCGGCCTCGAATAACGTCAGCACGTCGATGAACGTCGAGCCGGGAATGGGATCTCCACCGATTCCGACACAACTGGATTGACCGATTCCTCTCTGGCTCAGTTCGTGAACTATCTGATAGGTGAGCGTTCCCGACCGAGATACGAGCCCGACCGGGCCCGGTTTGCAGATCTCGCCGGGAATGATTCCGACGTTGGCTTTCCCCGGAGAGATGACCCCGGGACAGTTGGGACCGATGAGTGCCATCTCTCGATCTGTCGCTCGGAGATAGGCGGTCGCTCGCGCCATGTCCAGGGCCGGAATCCCCTCGGTGATCGCGATGATCACGTCGACGCCGGCGTCGTGGGCCTCCAGGATCGCGTCGGCCGCAAAGCGCGGTGGGACGAACACCATCGAGACGTTTGCACCGGTCTTTTCGACCGCGTCTGAAACCGTGTCGAAGACCGGCGTGTCCTCGAACTCGGTGCCGCCCTTCCCCGGCGTGACTCCGGCAACGAGCTTGGTCCCGTAGTCGCGGTTGCGACGGGCGTGGAAGGAACCCTCGCGGCCGGTGAGTCCCTGGACGACGAGGCGCGTCTCGTCGTCGACCAGAATGGCCATCAGGAGGCAAGCTCCACTGCTTTTTCCGCCGCCCCGAGCATTGTTTCCGCCGGCACAAGCTTCTCGTGCGGAGCATCGGCCAGCATCTTCCGTCCCTGTTCGGCGTTCGTACCGTCCAGCCTTACGACGACGGGCACCCGCACATCGAGCCTCTCGAAGGCATCGATGATCCCCTCGGCCACCAGGTCGCAACGGGTAATGCCCCCGAAGATGTTTACCAGCACGCTCTTCACGTTTGCGTCCGACATGATCACCTCCAGCGCGTTCGAGAGAAGCTCTGCCCCCGCTCCGCCTCCGACGTCGAGGAAATTCGCCGGTTCCCCACCGGCAGCCTTGACCACGTCCAGAGTCGACATGACGAGTCCGGCCCCGTTTCCGATGATCCCGACGTTGCCGTCCAGCTTTATGAAATTGAGTCCCTTCTCTTTCGCCAGCCGCTCCTGCTCGGGGACCTCGTGGGCAGATTTCAATTCGGCGAAGAAAGGATGCCTGTACTCGGCGGAGTCGTCGAGTGAAACCTTTGCGTCGAGCGCGACCACGCGTCCCTCACCCGTAAGGACCAAAGGGTTGACTTCTACGAGCGAGGCATCAAGCCCGACGAACGCGTCGTACAACTTTGGGATGACGCCGATCGCCTCCTTTCGGGCGTCGTCGTCGATCTTCGAACCAAACACCAAAGAGCGCGCGTGGAAGTCCGAGATTCCGAGAAGGGGATCGATGTGCACCCGGGCAATGGCGTCCGGATCGGTCTCGGCAACCTCCTCGATGTCGACACCGCCTTTGGCGCTCATCATCGCTAAGAAGTTGCGGTCAGATCTATCCAGAAGAATGGAGAGGTAGTACTCGGACTTGATGTCGCCGGCCCGCTCGACGAGGACTCTTTTGACCTCGTGACCTCGTATATCCATGCCGAGTATTCGACCGGCAACGTCTCTCGCTTCGTCCGGCGAGGACGCCAGCTTGATGCCTCCGGCCTTGCCGCGACCCCCCACCTGGACCTGAGCCTTGACGACGACCTTTCCGCCGAGCCCCTCCGCCGCGTTCCCGGCCTCGTCCGGGGTGGAGGCGACGCGGCCCTCGGGTACCGGGACGTCGAACTTCCGGAGAATCTCCTTACCCTGATACTCGAATAGGTCCACTAGGACTGATGCCCGGTAGCCGGGGCGGCGGCACCCAGGGTCTGATTAACCCAATCGACGATCTCGGTGGTTGGGGTTCCGGGGGTGAAGATCTCGGCGATGCCGGCGTCCTTCAGCTTTGGAACGTCTGCGTCCGGAATGATTCCTCCACCGAACACGGTGATGTCGCCACCTTGCTCGTTGATCAACTCGACCACGCGTGGGAAAAGTGTCATATGGGCCCCGGAGAGACAGGACAGCCCGACCGCATCGACGTCCTCCTGTACGGCGGCCGAAGCGATCTGCTCGGGAGTCTGATGGAGTCCCGTGTAAATGACCTCTATGCCGGCATCTCGAAGGGCGCGAGCCACCACCTTTATGCCTCTGTCATGGCCGTCCAGTCCCGGCTTCGCGACCAGTACGCGTGGCCTTGAGCTCGTCATCCTGCCTGCGGAGCCTTCCCCTTCTTCAACCTCGGGCGGCGGCGGAATCGGTCTTGCTACCGTTTTGGGACATTAGCAGGTCGCAAGGGACCCAAAGATGACAGAGATAGACGCGCTCGCGGATCCGGAAACGTTTCGCCCCTTCAAAGACGCCCGCGAGAGCGAGGATCCGCTCGGCTTTCCGGACTACCGGTCGATGATCGAGCGCGCTCGCGCCCAGTCGGGATCCAACGAGGCCGTCGTTACCGGCGGAGCGACCATTGGTGGTCGCGATGTCGTGCTGGCTCTCTTTGAATTCAATTTCCTCGCCGGAAGCATGGGTGAGGTAGCCGGAGAACGGCTTGCCGAAGCGATGGAGGCCGCGGCCGAACGCGAGATTCCTTTCGTCCTACGAACGGCCACCGGAGGGGCGCGCATGCAAGAGGGGATGCGTTCTCTGATCCAAATGCCGAAGACGGTCGCGGCCCGGCTGGCCCTTGAGCGGGCCGCGCAACCGTTTGTGGCAGTTCTCGGTCATCCGACGACGGGCGGTGTGCTGGCAAGTCTCGGTTCACTGGCAGACGTAACGATCGCCGAGGACGACGCGACGATCGGTTTCGCCGGACCGCGACTCGTTGAGCTGGTAACGGGAGCCCCCCCAGGCGAGGATTCTCACAATGCCCGGGCCGCGGTCGAAAGCGGGCTCGTGGACGAAGTGGCCGCGGCGGACGCGGTCCGGGACCGCGTCGCGCACTGTCTCGACCTGCTGCGTCCCGACTCTCCGGAGGAACCGACCTCCGGCGAGAAGCCGGAAGTCCGTACTCAGGTCGGTGCCACTCCGTGGCCTGCGGTGCGCGATCCGAACAGGGCCAGCGCCACCGGAATTGCGCGCGAACTGGGCGACCACTTCGAGTTGCGAGGTGACCGAGAGGGACGAGACGATCCCGCCGTAGTGACGATGCTGGCGCGCGTGATGGGTCGACGCTGCATCTTGGTAGCACTCGACCGCGAGCACAACCCGGGTCCCGCGGCTTACCGAAAAACGCGGCGGGCGATCGCCGTCGGTTCCCGACTGTCCCTCCCGGTCGTCACGCTCGTGGACACCCCGGGCGCGGATCCGTCCCCTGGTTCAGAACGTGGGGGCGTGGCGTGGGAGATAGCCGCCCTGTTCCAGACAATCCTCACGGCGCCGGTCCCGGTGCTGTCGATCGTCACCGGAGAGGGCGGAAGCGGAGGCGCTCTGGCCTTCGCCGCGGGGGACCTCCTGCTGATTTACTCCGACGCGATGTTCTCGGTGATAGCTCCCGATCTCGCCGCCGAGATCCTGTGGCGCGACCCGGCCCGCGACGCCGAGGCGGCCTCGGCTTTAAGGGTCTCGGCGGCCGACCTAAGAGATCTCGGCATTGCCGACGGCGTCTTGCAGGGCCCCGCCGATCCCGAATCGGTAAGGTCGGCCACCGCCTATCATCTCGACCGTCTGTCTAACGAGCGG
This sequence comes from Actinomycetota bacterium, assembly GCA_030862065.1. Classification (GTDB taxonomy): domain Bacteria; phylum Actinomycetota; class CADDZG01; order CADDZG01; family WHSQ01; genus JALZEK01. The sequence continues at coordinate 51,185 of JALZEK010000080.1, read as the reverse complement.
TTGGACGGGACTGCCCGTGCGTTTCGCAGGCAGGCCAAGTGGAGGAACCTTGGGAAAGGCCGATAAACGAGCCCGTCAGAAAGAGAGGAGGGCCGCGATCGCGGCCGCTCAAAGATCTGCCGCGCAGCGCCGGCGCATCATTCGGGCGGCGGTGGTAGGCGTCTTGTTGCTCGGCGTTATCGGCCTCGCTCTGTTCACGGGCAACGATGAGAGCGACGAAGGCGGAGGGACCGCCGCGTGTGGAGCGGACGCCCCCGAGGCCGCAAGCCCCCACCAATACGACAGCCCGCCGCCGATGCGGTTAGAGGAGGGCGTTGATTACGGGGCGGTCATGGAGACTTCGTGTGGCTCTTTTGAGATGGACCTCCTGGAGGACGAGGCTCCCGAGACGGTGAACAACTTCGTCTTTCTGGCGCGCGAGAACTTTTACGACGGACTCACCTTCCATCGAATCGAGGACAACCAGGTGATCCAGGGAGGCGACCCCGAGGGGACCGGCCAGGGCGGACCCGGCTACGCGATCCCCGACGAGCTGCCCGAAAGCCGCAAAGACTACGTCTACGGGACTGTCGGAATGGCGAACTCCGGCCCCGACACGGGCGGCAGCCAGTTCTTCGTCGTGGTCCGGGATCCCGACCCCGAAGGGGGTTTCGAGCCGGCTGGATATCCACCGAATTACTCCATCTTCGGCGAGGTCGATCCCGGCGACGAACAGTCCGTCCAGACGCTGACGCGTATCTCGACCCGGCCGGTCGCGGGGGGGCAGGATCCCGCCGCCGCCACCGTCCCAGAGGTGCCGGTCTACATCGAGGACGTGAAGATCACCGAGGCTTAGGCGTGGACCGGTAGTTGGATCCCGAAGAGCGACGCAAGGCGCTGAGGCGCCGGCGAACGGTGCGTCTCACGATGGTGGCGGGCTTCTTCGTAACGCTCGCTCTGCTGGGCGCGACGCTCGCCGGGTCCTCGGACGAAGCGCCGCCCCCCGCGCCGGCCGAGACCGAAGAGCCCTTGCCGCCGGCCGCGTGCGGCGCCGATGCGCCTCCCGAGGCAAATCCCCTCACGTTCGACCGACCCGAGGAAGTTCTTCGTCGAGGCGTCGACTACGGCGCGGTGATCGAGACCTCCTGCGGCGCGATCGAGATGGATCTGCTGGAGGAATCCGCGCCGCGGACGGTCAACAACTTTGTATTCCTTGCCCGAGAGGGCTTTTTCGACGGGCTTCGGTTCAACCGCGTCGAGCGAAACGCCGTGATTCAGGGAGGCGCGCCCGGTCCGGACGGGACCGGAGGTCCCGGATACACGATCCGCGAGGAGTACCCGAGCTCCCCCGCCGTCTATACGTTCGGGACGGTGGCGATGGCGAACGAGGGGCCCGGGACCACCGGTAGCGAGTTCTTCATCGTGGTGCACGACCCGCCGCAGGTCGACCCCGATCCCGAAGAGAAGGGTTTCGAGCCCGCGGGATTCCGTCCCGATTATCCGGTCTTCGGGAAGGTCGATCTCGAGGACGAGGAATCCCTTCAGACGCTTAAGAGGATCTATACACAGGAAACTCAGGTCGGAAACGATCCCGCCGTCGCCACCCGGCCACTCGTCCCGGTCTACATTGAATCGATCGAAATCACCGAAGCGTAGGAATAGCCAGAGAAGGAACATGAAAATACTCCGGTTCGCATCTTTTCTCGCCCCGAGTGTTTGGCCCACCTACCAGTACATCACGGACTTCGTCGGGAAGTCTCTCGGAATCGAGACGGACCTCCACGTGGGCGCGTCGCTCGACGAATTCGATGCGGGTAAGACCGACGCCGCGTTCATTTGCGGACTCCCCTACGTCGTCCTTGCCGACCGCCCCGAACCATCCGTGGAACCGATTGTGGCTCCGATACTTGTCGGGCACCGTTACGAAGGACGGCCTATTTACTTTTCCGACGTGATCGTCCGCCACGACTCCGACGTTCGGCGCTTTACGGACCTGCGTGGAAAGACGTGGGCGTACAACGAGCCGCTCTCGCAATCGGGCTATGGAATAGTTCGCCACCGCCTTGCGGAGATGGACGAGGACTGGAGTTTTTTCGGCGACATCGTGAGAGCCGGATACCACCAGACATCAATCGACCTCGTGGTCGGCGGCGCCGTCGAGGCCGCGGCCATCGACTCTCAGGTTCTCGAGATCGAATTGGGACTGAGACCCGAACTTGGCGATCAGCTGCGCATCATCGAAGTGCTGGGCCCATCCACGATCCAGCCCCTGGTCGCGCGCCGCGGGCTACCGTCGGCCCTTAAAACCGAACTCCGAGAGATCCTCTGCTCGTTCGGAAGAGAACCCGCGGCAAGACATGAACTGGACAAGACCCTGTTTGATCGGTTCATCGCGGTGGACGACGCCGCTTACAACGACATCCGCTCGATGCACGAACGATCGCGCCATCTGACCCAGTTCAAACAGGATGGGCCCCCGCCGAGGCGAGAGCCCACCTTACGCAAGAACGTCGGCGCCTAACAGGTCGTGCTTCCGCCGGTCGCGGCAGCACATCTCACCTGGTTGGCGAGAATGTCGAAATAGGGCCCGTACATCGCGCCCGGCTGGGTGGATGGGTACTTGTACGAGTTGACGCTGTTCAGGAAGCTGCCCCGCAGGAACATCGTTATCCACGGACCTCCCGAGGCTCCACCCGTCGAGTCGCATCCGATACCCATCGGATCGGGGCCCCCTCCCGGGATCCCCGTGTCGTCGACGGCATGGGAGGCCTTGCAGGTGATCTGGGTCTCACCGGTGAACCCGCCGGTGGCCGGGTAGCCGAAGGTGTCCCAGTGCTGGACGCGGCTCTGGTTGTACTGGAAGCCCAGTGTTCCTACCCGGCTCTGGAGCGTGTTGCCCGCCCCGTTGGTCCCCACCGCGAACGCGGCGAAGTCGCGGGTCAAGTCGCCATTGAAGTGCCACGCACTGGTCGTCCAGAGCTGACCACCCGGAAAGAGTCCATATCTGTTCCTGCTGTTCTTACGAGCCGGCGAAAACACCACGTTGGTGGAGAAGGCTCCGGCCCCGTCGGAAACGCAGTGGCCCGCGGTGTAGACGGCGTTGTTCGGAGAACTGACGACGGAGGCGCCGGAGCACACGAAGTTCGAGCCCCCTTGCGTGAAGAAGATCTTGCCGACGGTCCTGTAGGGATAACGAGTGTATTTGCCGTCGACCCCATGCCGAGTGAAGGGAAAGGGATAGGTGTATCCAACCGGCTCGGGATCGCCGACGGTACGTCCCTCGGGCTCGTCTCCACCAAAGCTTCTCGCGGACGCGGGAGCCCGTCCCCTGATCGAGACCGGAGGGCCACCTGCGTCGTCCGAGCTGACGTCTCCGTCTGGGGCCTCGCCGCTCACCCTTGCCTCCATGGGAATGGCGTTCCGCATGCGTTCTTCCGTCCAGTACTCGAGTGCGGCGACGCGTTGGGGCCTCGGTAGGGTCGCCCCCACAACTCCGCCGGAGCCGGCCCTCTTGGCCCCATCACTCGTGTCTTGGGCGACACCTTTGATGGGAGAACTCCACACAATTGCACCTACGAGCAATACAAAAGACATGACGAGCTTCAACGGAGTCCGACTTGGACGCATTTAACCTCCAGGACGCGCGATGGGCGGAACGGACGATCTGGAGCCTAGCAACCTGGTCGGCCATTACGAAGAGAAACTTTGGTTTTTCTGTCTAATTCTCAGGAGAAAACGGATGTAACGGACATAAGGTTGTAACGGAACACATTTCTTGGAACGAGTCGACCAAACAGCAAGATCTCCTTGAGGAAGAGGTCAGACGAACGCCGTTCCGCCGGACCGGCGCGGGTCGTGGGCAGCGTCGACGCGGCCCCCAGAGTCCACCGAGGCAGCCTGGACGGCACCGAAGAACATGTGGAGCTCCTCGTAGGGACGCGGCACGTATTCCTCGATAACGTCCCCGGGCAGAGTGGGCTCGTAGCACAGAAGCGGTCCGTCGGGCCTCAACGCCAAGTGTGCCCGGGGCGCGGCGACCGCGTCCTTCAACGACATCTTGTCGACGGCAATTGCGAGAAAGGTCTGGGCGACGGCGCCGGTGATTCTGTCCGCCCCGGGGGATCCGATTCCGACGCAGACCTCGTTGTTGGTCGCGATCGTGGGAGCCATGTTGGAGTGACAGCGCGATCCCGGGGGCAGACGGTGCGCGCCAAGAGGATTCAATTCCTCCTCGCCCAGGGTGTTGTTCAGCAGCATCCCGTGAACCAACAGACCCGATCCATAGCCGTTCGACTCGGTGATCGAACAGACAAACCCCTCCGAATCGGCGGTGGAACTGTGGGTCGTGTCGGCGGACCGAGCGCCCCGTCGCCGCCGGGAGATGGACTCTTCGACCGCGCCCGCTATCTGTCCCGGCTCCTGGTAAAGCTCGCCTCTGTAGCCGAGGGCGGCGCGCTCGGCTTCCACAAAGGCGCGCAGGCGATCGACCGGGTCGGACAGGTCGGTTCCCTCGAGGAGGCTCAACATGTGCGTGACGACCACTCCACCGGCGGCAGGAGGAGGATTCGATTCGATCTTCCATCCGAAGACGTCGGTAGAAACGGGTGCTCGAGTCTGAGCTTCGAACTGTTTGAGATCGCTCACCGATAGGAAGCCGCCGTCGGCCTGGATGGCATTGCCGATCTCTTCGCCCAAGACCCCTTCGTAAAACGCGCCGGGACCGGATTTCGCCACGAGCTCCAGAGCCTCGGCGAGCTGCGGCTGGACAAGAGGTTCCCCCTCTTGAAGGGGATGCCCGTCGCTGGAAAAAAGTTCCCGGGGCTCGTCGTAGAGCGACCAGATCTCCTTGTAGGTAACCGAGAGGTAGTAGGCCGAGGTTCGAGGGAAGTCGACGCCGTTCCTCGCCGCCTTCACCGCCGGTTCGAAAAGCGCGGGCCAGTCGATGTGACCATGCGCTTTCCAAGCCTGGTAAACGGCAGCGAGAACCCCCGGGACGGCCACCGAGCCACCACCTATCCCGGTGTACATGCCGTTTGAGTAATCGAGGTACGTGCGTCTCATTCCCTGACCGGGTTCGGTCGGAACGGTGTGGGGCATTGCATTGTTCCCATCGAATATGTCGATGGTTCCGTCCGGTGAACGCGTCGCGATGAATCCCGAACCCCCGATCGAAGCGAAAAAGGGTTCGACCACCCACGCCATGACGGCGGCGGCAAGGCACGCGTCGACCGCGTTCCCCCCTTCAGAGGCCACGGCCGCGGCGGCCTCGGCCCCCAGTCGGTTGCCGGCCGCGATCGCAAGCCTGGGCCTCCCCATAAGGGGAGGTTATTTCCTTTGGTCCCTCCAGTCGCTCCCGGGGGTTTCAGCCCCCCGCGACGGCCGGAATGATCAAGACCTCGGTTCCCTCCGGAACGGGAGTGTCGAGACCCTTGAGAAGCCGAACGTCCTCGTCGCCGACGTACAGGTTCACAAACCGGCGGAGTTTCCCTTCCTTGTCAAGCAGTCGCTGCCGTATGCCCGGATGAGCGGACTCGAGGTCGACGATGAGCTCCGCAATCGTGACCCCTCGGGCCGTGACCTGATCGGCGCCGTCGGTGAGGGTCCGGAGTTGAGTGGGGATGCGAACGGTGGTGCTCATCATTGTCTCCTTTCACTTAGAAACTCCTCTACCGCAGCAACGCTCGCGGCGATAGGTCGCCTCGCGCGTCGATCGCCCAAGGTTTCGAGTGTCTTCAGCCCCATTCCGGTGAGAAGGACGACTGTCTCTTCGTCGGGGGCGATCGTCCCGTTCGCAACGAGTTTCTCCAGCGCAGATATCGCCACTCCTCCGGCGGCCTCGGTAAAGAGACCCTCGGTCTCGGCGAGCAATCTGATCCCCAAGGCGACCGCTCCCTCGGGCACGGCCGTAACGGCTCCGCCGGTTGCCCTCACCTCCCTAAGCGCGTAGTAACCGTCGGCCGGGGTGCCGATCGCCAATGACTTTGCAATCGTGTCGGGTCGCATCGGTGCCACATCCTCCGCTCCGGCATCAAAAGCCCTCGCCACCGGTGAGCACCCGTCGGCCTGGGCTCCGAAGAGTCGAGTTTCGGCATCGTCGATCAAACCGACCTTTCGCAATTCGCGGAAGCCCTTTCCGAGCTTTGTCAGTAACGAGCCCGAGGCAACGGGGGCGACCACTGTGTCGGGTGAACGCCAGCCCAACTGTTCCGCGACCTCAAAGGCAAGCGTCTTGGAGCCTTCCGAGTAGTAAGGACGAAGGTTGACGTTGACGAAAGCCCAGGGCTTGACTTCCGACAGCTGCGCGCAGAGCCGGTTGACGTCGTCGTAACTTCCTTCGATCTCTACCAGATGACCGCCGAAGACCGCGGTTGCCGCGAGCTTTCCGCTCTCAAGCCCCACGGGCACGAAAACAATGCTTCGCAGACCCGTCGCCGCAGCATGTGCGGCCACCGCATTTGCCAGATTCCCGGTCGATGCACAGGCAACGGTTTCGAATCCAAAGTGTTTCGCCGCGCTGAGCGCGACGGAAACCACTCTGTCCTTGAACGAATGAGAGGGATTCGCGGCGTCGTTCTTGAGCCATAACCGCCTGAGTCCCAGCTCCGCTGCGAGCCTCGGTGCCTCGCGCAGGGGGGTGAACCCGGCCCCGATGTCGACTCGGTTGTTTTCCGGTGAAGGCAGCAGCGAGAGGTAGCGCCAAAGCGATGAGGGCCCGGAGGCGATCGACTCGGGGGAGATCGCAGCGGCCACGCGTTCGTAGTCGTAAGACGCCTCCAGGGGCCCGAAACATTCATCGCAAACATGACCCGGACCGACGTCGTGGGCTCGGCCGCACTCCCGGCAGGTGAGACCGATCAGGCCGAGGGAAGCGTCGAGCTGGGGAATCTCGGGGACGGTTGTGGCACTCATCGCTGGGACCTCCTCGGAACTCTGGTGCCGGGGAGACGCCGAGCGCCACTCATCTTCCCCGGCTCTGCCGGGCCAGATTTGGCACCTTTCCCGCAAGGGCGGTTGCCGGGGCTTCCTCGGGCTGGGTCCCTCCACCCCTCTCGATGAGTGAGGAGATTTTCCTTCCCCAAGGGTCGGGCGTCAAGTCGCATGACTATTCAGATTTTTGCATTATGATGCAGCAATGGCGCTAACTGCAGGCGTTTTGGGCGCATCGGGATACGCGGGAGGTGAGCTGCTCCGGCTGCTTGCATCGCACCCCGCCGTGAGCGCGGTGGCGTGGGGGGGCTCCACCCGTGCCGGGGCCCGGATCGCGTCCCTCCATCCTCAGCTCACCGGCGTCTTCGACGGGGCCCTCGGCGACCTCACCGAGACCGCGGCGACCCCGGTCGACGTCTGCTTCTGTTGTCTTCCCGGGGGAGCCCTGCCTCCCCTGGCGGGCGAGATAGCCGCGGAGGTCGTGATCGACCTCTCCGACGACTACCGGGATGATCCCGCTTGGGCTTACGGGCTGCCGGAGTTCGCGCGCGCCGAAGTGGCGTCGGCGTCGCGGGTGGCGAACCCGGGCTGCTATCCGACGGCCGTCCTTCTGGGCCTCGTTCCCTTCGCGCGCGCCGGTCTCATCGACACCGATGTGATCGTCGATGCGATCTCCGGGTACTCGGGGGCCGGTCGGCAGGTCGAGGACCGGTTGCTCCACGCCTCGGCCGCCGGAAGCGCGCAGGCTTACGGACCGACTCCCCACCGTCACGTCGCCGAAATGGAGCGACAACTGCAACGGTTGAGCGGACTCGAGTCGACGATCTCCTTCACCCCCCATCTCGCCCCGATGGCGCGTGGGATCGTTGTGACGGCGCGGGCGCGTCCGACCTCCGAGATATCCGACGCCGATGCTCTTTCCGTTCTGGCCGAGGCATATGAGGGCGAAGCGTTCGTCGACGTCATCGAGCAGTGGCCTCAATCGAAGTCCCTGAGCGGCACGAACCGCGCGCACGTCTCGGCGCGGCTGGACGGTCGAGCGAATTGGCTCATCTGTTCCGCGGCCCTCGACAACCTCGGAAAGGGCGCTGCGGGTCAAGCGGTACAAAACGCGAACATCGTCCTCGGACTCGAGGAGACGACCGGGCTTTCGAGTTTGGGGATCTGGCCGTGAGGTGGCCGTTGGGCGTGGCGAGCTCGGGCACGTCCTGCGGGATCAAGCGCGGGGGCAAGCTCGATCTCGGGATGATCGTTCTCGAAACACCCGCTCTGTGGGCCGGCGCCTTTACGCGCAACGGGGCCGCCGCTCCATCGGTCCGGTGGTGCCGGAGTCTGCTCGGAAAGCGGGTCTCGGCGATAGTCGTCAACAGCGGGAACGCCAACGCCTGCACCGGCCCGGCCGGGTCGCAAGCGGTGGAGCGAATCGCAACCGGCGCGTCACAGGCCCTTTCGCGTGCGCCGAATGAGATTCTGGTCGCCTCGACCGGTCCCATTGGCGTCCCCCTTCCGATTGAAAAAATCGAACGCCACCTTCCCCAAGCCATCACGGACACGAGCGCGGACACGGAATCGTTCTCGAAGTCGATCCTGACGACCGACACCACCCTGAAGAGGGCCTCGGCCCGCATCGGCGAGGCAACCATTGTCGGAGTGGCAAAGGGTGCGGCCATGCTCGCTCCCAACATGGCCACGATGCTGGCGTTTCTGGCAACCGACGCCGTCCTCGATCCGAAATCTCTTGCCCTTGCCGTCCGAGGGGCGGTCGACAAATCTTTCAACCGGATCTGCGTGGACGCTTGTGAGAGCACCAACGACTCGGTCTTCCTGGTCGCCACGGAGCGATCGGAGGAGGTCGACCCCCACCTCTTCGAGAAGGCGCTCACGCAGGTGTGCTGGGATCTCGCCCGGCAGATCGTGGCCGATGCCGAGGGAGCGACGAAATTCGTACGGGTCGTCGTTGGCGGTACCGAGAGCGATGCCGATGCCGTCGCCCTGGGACGCGCCGTCGCGGGCTCGGCTCTGTGGCGCGCCGCGGTGAACGGTGGAGATCCCAACTGGGGCCGCGTGCTGGCCGCCCTGGGAACAATCGAGCGATCCCTCCCCATCGAGCGTGTACGGGTCTCCATTGGCAACGAATTCGTTTTCGACGGGCGGCCGGTCGGATCGATCGAGCACGCGACGCAATCGATGAGCGGTCGCGAGGTCGTGGTGACCTGCGAGGTGGGCCATGGACCCGGCTCGGCCGAGGTTCTGACCTCCGATCTCTCCGCGACCTACGTCGAACTGAACGCGGGAGGCATGAGTTGACCGTTCTTGCGCAAACAGGGCCTCATGCCAGGGCAGGCGTCCTCATCGAGGCGCTTCCTTACATGCGCGCCTATCGCGGCACCACGATCGTGGTGAAGATCGGAGGCGAGGCCCTGCAAGAGGAAAGAACTGCGGGTCTGCTGGCTCAAGACTTGACGCTTCTCGCACTCGTCGGTGTGCGATTGGTGGTGGTTCACGGCGGCGGGCCGCAACTTACGACGGCCATGAAGGCGGCCGGAGTGGAGGCCCGGTTCGTGGACGGTCTGCGCGTGACCGATCCGGAATCCATGCAAATCGTCAGGCAGGTCCTGATCGGCTCGATCAACTCCGACCTCGTGGGCCTTCTTTGCGCTTCGGGCCTCTCGGCAATCGGACTCTCCGGCATCGACGCCGGCGTTTTGATCGGACGACGGCTCCTCGGTTCCGGCGGGCGCAGTCTCGGCGAAGTGGGTTCGGTCGAGGCCGTCAGGTCTGAGGTAATCGAGAGCCTGCTCGACGCCGGCCATACTCCCGTGCTGGCATCGGTGGCGGCAGACGCGTCCGGCAAACCTCTCAACGTTAACGCCGACTCCGTGGCGGGCGCGATCGCGTCGGCCCTCGGCGCAACGAAGCTCGTCTATCTGACCAACGTCGAGGGTCTGTATAGAGACCTCGGCGACGCCGGGTCCCTCATCTCGGAGATGACCGCCAAGGATCTGCACTCTTTGCTGGCATCGCTGTCCGACGGCATGCAGCCGAAGGCTCGGGGTGCAATCGAAGCCCTCGGGCGCGGAGTGCAGAAGGTCCACATCCTCGATGGCCGGGTCGAGCATGCGCTTCTTCTCGAGATCTTCACCAACGACGGAGTGGGAACTCAGGTGCTGCCGTGAGTGTCGTGGTTGAAACCACCGCCGACCACATGATGCCGACCTACCGTCGCTGGCCGGTCGAGTTCGTATCCGGCAGAGGATGCTGGGTGACCGACGCGAGCGGCCGCAGCTACCTCGACTTCACGGCGGGGATTGCCGTCGCGTCCGTGGGGCACGCACACCCCCGGGTCGCCGCGGCCGTGGCCGAGCAGGCGAGCCTTCTCGTCCATATCTCCAACCTCTACGCGACGACGCCCCAGAAGGAGCTGGCCTCCAGGCTCGCCGAAATCAGTGGGGGGTTCGACTCGTTCTTCTGCAACTCCGGGGCCGAGGCGATCGAATGCGCCCTGAAGCTGGCGCGGAAATGGGCGACCACGCGGCAATCTCCCGAGGCCTCCCGCGTCGTCGCGGCGGAGGGAGGGTTCCACGGCCGGACGTTCGGCGCCCTGTCGGCCACCGGTCAGCCGACCAAACGCGCCCCGTTTGAACCTTGCGTTCCCGGTTTCGTGCACGTGCCCTTCGGCGACGGCGATGCGCTCGAGGCGGCGGTTGGCGACGACGTCGCCGCAGTCCTGCTAGAACCAATCCAGGGGGAGGCTGGGGTCGTCGTTCCCCCCGGCGATTACCTCGCCGCGGCCCGACGAGTGTGCGACGAGAGCGGCGCTCTGCTCGTGCTCGACGAGGTGCAAACGGGGGTTGGGAGAACCGGCGCGTTCTTTGCGCACGAGCACGCCGGAATCGTCCCGGACGTCGTGTGCCTGGCCAAGGGGCTGGGGGGTGGGTTCCCGATTGGAGTCTGCCTGGCGCGCCCCGAGGTCGGCCAAACCCTCGTCATGGGCGACCACGGCAGCACCTTCGGAGGAGGGCCGGTGCCGTGCGCGGCCGCCCTGGCCGTGCTCGAGATAATCGCATCCGACGATCTCGTGGATCGCGCCGCCCGCGCGGGACAACGCTTGAGCGACGGTTTGCGACGACTCGTGGGGTCCCGCGCCGACGTTCGAGGCCGGGGGCTTCTGATCGGGCTTGGCTTCTCTCAGGACCTCGCGCGCGAGATCGCCTCTCACGCTCTGGATAGGGGTCTTCTTGTAAACGACGCCACTCCGCGCGTCGTACGGATAACCCCACCTCTCACCGTCTCGGATGACGAAATAGATCACGGACTAAAGGTTCTCGAGGAGGTTTTGAATGAGACCCGATCGCCGTAGAGACCTCATTCAGATTCTGCACCGCGGTCAGGCATCCAGCCAGGAAGACATCGTTCAGGCCTTGCGCGGGCGCGGTCATGACGTCACTCAAGCCACGGTCTCACGGGACCTGCGCGAACTCGGCGCAACCAAGGTACGCGTGGCGGAGGGATATTCCTACCGGCTGCCGGAGGACATTCCTCCCGTCGGAAATGGCGACCTCGTCGGCCGCAGACTCGACAGGACGCTCGGCGAGTTCGCGCTCGACGTCATGCAGGCCGCGACGCTGGTCGTAGTCAAGACCCCGCCGGGTCACGCCTCCGCCGTGGCGCGAGCGATCGATCAGTCCCCTCTCGATGCCGTGATGGGCACCGTGGCCGGAGACGACACCGTCTTCGTCGCCACTCCATCGGAGGCGACCGCGCGCTGGCTTGCCGACGAGTGGCGGGGCGAGCACGAGGCGCTGTCGGAGATGGCTCGATGAAGAAGGTCGTGCTTGCCTACTCCGGTGGTCTCGACACCTCGGTGGCGATCCCATGGCTGGCCGAGCGCGGTTACGACGTCGTGGCCATCGCCGTGGACGTCGGACAGCCCGGGGATCTGGCCCGTGCCGCCGAGCGCGCCGGCCGCCTGGGGGCGACCGTCGCCCGAGTCGTGGACCTGAAGGAACGATTCGCCGAGCAGTTCTGCTTCAAAGCCCTTCGGATGAACGCGCTCTATCAATCGAAGTACCCGCTCGTCTCGGCCCTCTCGCGGCCACTGATAGCGGAGGCCCTGGTGGAGGCGGCATCGGACCTCGATGCAGACGCCGTCGCTCACGGTTGCACCGGCAAAGGCAACGACCAGGTGCGATTCGAGGTGTCGCTCGGGGCCCTGGCTCCCGACCTAGAGGTGTTGGCCCCCGTGCGGGACTGGGACATGGATCGCGCCGCGGCGATTGATTACGCGCGCCGGCGCGACCTCCCTATCGAGACCGACAAATCGTCTCCGTATTCGATCGACGAGAACCTGTGGGGTCGCAGCATCGAATGCGGTGTACTCGAGGACCCGTGGGAACAAGCTCCGAGGGATGTGTTCGCGCTCACGTCGGACCCCGAGGGCGCCTCCGGAACGGCAGAGATCGTCGTGGGGTTCGAGAAGAGCCTCCCCGTGACCCTCGATGGTGAGACGCTGGAACCGGCCGCTCTGATCCAGGCCTTGACCAAAATCGCCGGCTCGTTCGGGTTTGGACGGGTCGACATGGTCGAGGATCGTCTCGTGGGGATCAAATCGCGCGAGATCTACGAAGCGCCGGCGGCTCTTGCATTGACCACGGCCCACCGGGACCTCGAGGAGCTGACCCTGGAGAGGTCGCTGCTGCGCGAGAAGAGGCGGCTGGAGGATAAGTGGACCGAGCTCGTCTACGAGGGTCTGTGGTTCTCTCCTTTGCGCGGTGCCATCGAGGCATTTGCATCGGTCACCGAGCCGTGCGTGACCGGGGAGGTTCGCCTACGGCTCGGCCCCGGTTCCTGCGCTGCGGTCGGGCGCCGATCGCCGTACTCGCTGTACTCGAAGACGCTCGCGACCTACGACGAGCAGGACGCCTTCAATCACGAAGACGCGGCCGGCTTCGTGCGTCTGTGGGGATTGCCGGCAAGGCGCTGGGCCGAGACGAATGAGTGACGACCGCCCGTGGGGAGGTCGATTCGCCTCCGGCCCCGATCCAGAGATGATCGAGCTAACGACGTCTCTGCCCACCGACATCAGATTGCTCCAGCACGATCTCGACGCGACGAAAGCTCACGCCCGTGCTTTGGGAGCGGCCTCGATCCTCGACGACGCCGAGGTATCGCTGATCGACAAGGCGTGCGACGAGATCGCGATCACCTTCGGCGGGGACGGCTCCACCGCTCTGCCGACGGACGAGGACGTTCACTCGCTCGTAGAGCGATTGCTCACCGAGAGACTGGACGACCTCGGCCGACGAATTCACGCGGGTAGAAGTCGAAACGACCTCGTCGCCACCGACCTCAGGCTGTGGTGCCGGTCGAACGCCGACCGGCTGAAGACCGAGACCGCGGAGGCCGTCACCGCCTTTCTCGACGCTGCCGAACGACACGCGGAGGACCCGATGCCCGGCTACACCCACCTCCAGCGCGCCCAGCCCGTCACCCTGGGCTTTCATCTGGTGGCTCACGCCTTCGCCCTGACCCGAGACCTCGAGCGGTTCGAGGCGGCCCGGCGGTCGGCCGACGTTTCGGTCCTGGGGGCGGGTGCGCTCGCCACGAACTCATTGGGCCTCGATGAATCCGTTGCCGCCGCCGAGCTCCACTTCGAACGAGTTTTCGACAACGCACTGGACGCGGTGTCCGATCGCGATTTCGCCTGCGATCTCCTCTACGCCTGCGCCCTGTGCTCGGTGCATCTATCGCGGTGGGCGGAAGAGGTTGTTCTGTGGACGACATCGGAATTCGGCTTCGCTCGACTCGACGATGCGTGGTCGACGGGGTCGAGCATGATGCCTCAGAAGCGCAACCCGGATCTCGCCGAGCTGACGAGGGGCCGTGCCGCGGGGAGCATCGCCGATCTCGGCGGCCTGCTGATGCTGCTCAAAGGACTTCCCCTCGCCTACAACCGCGATCTTCAGGAAGACAAGTCCTTCTTGTTCTCGGCCGTCGACCGAACCCATTCATCACTGCGGGCCGCGGCGCGACTCGTTCCGGCTCTCAGGTTCGACACCGCCAGGATCGAGGCCGCGGCGCGAGCGAGCGCCATGTGGGCAACCGATCTCGCGGAGTTGCTGGTGGGCCGAGGTGTTCCCTTCAGAGAAGCACATGAATCCGTGGGTCGATTGGTTGCCCATCTCGAGGAGCACCGAACGGGACTCGACGAGATCGACCCGGACCGGCTCCGGTCCTTCCATCCGCAACTCGAGCCGTCGGACGTGAAGTCGATCGAGCCCGCGACGTCGATTGCCGCGCGCGCCGGTAAAGGGGCGCCAGGTGATCTGCGCAGGCAGATCGAAAAGGTGCGCAACCTGATTCGAACGCGCTAAGAGACAGGCCGCAGCGGGGCCAGAGTCAAGTCGAGGCGCTTCTCCCCGCCCGCGGCGGGGAAGTTAACGGTTGCCTCCAGACCCACGCCCGAACGGGAGATCTCCAGGATCATGCCCCGTCCCCACCTGTCGTGCTCGACCTCCTGGCCCACCTTGAAGTCCGGAACCGGCTTTTTGGTCGCCGAAATCGAAGGGGTCGGCTGCTTTTCGTCCCGCTCCTGAAGGTTAACGAGTTCCTCTGGAATCTCCTGCAGAAAGCGCGACGGGGGGTTGTACCCGACTCCCCCCCATAGACTGCGAGACCACGCGTTGAGCAGATACAAACGTTGCTTGGCGCGGGTCACACCCACGTAGCAAAGCCGCCGCTCCTCCTCCAGCTGCTCGGGTTCGCCGAGCGAGCGAATATGCGGGAAGACCCCCTCCTCCACCCCGACGATGAAAACGACGGGGAACTCAAGACCTTTGGCGTTGTGCAACGTCATGAAGGTGACGCCGGTCTCCTCGCCCTGAGTTTCGTCGGTGTCGGTGATGAGGGCGATTCGCTCGAGGAAATCCCTCAGGCTCGGGTCCTCCGTGCTCTCGGCGTACTCGCGTGCAACCCCCGCCAGTTCCTGCAGGTTTTCCTGGCGGGACAATGCCTCGAAGGTCCTCTCGGCGATCAGTTCGGCCATGTATCCGGTTACGTCCCAGGCCAACTCGACGATGTCTGACACGGGGGTGCCCTCGTCGGCAGCGGATCGAATTCTCTCGAACAGCCGCGCCGCCTCGAGGGCCCCGCCCAGGGCCCGCCTCGACACACCGGGCACCTCTTCCGCTCTGGCGAAGGCGTCCCCGAGCCCGGTACCCTCGACGCGGGCGAATTCCACGAACTTCGCCAGGGAGGCGTCGCCGATCCCACGCCGCGGCGCCTGCGCGGCCCTCGCAACACTCACCGCGTCCTGGGGGTTGATGGCTCCTCGAAGCCACGCCAGGACGTCTTTGATCTCCTTGCGTTCGTAGAACCCGACGCCGCCGACGACCCGGTAGGGGACCTGCTTGGTAGAGAAAATCTCCTCGAGGACGCGCGACTGCGCATTCGTCCTGTAGAAAACGGCAATGTTCGATAGTTCGTAATTCTGTTCGTCTCTCAACCGGACGACCTCGTCTGCGACCCAGTCGGCCTCGTCGTGCTCGTTCTGGGCGTGATAGCGAGTTATCGGCTCCCCGGCAATTGACTGTGTCCAGAGGGACTTCGGTTTGCGCATCACGTTGTTCTCGATGATCGAGTTGGCGGCATCGAGAATGACCTTCGTCGATCGGTAGTTCTGCTCGAGGGTTATGAGATGAGCGTCGGGCCAGTCCCGCTCGAAGTCGAGCAGATTCTTGATGGTGGCTCCACGAAACGCGTAGATCCCTTGATCGGCGTCACCGACGACGAATATGTTTCGCCACTTCCCCGCCATCAACGTGGCGAGCCGCGCCTGAGCGTGATTCGTGTCTTGGAACTCATCGATGAGGATGTGTTTGAAGCGTTCCTGGTAGGTCTGCAACGCGTCCGGGAAGCGATCGAAGATCTCGACGACCCTCATGATGAGATCGTCGAAATCGAACGCCGCTGCCTCCTTGAGCCGCTTCTGGTACTCCACGTAGACTTCGGCGACCGTCTTCTCCCAGGGATTGGCCGCGAAATCGAGGAACAGTCCGGCATCCATCAACTTGTTCTTGGCGTCGGAGATCACGGCCGCGGCCGCACGCGGGGGAACTCGCTTTGGATCGATGCCGAGGTCCTTGAGACACAGCTTTAGCAAGCGCTCCGTATCTGCCGCGTCGTAAATGGAGAACGAGGAGTGCCACCCGAGCCGGGGAGCCTCGCGTCTCAGAATGCGGACGCAGGCGGAGTGGAAAGTGGACACCCACATGCTGTGCGCCACGCCGCCCACGAGGCCGGCGACCCGCTCTCTCATCTCGCCGGCGGCCTTGTTCGTGAAGGTGATGGCGATGATCTCGAACGGAGAGGCCCCGTTGCGGATCAACCAGGCGACGCGGTGCGTGAGGACCCTCGTCTTGCCCGATCCGGCTCCCGCCACGACCAGGACGGGCCCGCCCGGGTGGGTCACGGCCTCGCGCTGAACGGGGTTGAGGTCGGCGAGGAGATCGTCTGCGGGCATGGATCGATTATGGAGCCTGGGCGTCGGTTCCTTTCCTCGACCGCGCTGTTAGCCGGTCGATGAGGGGGCCCGGCTCAGTCGCTGCTTCAGGTGGTCGAAGGCTCGCGCCGCGCCCCGCCTCTCGGCCTCCGTGAGGCCCACCAGCAGATAAACGACCCCGTAAGCGACCGTGCCCACCACCCCCGTAACGAGAAGATCGGCGATCGCATCGCCGGGCAGGGCCGCGTGGACGAACCACATCGCCGCCAGACCGACGGCGGACGGAGCCACCAGCCTCCCGTACTGACGGTCGTAGGGCTGGATGTCCACGAACCTCTTGACGAGCGCCAGCCGCGCCCACTTTGAGAGGGCGAATGTCACGGCGTTAGCGATGGCCGCTCCAACCAGTCCGTACTCGGGGCACAGCAAGAAGGCGAGGCCGAGGTTGACGACCAGCGAGGCCCCATAAACGGTCAGATCCCAGCCGGTCCGCCCGACCATGATGAGAACGAAGCCAACGCTCCCCGTGGCCATGTTGATGAACTGACCGATGAGGATGATCAAAAGCGCGGTCGTCGCTCGGTCGCTTGAGAAATCGGACCCGAAGATCCTTAGAACGGGGCCGGGTGCCACCGCCAGCAACAGAAAAGCCGGCATCGTCGCGGCCAGCGTCCAGCGAGTAAGTGCCTTGAACAGCTTGTCCAAGCGTTCGCTCTCACCTCGGTTGTGGAGGTCCGCGACGAAGGGGCTGAACATCAAGCTCACCGAGGTGAGGAAAAGGACAAGCACCTGACCTGCCCTCAGAGCGGCGGAGTAGCGGCCGACGGAATCGTCGGAGACGTAGTTGGTCAACACGAAGAGGTCGGTCCAAAAAAGCAACTGCGAGAACAAAGCGGCCGGAGCCCTCGGCCCCGCGTATCGCATCAACCGCGACAGGGCTCCCGGCTCCATGGGGGCCGCGCTCCATCCGGTGGATTCCTTGCGCCAGAAGTAATAGGCCGCCGCCGACGCCAGCATCCATGACGCCGAGTAAGCCAAGGTCGACATCCAGGTCGTTTCGGAGAACTGCCATCCAACGACCATGAGCAGCACCCACCCAACGGGTTGGCCCGCCCAGAATACGTAGAGCGTGTAGCGCATGATCTTGAGGCCGCGCGTCGCCGACAGCCATACGTTCGTCAGAGCCAGGAAGGGGAGTCCCAGCGCGGCAGCCTCGACCACGTAGCGGGCGAGATCGTCGTCGAGCGAGAATAAATCTCTTAGTGATTCGGCGAAAGCAACGGCCGCGATGGCCGCGATGGTGCTAACGCCCGTTGCGATTACCACGCCGCGCGCCACAGGGGTGCGAATGCGTTCCCAGCGTCCTTCGCCGGCATCGATGGCGACATCCCGCAGCACGGCCATGTCCATCCCCGCCCTTGTGAGAAACGACCCGACGAACGCGGCCTGGGTCATCACGGTCACGACCCCGAAACCGTCGGGGCCGAGGGTGCGGCCCATCAGAATCTGTGCCGCAAAGGTCGCCAGCGCGGCGATTGCGATGCCGACGACGTTCTGAGAGGTGCCGGACAGGATGCTTATGTAATCCGAGAAACCATCCCGTCGAGTCTTGGGATCCGGGGCGGGACCCTCCTCTATCTCCACGTTTCCGGCGTCAGCGGCGCGGGTTGTTTACACGACTCGCAGACATGAGAGGGGTACCCACGACTCAAGAAGATCGCCGGCTACTCCCACTCGATCGTCCCGGGAGGCTTGGAGGTTATGTCGTAGACGACCCGATTGATTCCCGGGACCTCGTTCACGATTCGGCTTGAAATGCGCTCCAACAGCTCGTAGGGAAGCCGGGCCCAGTCCGCGGTCATCGCGTCCTCGCTGGTCACGGCGCGCAGAACTATGGGATGTCCATAGGTTCTCTCATCGCCCATCACGCCCACCGATTTCAACGCCGGCAAAACCGCAAACGACTGCCAGATCTGACGGTCGAGGTCGGCCTTCTTGATCTCCTCCAGCACGATTGAATCAGCGGCGCGCAGAGTCGCCAAGCGTTCTGGGGTGACATCGCCGATGATTCTCACCGCCAGACCCGGGCCGGGAAAAGGCTGCCTCCACACAATCTCCTCGGGGAGCCCCAGTTCCTCTCCCACCTTGCGAACCTCGTCTTTGAACAGATTGCGAAGCGGTTCGACCAGCGTGAGCTTCATGTCCGCGGGAAGCCCTCCCACGTTGTGATGACTCTTGATCTTTGCGGCATCCCGGGACCCGGACTCGATGACATCCGGATAAAGAGTGCCCTGCACGAGAAACTGAGCGTCCTCCAACTCGTCGGTAGCGACCTCTTCGAACACTCTGATGAAGGTCTCGCCGATGATCTTTCGTTTCATTTCGGGATCGGTCACACCCGCAAGGTTCTCGAGGAACCGATCGGCGGCCTTGACGTGGATGAGATCGATCTGCAGGTGTCGGCTGAAGGTGTCCTCAACTTGTTCGGCCTCGCCGGATCGCAGGAGACCGTGATCGACAAAGACGCAGGTCAACTGATCTCCCAGCGCGCGATGGACCAACGCGGCGGCCACGGAGGAGTCGACCCCTCCGGACAGCGCGCAGACGGCCTTGCGATCGCCGACCAGCCGCCGGACGTCGGCCGTCGCCGATTCGATGATCGACGTCATCGTCCACGAGGGCAGGAGATCGCAGGCCTCGTACAGCCAGTTCTTGAGGACATCGGCCCCCCTGGGGGTGTGCGACACCTCGGGATGGAACTGGACCCCGAACAGACCGCGCTCGGGATCCTCGAAAGAGGCCACGGGTGAGGCCGGGGTCGATCCCGTAACCGTGAATCCGTCGGGAGCGCGTACCACGGCGTCGTTGTGACTCATCCAAACGGTTTGTTCGATCGGCAACTCGTAAAACAGCACGCCCGGAGCCGAAATCCGGAATTCGCTCTTGCCGAACTCCGCGATCCCCGTGCGAGCCACCTCGCCGCCCAGAGCCCGTGCCATCGCCTGCTGCCCGTAACAAATTCCCAGGACGGGAACCCCCATCTCGAACATCGAGGGGTCCACCGAGGGGGCGCCCGGCGAGTACACGGATTTTGGGCCCCCCGAGAGGATGATGCCCGCCGGCCGGCGTTCGGCGATCTTCTCCACCGGTTCGTCGTGCGGGACGATCTCGGAGTAGACGTGACATTCGCGGATCCGGCGAGCGATCAGCTGGGCGTACTGGGCTCCGTAGTCGACGACCAGAACCGGTCGGAGCTCGCTCATGCCCCAAGGAGGTCGCGAGGGAAATCTCGGTGCTGCATGAGTCACCCTACCGCGGGCCTCGAGTCACACCCCGTAGTTCCGCTGCCGTTCTCTCCGGCATTCGGGCTTCGAGGACCACGCTGAGGTCGTCTTCGTCGGTGGCGACATTGATCGGCTCGAGGCCCGCGCGCCGGGTCATCCGCTTGAGCTTCGGCGGCAGATCATGGGAGATCTCGAGAAGCAACCATCCTCCGGGTTTGAGCCATCGGGGTGCCCCGTAGATCGCCACCCGCAGAAGGCTCAGGCCATCGTCGGACTGGTCGGTAAGCGTGTTAAGTGGCTCGTACTCACGGACCTCGGCCGGGAGGTCTCCTATCTCCTCCTGAGGCACGTAGGGGACGTGCCCCGTGATGACGTCCACCGACCCCTGAAGGCGATCCGGAAGCGCGCCGTACATGTCCCCCTCCTTGAAAGTCACGTTCTTGATCCCGAGCCGGCGCGCGTTGCGGCGACCCTGGCCAAGGCCCTCTCGAGAGATATCGGTCCCCCAGACCTCCGCGGTCGGCACGTCGTCGGCAATCGCAAGTGCTATCGGTCCCGAACCGGTGCAAACGTCGAGAACGATGGGGTTCCGCCGCTTTCTGAGCAGCCGCACCGCCCGCGCCACGGTCAGTTCGGACGACGGTCTGGGGACAAAGGCACCGGGCTCAACCTTCAGGTCCAGTCCCCAAAAGATAAGGTGGCCCGTCAAGAAGGGGAAAGGTTCACCTCCGGCGCGACGCGCCACGTATGCGAGATAGCGCTCGCCCCTCCTCGGCGAAATGACGTCCTCGGGATCGAGTTCGTCCTCGTCGATCTCGAGAACGTGCGCGAGTAGCTCACGCGCCTCAGAGGCGTTGTCGTGGTCCTCAAAGACGTGCGTGCTGTCGGTGAGTACTCGTTCGCCCAACTTCAGGTAGTCGGCGACGGTTACAGGTTCGCTCATCTGCTCACTTGGGCCTTTTGGAGCATGCTGAAGATCTAACGCGGCATCGTACTCGTCGCGCCTGAAGTCGGCAGCTTCTCGAATTCAGGCGCGCCCCCTAGAAGCAGCAGGAGTCGCGGTACCCGCAATTGCCGCACCGCATGTGAGCGTGTTCCGGGTCCATCTGTGTACCGCACTCCGGACAGATCGTGGACAGATCGCAGGCCGTCCGCTCGATGGCCCCGTTGCCTTCACTCACGTCGACCATCATGGCGAACGGATTCAACCCCCTACCGGTTTCAGACCGATTCCAGAACCTCGTCGGCCTCGGGGACCTCAATGGAGGGCTTCTCCAGTTCGGTTGAGAGCACGATCGTCGTGCGGGTTCGGGCAACGCCGCGGATCGAGCGAATCCTTCTGAGAAGCCGCTCGAGATCTTTGGTCGTCGCGGTCCGAATCTTCACGAGATAGCAGTCCTCTCCGGCGATGCGATGGAACTCGAGAATGTCGGGTTCCTCACAGATGCGAGCGACGATCGGCTCGTCCGCCGCGAATTCGTCGCCCTCGGACAGCGTCACCATGACAAAGGCGACGTGTGATCGATTGCAGACGTCGGCATCGAGCACCGCGTTGTAGGAGGCGATCACTCCCCTTTGCTCGAGTTTACGGACGCGGTCGTGGACGGCGGGTCCCGACAGTCCGACCTCTTTCGCGATCGCGGAATGAGCCATTCGGCCGTCCTGGCGAAGAAGTTTGAGGATGTCGCGGTCGATTCGATCGAGGATGGCCATCACGCGGCCCTGGGCTTGAGGATGGACCGGGCGGCCGCCTCGCGGTGAGACTCCGCCGCGACCCACCGCGCGGGCCTGCCCGCCTGATCGTCCCGATTGTCGGCCGCCAGACTCGGGTCGAGCCGGTAGAGCACGTAACTGATCACGAATCCCTCCTCTAGCGCGAGTTCTGCTCGAAGGTCCAGTCCTTGCCGTCACGGGTGTCGACGCCGTACTTGGCCAGCAGGACCTCGAACAACACGACGCTTATGATGAAGATTATAAGGCCTTCCATGTCCTGAACCTCCTCTCTTAAGGTAATGACCTTGATTCACTTATCGAAGTGTAGAGGACCCGACTCAAGTCGTCAAGCGAAATATGAGGGAAAGAGGCCAATCTACCGACTATTTCTTTGGTCGAGCGATCCAATAGCCGAAACTTTTCTGGACGAAGCGGGTCTTCTCTTTATTTAATGAGGCAACGCCCTCCTGGCTAAGCCTAGGACAGCGCTCCCCGGCGGCGATTTCAAGCGCGGGTCGGAGCCTTCTTGGGGGCCTGGCCTGGAGGCTCGCGCCGTTACAAGACTCGAAGCGGACGAGGAGGTCCTGCTAGTGACCCATCCCCACGCGCTGAGACCTCTGCAGGAGCTTCCCCTCGGTCTGGAGGGCGGGGGCGACCATCACCTCGGCCTTCTGGAACTCCTTGATGTTGGCGTAGCCGCACGTCGCAAGACTTGTCCGCAGAGCCCCGAACAGATTCAAGCGGCCGTCGTTCTCGCGCGCCGGGCCGGTCAGAATCTCCTCGATGGTACCGGTGACCGAAGTCTTCACTCTGGCCCCGCGCGGCAAGGTGGGGTGAAACGTCGCCATACCCCAGTGATGACCGCGGCCCGGAGCCTCCTGCGCCGCGGCAAGCGGCGATCCGATCATCACCGCGTCGGCCCCGCAGGCGATCGCCTTGGCGATGTCGCCTCCGGTTCTCATGCCGCCGTCGGCAATGACGTGGCAATAACGGCCGGTTTCGTCGAGGTGGCGGATGCGCGCCCCGGCGGCGTCGGCAATGGCGGTCGCCTGCGGGACCCCGATCCCGAGCACGCCGCGCGTGGTGCACGCCGCGCCGGGCCCGACCCCGACGAGGATTCCCATGGCCCCGGTTCTCATCAGGTGAAGGGCGGTCGAGTACGAGGCGCACCCTCCGACGATCACCGGGATTTCATAAGTCGATATGAACCGCTTCAGGTTCAACGGTTCGGTTTGCTCGGAAACGTGTTCGGCGGAGACGACCGTCCCCTGAATCACCAGGATGTCGAGTTCGGCCTCGAGAGCAACCTTATGATGGCGCTCGACTCGCTGGGGCGTGAGCGAGGCCGAGGTCACGAGGCCCGCGTCCTTGATCTCGCGAATGCGCTTATAGATGAGTTCCTCTTTGATGGGTTCCTTGTAGAGCTGTTGCATCCGGCCGGTCGCCGATTGGTCGTCCAGCTCCGCGATCTCCGACAGCACCGATTCGGGATCGTCGTAACGGGTTTGAAGGCCTTCGAGATTGAGCGTGGCCAAGCCTCCGAGCCGACCAATTTCGATGGCGCTGCTCGGCGAGACGACGGCGTCCATGGCGGAGGCCATCAGTGGAAGCTCGAACTTGAAGGCGTCTATCTCCCAGGAGATATCAACGTCGTCGGGATCTCTCGTCCGGCGCGACGGAACGATGGCGATGTCGTCGAACCCGTAGGCCCGCCGACCAGATTTACCGATACCGATTTCAATTTCCACTAACGATTGCTCCTTCCGGCAAGACCTCCGCTTTCATTCATTCTCTGTGGTGAAATGCTCCATATGCAACGACTCATTTCCGTATCTGTGCCTGCTGTTCGGTAAGTCAAACGTCGACCCCACTAATGATCGCGGTCCTGACGGACCAACCGCCCGGACAACTCATCCTCCAGGAGCTGCACGTCCGCCTCGACCATGATACGGACGAGGTCCTCGAATGAGGTTCGGGCCTCCCATCCTAGGAGTTGCTTTGCCTTGGAGGGATCACCCATGAGGTAGTCGACCTCGGCGGGTCGGTAGTAGCGGGGGTCGATCTCGACATGTTTTTCCCAATCGAGACCAACCTGAGCAAACGCCCTCTCGGCGAATTCTTGGACCGTATGGGCCTCGCCGGTGGCGATCACGAAATCCTCGGGGCCGTCCTGCTGGAGCATCAACCACATGGCCTCGACGTACTCAGGCGCGTACCCCCAGTCCCTTTTGGCATCGAGATTTCCGAGGTAGAGCTTTTCCTGAAGGCCTGATTTGATCCGGGCCACGGCGCGAGTGATCTTGCGGGTCACGAAGGTCTCCCCCCGGCGAGGACTCTCGTGGTTCATGAGGATTCCGTTGCTGGCAAAGAGTCCGTGGGCCTCGCGGTAATTGACGGTCATCCAATGGGCGAACACCTTTGACACTCCGTAGGGACTGCGGGGATGAAATGGTGTCGTTTCGTCCTGTGGCGGGGGAACCGAGCCGAACATCTCCGACGATCCGGCTTGATAGAAGCGCGTGTCGACACCGGAGGCCCGAATAGCCTCGAGGATCCGGATGGCTCCCATACCGGTCGCGTCGGCCGTGTACTCGGGGATCTCGAAGGAAACCTTCACGTGGCTCTGCGCCCCCAGATGGTAGATCTCGTCGGGGCCCAGCTCCCGGATCAGGTTGACGAGGGAACCCGAATCCGACAGGTCCCCGTAATGCATGAAGAATCGAACTCCGCTCTCGTGGGGGTCTTTGTAGATCGGGTCCAGACGGCCGGTGTTGAAGGATGAGGCTCGGCGGATTAACCCGTGGACCTCGTACCCCTTGTCCAGCAGGAATTCCGCCAGATAGGACCCATCCTGCCCGGTCACGCCCGTAACCAGGGCAATCTTCATGAGCGGCCCTCATAGGGGCGCACAGTCGACGGCGCCGCATCGCCGGCCCTCGAGCTGCTGTTCCCCATTAGTCGCCATACGAGCATTCTTAGGGACCTCTCAGGCATGAATCCGGTGACGTGTCAACGTGCACCGAGCATATCTCCGCTCACATTTCCCCCCGGAGCGTAATTACGCCGTGTGACCAGCGCTTTTCCTCCACAGAAGCCTTTGAGTGCCCCGTCCACGTGGCATTGTGAACCACTTCACGTTCGCTTGCAGGTGTTAAAAAGGGGCGGAGGGGGTATTCGGCCCAAATCTGGCAATCCCGCGCGGACGGAGGTTTGTGACCAGTGGACAATCTATTTTTCGGCACGACCGCTCGACGAAGAGCGCTACGCCGGCAGCGGGCGAGACGCCTGGTCCTGCTCGTCTGGGCCGTTTCGACGGCGGGGCTGGTAGTCGGGGCCCCGGCGACCATCGCGGGCTTCAATCTTTCGGAACGAGGCTCACTCGCTCAGACCGAGGCCTCTCCGCTGCCGATCTCGAAGGCGATCACCATCCCTCATGAGATGGACGGCCGGGGAGCACGCCTCAGCGAAGGGCACGCTCTGCTCGACCCCAATGCGCTCCGGGACAGGGCCGATCTTCCGAGGGCCCGCAAGACCCCCTATCGGGGGGCCTCGATCAAAGAGGTTATCTACGCCGCCGGCAAGGAGTTCAGAGTCGACGGCGACTACCTGCTCGCGATAGCCAATTGCGAGTCGGGGCTCGATCCGAGGGCCTACAACTCGGCCGGATATCACGGTCTGTTTCAGTACGACGAGTCGACGTGGGGCGCCTACGGATACGGATCCATCTGGGATCCGGTCGCGCAAGCCCGCACGACCGCCAGGCTCATCGCCCAGGGGCAAAGCAGCCGCTGGCCCAACTGCGCGTAACCACGACACAAGTTCGGTGATCGGGGCAGTCCCGAGGCGACACCGACGGTGCGGCGCCGTCCCTGGAATCAGCTCGGTGTGGACGGCGTACCCCGGAAACGACGTGGTCGCTAAATAAACTGCTCCGTACATGACTCTCATTCGGGAGCACACGATCCTTGCGGCCTTTTCGATTGGCTACCTGATCGCCTTCACCACGTCCACGATCGTTCGCGGCCGCTCGGAGGGAGCGATCTACTTCGCCGTTACCTTCACGGCGATGTTGGTCGTTGCCTGGACCTATAGGCGATTTCGGTATTCAACGTGGGTTCTGTGGGGGTTATCGGTGTGGGCCCTATCACACATGGCGGGCGGACTGATACCCGTGGGAGACGACGTCCTTTATCAACAGCAGGTACTGGGGGATCTGGTTCGCTACGACCAGGCCGTGCACGCCTTCGGGTTCGGATTCGCAACGCTGGCCTGCGCGGAGGTCCTGAGTTCGACAACGGGAAACGCGGGGGTCACGCTTGCCATCCTTGCCGCCCTGGCCGGACTAGGACTGGGGGCAATCAACGAGGTATTCGAGTTTGCCAGCGCCCGGATCCAAGAGCACACGAACGTGGGGGGGTACGCGAACACCGGCGGAGACCTGTCGTTCAATCTTCTGGGGGCCGGCGTTGCCGCACTGACGATAATGCTCACCCGACGACCAGAAACCCCCACCGATTAGGCACGACGAGGGTTAACGCGCCTTCAGATAGGTATCGCCGGGAGCGTCGGCATTCTCGTTCATGTAATTCCGAATCGCTTCGGGCAAATCATCGGACCGGACTTCTGTGAACCCGAGCCGACCAAAGAACTTCGTCTCGCTCGCGGTGCATCTCAGATAGAGCGTTCCACCCTTGTTGTTCATCGCCGCCTGCAATAACTGAGTTCCGAGGCCCTGCCCTCGCTTTTCCTGTTTGACCACGAGATCGTCGACGACCACCTGGCGGGTTTCCACCTCATCGAGCCGGACGCAGCCCACCACCGGACCACTGCGCGCGATCAGCATGGTTCCCCTGTCCACGTTGTCCGAGGGGCAGCCACTGGCTGAAAGGAGATCTTTGACGTCCTGTTTGTCGTGCCTTGAGGCGCGGGTGATGAACACTTCTAGTGCTCGGACGCCGCCCGGAGAGCCAGCGCCTTCGACTCGGCGCGCAGGTCATCGAGAACCGTCGGTGGCACCTCCACCCCGTACTTCCCGCCGGGAAGCGATCGGTCCGGTCGCATTTCTCCGTGGTAGTCGCTTCCTCCGGACACGACGAGCCCTTTTCTTCGACCGAGCTCGCGAATCGGCTCCTGGTCCTCCACGGTCATGTCTCCGTGATAACCCTCGATTCCTCTCAGCCCCGCGTCGACGAGATCCTGGACGAAGGCCTCGAGGTCGGCACTTGTGAGATGCAACGTGAAGGGATGGGCGAGTACAGGAACAGCCCCGGCGCTGCGGATCAACTTGATTGCATCCTCCGGTAAATAAAGCTTCCGGGGTAGGTAGGCCCTCGCCCCCTTGGCCAGGTACTGGTCGAAGGCGGCCTGATAGTCGGGCACGACCCCATGCCTCACCAGGACCGCGGCGAAGTGGGGCCTGCCTATTTGGGCTCCCGGTCCCCCGGCCTCCGCCTCGACTTCTGAGAACGTGACGTCGATGCCGAGCTCGTTGAGGCGATCCACGATCTGGTGGTTCCGGTTCGCGCGAGCCTCCTGCAACTGCAGAAGCGCCGACGACAACGCATTCTCGTTCGCGGGGATGAAATACCCGAGCAGGTGCATCGTCGGACGTTTTGTCGGGGCCATGCCGAGTTCGTGGAGTCGCCCCACGTCACAGGAGATCTCGACCCCCCGGACCACTTCCACTCCGAGACGGTCTCCTTCCGAAACCGCTTCGCCACAGCCCGAGTCATTGTCGTGGTCCGTCACCGCGATCGCGGACAGCCCGGCCTCTTTCGCCTTTAAAACGAGTTCGGCCGGAGAGTCTCCTCCGTCCGAAACAGTGGTGTGAGTGTGAAGATCGATCGACAAGTTGGTTAGTTCTCGATGTACTTCAGCTCGACGAGCTTGTCGATCACCTTCTGAGCGGACTCTTCGGGGGTCTCCGTATCCGTCTGGCAGACGACCTCAGGCCCCGACGGGGGCTCATACGGATCGTCGATCCCGGTGAAGCCCTTGATCTCGCCGGCCCTTGCTTTCGCGTACATACCTTTTACGTCTCGCTGTTCGCACACATCCAGCGGCGCATCGGCGAAGACCTCCACAAAATCCTTGATCATGACTCGGGCCTCCTCGCGCACGGAGCGGTAGGGAGAGATGGCGGCGGTGATCACGAAGACACCGTTGCGCTGTAGAAGGTGCGCCACGAAGGCGATACGTCGAATATTCGTGTCCCTGTCCTCCTTAGAGAACCCCAGCCCCTTCGAAAGGTTCTCCCGGACGACGTCACCGTCCAGGATCTCAGCCGGGATACCGCCCCCGAGCAATTTGTCCTCGACGATGTGGGCGATCGTCGTCTTGCCGGATCCCGAGAGGCCCGTGAACCAGATGACGGCTCCACGCTCTCTGTTCGCTTGTTTCATCGACGAACCTCCAATTAGCTTGGTTGGGCTGCTACTTCTTCAGAACGCTGGTTCCGAGCGCGCCGGGGGCAGGATCGAGACCGAACACATCAAGGATCGTGTTGTGCACGTCCCAGAGATGCAGACCCTCCTTACGTCCCGCCAGGTCGCCAGGAGCGTTATTCATGATGAAGATTCCGTGCTCTGCGTGGTTGGCCTCGTCGGGGCCGGTGTCGTTCTCGAAGGTGTAGACGGATCCCTGGCCGAGCGATCCAACGGAGCGCCATCTCAACTCACCGAATATCACGACGAGGTCGGGGGGGACACCTTTCTGGGTCGTGTAGATGTCCTCCGGCTTCAGGGCCTTGTTGCCCATGGGATTGCCTTCGTGATCGACGAGCGCCTCAATCTTCTCGATGAGTTCGTTGCGAACTTCGTCGTAGTCGGATTTGGGAACGACGCCGTTCGGCTCTCGCCCCTCAACGTTCAGAAACAGCCTTCCGTAATATCCGCCATCGCCCCAGGCCGTCGTCTTGGACCAATCGATATCGAGTTTGTTGATGGGGGTGATCTCGGCCGGCAAATCTTGCGCGAACGACAAATAGCCCTCTTGGCGCAGCCATTCATTGAAGCAAACTCCACCGACCATGGCCTTCGCCCCGTGATCCGAGACGACCAACACCGTCGTGTCGTCGTCGGCGTACTTCTCGACGATTTCGCCCACTTTGCCGTCGAGATATCTGTAGTACTCCCGCAGCGATTCCTTGAAAGGATTGCTGGGATCGTGACGCGGATGGTTCGGGTCGATAAAGCTCCAGATCCCATGGTTCAGACGGTCCGGACCCATCTCGACCATCATGAAGAAGTCCCAGGGCTTATTGGACAGTAGGTAGTCCGCGGCCTTGAACCGTTGCTCGGTCATCCGATAGGACTCATCGATGATGTATTGCGTGTTGTCGGTCCGGAAATTCCGTACGTCGAAGACATACTCCCCGACGTTCTGTTTGAGTTCGTCCTTTAGTTCCTTCGGGTAGGTGTAGTCAGCCTCGTCGTTGGGAGTAAGAAAGCAGCCGATCTGCACTCCCTTGAGGGGCTTCGGCGGATACGAAGGAGGGACGGACATGACGATGCAGTCCTTTCCCGCCTCCGACAGGATGTCCCACACAGTCGGTTCTTTGACCGCCCAGGAGGTCGCAAACGAGAGCCCCTCATAGGTATGGTCCTTTCGGTTTCTGAATCCGTAGATACCCAGGGTCCCCGGGTCCTTTGAAGTCATCATGCACATCCACGCCGGCACCGTGATCGGCGGGGTTATCGACTCGAGCGGACCCCAGGCCCCGTTCTCGCGAAGCTTGGTGATGTTGGGGATCTCGTCTGCGTACTGATCGAAAACGTGCTCCGGCGGAGCACAGTCGAGCCCGATCACCATCACCTTGCGGCCTCGCTCGGCGGATTCAGTCGTGGGGGCCCGTTCGCCGCCCTTCTTGAGCCTGTCCAGCAATCCCATGGCTTTTACCTCCTAGGAGTTCCTCGAGCGAGCGTCTTCGATCAGGATGCGCGCAACCTCGTGGCGAGAGAACTCCGATGGAGGTTCCTGCCCATCCTGGAGCATTTGCCTGACCTGTGTGCCCGACAGGTGGACATGATCCTCCTTGCCATGAGGGCAGGTTTTTGCCGACGCCATCTGCCCGCACTTCTTGCAGAAAAAAGAGTGTTCGAACTTGATCGGCCAGATGCCAAGTTCATCCCGATCCACCTGTTCGAAGATCAGCTGAGCGTCGTAAGTCCCGTAATAGTCACCCACTCCGGCGTGGTCACGACCCACGATGAAATGAGTCATGCCGTAGTTCTTGCGAAGCAACGCGTGCCAGATCGCCTCGCGCGGGCCCGCGTATCTCATTGCAGCGGGAAAGACCGACAACAGAACCCGGTCGTGCGGGTAATAGTTCTCCATCAGCGCCTCGTAGCAACGCATGCGCGTCTCCGCGGGAATGTCGTCTCCCTTGGTTCCACCAACGAGAGGATGAATGACCAAACCATCGACGATCTCAAGCGCACATTTTGTCAAGTACTCGTGCGCTCGATGGATCGGGTTACGCGTCTGAAATGCAACGACCGTTGTCCAGCCTCTCTCGGCGATCTTCTCGCGAAGTTGCATGGGAGTGAACCTGTACTCGGAGAATTCGTGCGCGAAGACGTTCTCGAGAACGGTTACTTCGCCGCCCACGTAGCGACCGTCCAGCGAGTACAGGTACTGGACGCCGGGATGGTTCTCGTCGGTGGTCCCGTACGTGAGTTCCGCTTCATGACGAGCGTCGAACTCATAGACGTCTTCGACATCGATTACGGCAATTACGTTGCCCTCGTGAACGATTGCCGCCGGGGCCCCCTCAGATAGCGCACTGGCCTCATCCGGGGTCGCCGGAAGCGTTATCGGGAGACTCCACGGGAGGCCGCTGGCGAGCTGCATCTCCTCGACGACGGGTCGATAGTCGCGTTCCGTCATGAAGCCCCGGTGGGGAGATACGGCGCCCACGGCGAGGAGCTCGAGGTCGGAGAGGACCCGCCGAGACTTCGCCGCGATGCGCGGCATCCCCTTGGCCCTCGCCAGTAAGTTGCCCCGCTCCGGTCCGGCGAGCCGAATCTCCAGGGCACCCCCGTGTGGGGCAAACCCCGGCACATCCTTGATGGTGCTGGGCATGGGCTTCCTCCCGAGCTGATTGCAGTGGACGACGGTGGGAACGGACCGGCGGGGCGGTGAAGGCAAGTCCTGCCGCCCCAGACCACAGGCCCGGGTCCTTACACTCCTATAACACTCCTACCACACTCGGCGGGCGCTTATTATCCTCTCTGCGCCATCCTCCGGTTCAGAGCATCCAACGTCGCCCGCACCGCGGCCTCGGAGATGGGCCCCTCCCTGACCAGGGCCGCCCCCAGGGTCTCGCCCGAGTCCCCCAGCTTGACGGCAACCAGGACGGCCTCTCGTCCGAAGGTGTTTACGAGAGAGGCCCCAATGAGCTCTATCTCGATGCCTCCGGCCAGCCTGGAGGCCGCCTCCAGGGTGGCCTGCGCCAGTACCTTGAGGCCGTGAGGAGTCTTCTCCCCATGAGCCTCACCCACGACGCTTTCGCCCTCGGGGCCAAGAGCGACCTGGGCCTCGGATCGCCACGTGGTCGAGCTGAGCAGTACCCGATCGAGCTTGGGGCGTCGCTCCAGGGGCGGTGGAAGGACGGCACCGAGCTCAATCTCCTCGACGACTTCATCCTGCACCGGGCCCCGGGCCCGGGCCTCCTGCTCGGCCATTTCTGCCGCCCGCTGCAACGACTCTCGGTCTCCGAGGTGGGACGCGGCCTGCAACTCGAAAACGAGTACCTGTCTGAGCGAGTTCTGCAGGCCCAGGCGGTTGGCCTCGTTGAGGATCCGTTCCTGGGTGGCGGCCCTGTCCGTGCCGGCCCGAACGAACGCCTGAATCTCCTCCGGGAAGCCCTGATCCGGGTGGGTGAGGATGACGCACCCGAGAACCCCGGGCATCTGACGGATGGTGAACTCGAGATCAACGGCGGTCTCGTCGGGCATTCGAGACATCATGCGGCCTAACGGGCGAAGGGGTCAACGGCCGGGTCGATCCCCCGGACAAGGCAAGCTAGAGGTGCCCACAGGATTCGAGGCCGAGAGAGGGCCGAGCCGTGCAGAGGGCGAAAAAAAACGCACCCGTTGAGCCTTCTTCCCGGCCGAAACCGGTTTACAACTCAACGGATGCAGGTCGCACTCTAAAAGGCCTGCCGGAGGCGCGCAAGAGGGCTGGGGCACTTTTTTTCGCGGGCGGCAAGATATTTTCGCGGCTGGGTTTGTGCCCGCGCCCCAAATTGGGCAGTCTGACCAGGGCATCAGGGCCGCCGAGAGGATTTCGGTGGCCTCTCTAGAAGTCACTAATCATTGCTCCCCGAGGGCCCGTATGGCAGGATGCGCGGCGGCCCGCTCCGGAGGTTGGCGGCAAAGGCCCGGGGTGCGAGGCGAAAGGCACCGACGCCTTTCGAAGACGTGGCAATCGCTTGAGGGAGAGATATGCGAAGAACGCTTAGACGCGCGTCGATCGGCGCCGTGATCGCGTGCACGCTTCTCGTTCCCGCCGTCGGCTCACTTGCGGAGCCGGACCCGCAGGACCTCGACGAACTAGCGGAGGAAATCGACTCCCTTCGAGATTCGATCGACGAGAACGAGTCTGCGGCGGGCGACCTCAAGGACGAGGTCGACGCCATCAACGACAACCTCATCGACCTGCAGGTGGCGATCAATCATCTCAACGACGACATCGCCGAGATTCAGGCGAAGGCGCAGGTCGTACAGGACCAGATCAACGACACCCAAAAACAAATCGACGACATCAAAGGGCTTGCGATCCAGCAGGCGGTTGCCCTCTATAAGGGAGGGACGGCGGAGACACTCGACGCTCTCCTTTCCTCGACCTCGCTGGGAGAACTCAACGATCGTGTCCAAATGCTGGGGGTGGCCGCGGAGGAGAACACCGGCGCGCTGATCAAGTACGGGCGGCTGAAGGTCACGATCGAGGAGCACTACGACGACCTCTTCGCCGTCCAGCAAGATCTAAACGACCGGCTGGCAAGCCGAGAGCAGTATCAAGACGAGCTCGAGGACGAGCGAGCCAACCTGCGCGGCAAGCTCGCCGAGCTCTTCGAGGAACTTGGCACCGAGAAACACCAGCTCCACAAGAAAGAGGAGCAGTACGACGATATCCGGGCCGAAATCCTCGCGGCACAGGCTCCTTCCGGCACGACGTTCCCCACCGGCGGCGTTCCCGACACGGGCTCACCCTCGGCCTCTGGATTCATCTGGCCGCTGAACGGCGGCGTCACCTCCGGTTTCGGCATGCGCTGGGGGCGGATGCACGAGGGCATCGACATCGACGGTTACACGGGCCAACCGATCGTCGCCGCGAAGTCGGGTCGAGTGATTTCGGCGGGCGACGGCGGGGACGGCTACGGCACGAAAGTGGTCATCGACCACGGCGGGGGTTGGTCGACGCTGTACGGACACATGTCGCGGCTCGGAACGTCAAACGGGGCATCGGTCTCGCAGGGCCAGGTGATCGGCTATGTCGGTTGCACGGGCTCATGCACCGGCGACCATCTGCACTTCGAGATCCGGGTCAACGGAGCGCCGCAGAACCCGCTGAACTATCTCCCTTAGGTTCCCGCCTTCCCCGAAAGTCCCGGTCCCGGTCCGCCCATGGCCGAGCGTCCCGTCGACCGGAGGCCTTCTTGTCGGATCCGGAAGAGTAAAGGCCCGGGCGCGCGCCCGGGCCTGTTGCACTCTTGGTCGAGAGATGCGGCCTACATCATGCCGCCCATGCCACCCATACCGCCCATACCGGCGTGGGCGTGGCCGGCGGCCGCTTCCTCCTCTTCCTCTTCGGGCTTGTCGACGATCGTTGCCTCGGTGGTCAGCAACAAGGCGGCGATGGAGGCGGCGTTCTCCAGCCCGGCGCGCGTGACGCGTGCCGGATCGATGATCCCATCGCTGAAGAGATCTCCGTACTGCCCCGTCGCGGCATTGAGGCCGTGACCCGGCTTCTCGTTGAGCACACGCTCGGCGACGACTCCGCCCTCGAAACCTGCGTTCTGTGCGATCCACCAGAGGGGAGCCCTGAGGGCCGTAAACACGATGCGAGCCCCGACTTGCTCGTCGCCGCTGAGGTCGAGCGCTTCGACGGCCTCGCGAGCCCTGATCAGGGTCACGCCGCCGCCCGCCACGATTCCTTCCTCTACGGCCGCTTTGGTCGCCGACACCGAGTCCTCGATGCGGTGTTTCTTCTCCTTCAGTTCGACCTCGGTGGCGGCGCCGACTTTGAGCACCGCGACGCCGCCGGACAGTTTGGCGAGACGCTCCTGGAGCTTCTCTCGGTCCCAGTCGGAGTCCGTGCGATCGATCTCGGCCTTGATCTGTTCGATCCGGCCCTTGATGTCGTCGGCGTTGCCCTGGCCCTCGACGATCGTGGTGTTGTCCTTCGTGACGACCGCCTTGCGCGCGTGGCCGAGCATGTCGAGGTCCACCGACTCGAGCTTCAACCCGATCTCCTCGGAGATCAACTGGCCCCCGGTGAGAGTGGCGAGGTCCTGAAGCATCGCCTTGCGCCTGTCGCCGAACCCGGGAGCCTTTACGGCTGCGGCCTTGAAGGTCCCGCGGATCTTGTTCACGACCAGGGTGGCGAGCGCCTCGCCCTCAACGTCCTCGGCCACGATCAACAAGGGCTTGCCCGACTGCATGACTTTCTCGAGGACCGGGAGCAGGTCGCGCACCGATGAGATCTTTTGCTGCGCGAGCAAGATGTAGGGGTCCTCAATCTCGACCTCCATCCGGTCCTGATCGGTGATGAAGTAAGGGCTGATGTAGCCCTTGTCGAACTGCATTCCTTCCACGAGCTCGAGTTCCATGCCGAACGTTTGGGATTCCTCGACGGTGATGACGCCGTCTTTACCCACCTTGTCCATCGCCTCCGCGACGAGTTCGCCGATCTCGGGATCGTTGTTGGCCGAGATCGAAGCGACATGGGCGATCTGGTCGCGGCCCTCAACATCGCGCGCCTGAGCCTTGATCGAATCAACCGCGGCCTCAACCGCTTTCTCGATGCCACGCTTCATTCCCATCGGATTGACGCCGGCCGCGACTCGAGAGAGACCGGCCTTCACCATTGCTTGCGCCAGCACCGTGGCGGTGGTCGTCCCGTCTCCGGCGACGTCGTTGGTCTTGGACGCCACCTCCTTGACCATCTGGGCCCCCATGTTCTCCCACGGGTCCTCGAGCTCGATCTCCTTGGCGATCGTCACCCCGTCGTTGGTGATGGTCGGAGCGCCCCACTTCTTGTCGAGGACCACGTTGCGTCCCCGGGGGCCGAGCGTGACGCGAACCGTGTTTGCCAGGCGATCGACGCCGTCCTCCAGGCCGCGGCGGGCCTCCTCGTCGAACCTCAAAAGCTTGGACATTTGATTTCTCCCTTCTCGCGCACGACGCAGGGCTCAGCCCTGCGTCGCGGCCTTGGATTCAGATGGGATCTCTAACCGACGATGGCAAGGACATCGCGCGCCGACAGGATCAGAAGCTCTTCGCCGTCGACCTTGATCTCCGTGCCGCCGTACTTCGAGTAGACGACCCTGTCGCCTTCGCTGACGTCCATGGGGATAAGGTCGCCGGTGTCGGACCTCTTGCCCGGACCTATCGCCAGGACGGTGCCCTCCTGGGGCTTCTCCTTGGCGGTGTCGGGGATCACGATGCCCGAAGCCGTCGTCTCCTCGCCCTCCTCGGGGCGGACGAGGATCCGGTCCTCGAGCGGCCTGATCGTCTTGGTCAAAGTCGCCATGCGTACCTCCTGAGGGGCTAGATGCCTTTTAGCACTCCTACTCGATGAGTGCTAATCGTAGCGTCAGGGCGGGGACACGGTCAAACGGGCCATGGGTTGACCCGGCCTGGCCGGGCCGCAGCGGCAGACCTGCTCCTCCAGATACCTCGGCGGTACTTTTCGGCACGGAGAAAGGTCAAATTCCCGCGGGGGATGCTCCGGCCGAGAGGCGCCAGGGCACGAAGGCGAACGTGGACCTCGCTCAAGCGACGAGCGGCAGGTTCGGATCGGGGGCCGCGTCGAGGTTCGTGTACAGCCCCCGCTGCATCATCGCCCACCCACACGCCGCCACCATCGCCGCGTTGTCGGTGCACAGCTCGTGCGGCGGCACGTAGAGCTCCAGCCCGTGCTCGCCGCAGGCGTCCTCCAGTCCTTTGCGCAGGCCCGAGTTCGCGGCCACCCCCCCGACCAGGAACACACGCCGCGCGTCGATGTGCTCGGCCGCGGCCATCGTCTTGGTCACCTGCACCTCGACAACGGCTCTCTGGAACGACGCTGCGATGTCCGGGACGGAGACCTCCTGGTTCTGAGCTTCGAGTCCGCGGACGTAGTTGATTACAGCGGTCTTGAGTCCGGAATATGAGACGTCGAAGCTTTCGTCCTGGAGCATGGCCCGGGGGAAATCCACCGCGTTCTCGTCTCCGAGCAGAGAGAGACGATCGATTTCCGGCCCTCCCGGATAGTCGAGCCCCAGAAAGCGCGCCACCTTGTCGAAGGCCTCGCCTGCCGCGTCGTCGAGAGTTCCTCCCAGGATCTCGTAATCGCCGTGGCCGCGCGCGTCGACGAGGAGCGTGTGCCCTCCCGAGATGATCAGCGCGAGTGCCGGGAACTGGGCCCGTTTGTCGGCGACGAAGGGCGAATAAAGATGCGCCTCGAGATGGTTGACGCCGGCGAAGGGGATGTCGAGGGCCGCGGCGATCGACTTGGCCTCCGCAACTCCGACGAGAAGAGAACCGATCAGTCCCGGTCCCAAGGTGACGGCCACCGCGTCGAGGTCCCAGAAGGTCGCGTCGGCCTGTATCAACGCCTCCCGAATTGCTGGAGAGAGCGCCTCCACGTGGGCGCGGGCCGCAATCTCTGGAACGATGCCGCCATACTCTCCGTGCAACTCCGTTTGAGACGCAATGATGTTGGACAGGATCTCCCGGCCTCCCCGCACCACGGCTGCGGAGGTCTCGTCGCACGAGGTCTCGACGCCGAGAATCAGTGTCTGGTCGTCCCAGTCCCCCATCGGGCGAAACTCGACCTGCGGTTGAGGAGTCGGCGAGACAATGTCACTCAAGCCTGGCCTCCATGAGATCGATTTCCTCACGCAGTCTCTGCAGGCGAAGCCGGTAAGGAGTCGACCGGATGTCCTCGGCAATCATGACCAGCGCGTCCTCGTTCGTCTCAATGTAGTAGCCCTTGCGCTTACCCGTGACGGAGAAACCAAACTTCTCGTACATCGCTTGTGCGATTCCGTTCGTGACCCGAACTTCGAGAGAGAGCCTGTCGGCTCCGCGGGCGATCGCCTCGGTCACGAGCGCGATCAGCAGCCGGCTTCCGATCTTGTGTCCGTGCCAGTCTGGGTCCACGGCGATGTTGGTGATGTGGGCTTCGAAGCCGAGAAACATCATCCCCGCGTACCCGACGACATCGCCCTCGTGCTTTGCGACCAAATAAGAGCGCGTCCCCCGCTGGGCGATCTCCGACAGGAACAGGGCGGTACTCCAGGGACGGGGATAGACCCGGCCCTCGATCGACAACACCCTTCGAAGGTGGCGTCTGCGCATCCGTCCCAGCTCGATGCCGGGAACGAAACCCCGCTCCGGAATCCTTTCCACGGCGCTCATGCCGACCTCGTGTCCCTTATCCGCTCCCATTGAATTCGCCGCGCCGATCGCCTGAGATACAACGGTCTCAGCGTATAGAGCGAATCGAAGTCCTCTCGCAAGATGCGGGGAAGCGCCAGTTCGACGAGCGATCGGGCGTCGGGGAAGGCGTGACTCATCGTGCCCAGTTCCACCGAGGAACCGAGGTGCTCGAACACTTCTCTGTAGGAGAGGGCTCCATTGCCCACCAGCAGAACCTCCTCGGGACGGGATGCCAGACCCACCGACAGTCTCTCCGGTTTTTCGACCCGGTATTCGGTCATTCGCTGAATCCCTCCGGGCGAAGACCTGTAGAAGGCGTGGAAGACCTCGCTCCGACGAGCGTCGAGCACCGCGCAGATCGTCTTGGCTGAGTAGCGAACCTCGTAGGCGACGAGATCAAGACTGCTCATGCCGACGATCGGGACAGATAGGGACTGGGCAAGCGCCTTACTCGTGGCGATGCCGATCCTCATACCGCTGTAGAGACCGGGACCGAGGCTCGTCGCGATCCCTCCGAGGTTGCGGAAGCCGAGCCCCGCCTCGTTCATGCAGAACCTGATCGCGGGCAGAAGGAACTCGTTGTGACTCGATCCCCTCGACACGAGCGCGCTTGCGATCAGCCCTTGCTCCGAACCGATGGCGACGCTCGCCTGGGGTGTGGAGGTCTCGATGCCCAGTATCAGCATCAGTGTTCGGGCTCCTCGGGCGGCTCGTGCTCTCTCGCCGGCGACATGGGAACGACGCTGAAACGTTCCTCATCGGAATCCGCAGGTGAAGCTGCGTTGAGAAGCGTCTCGGCCACGTTTCGCATGTCCTCAAGTTTGGCGGCCCAGTCTGGCCCGGTGGGACGAAACAGAACAGTTCGGTCGTCCAGCGCTCCGTCGGTGCGTCTCAGCTCGATGTCCAAAAAGCGACGGGGCAGAAGGGGGGCGATGGCCTCCCCCCACTCGACGACCAGGATGGAGTCGTGACCCAACAGTTCGTTGAAACCGAGATCGAGCACCTCCTGATAGGAGTCGAGTCGGTAGATGTCCAGGTGCACGATGGGATAGCGACCCCGGTACTCGTGGATCAGGGTGAAGGTGGGGCTCGTGACCCGGGTCTCGACCCCCAGGGCCCGGGCCAGACCCTGCACCAAGACGGTCTTGCCGGCCCCCAGATCGCCGCTCAAGCTGACGACGTCTCCGGGAAGGAGAACGGGGGCGAGAGCAGCGCCGAGAATGCGGGTCTCCTCGGGCGACCGGCTGGTAACGACGAATGCTTTCACTGCCCTAAATGATCGCCCAAACGGGGCGGGCCCGGTAGGCCCTCATCCCGCTGTGCGGCCCGGTGCTTGTGAATGCGGACTATGACCGGTGGACCGACCGGTCGGCCCTCATGGTCCGAAACCTCATGAACAGCCTCGGCAGGCGACGTATTAGCTATGTGCTACGTCACCTGCCGAGGCTAGAAAAGCCCCAGTTGCTCGCTCTCGTCGCCCGAGGGTGCTGCTCCGGCACGCGCCAGCTCGGCCGCTCTCGACTCGGCGAGAGCATCCTTTACGACCCGGAAGTCCTGACGGATCGCGTCGATGGGACTGAGCCCGCCGAAGCGTCCACCTCGCAAAGCGGCCGCCGGATGGAAGGTCGGAACGACGACCGCCCCGCGGCGAATGTAGCGCTGCCCTCGCGCCCTGCTGATACCAATCTGCTGCTCGAGGATGAACTTCGTCGCGAAGTTCCCGAGGGTCACAATGACCTTTGGCTTCATGTGCGCCAGCTGAGCCTCGAGCCAGGGACGGCACGACTCGATCTCTTCGGGGAGGGGGTCGCGGTTCTGTGGGGGTCTGCACTTGATCACGTTGACGATGGCCGCCGTCGTGCGATCGAGGCCGATCTCTCCCATCAGCCGATCAAGCAACTGGCCCGCCGCGCCGACGAAGGGCTTGCCCTGCCGGTCCTCGTGGAAGCCGGGGGCTTCACCGATGAACACGAGATCGGCATCGAGGTTTCCGTCGGCCCACACCACCTGGGTGCGGCCGGAGGCGAGCCCGCAGCGCGTGCACTTGAGGGCCTGGTCGCGGATCACGTCGATGGCGACCGGCGTGGAGATATCCGTGGTTCCCGGCATTCATCGACACTACGCGGAGCCGCGCAGAGGGGTCAACCTCTCCGGCCGGGCTGTTTTCGCGCAGTTCGGTGTGACACCACCTATCCGACGACTATCCGGCCGTCTTCCAGGAAGGTCTCGCCGTCCACCGTTATCCGGCCGCCCCGCCGAAGGTCGCAGACCATGTCCCAATGCACCGCCGACTCGTTGGTGCCGCCCGTTTCGGGATACGACGATCCGAGGGCCAGATGCACGGTGCCGCCGATCTTCTCGTCGAGAAGAACCTCTCCGGTGAATCCCTTGATCCCATAGTTGGTGCCGATCCCCAATTCGCCGAGCACCCGTGCCCCCGGATCGGTATCGAGCGTCTTCACCAAGAACTCCTCGTTTCGTCTCGCCGACGCGTTGATCACCCTGCCCCTTTCGAACTCCAGCCTGACGCCATCGACGTGCTGTCCGCTGTAGTTGGCCGGATAGGTGAAGGTCACGGTCCCCTCCGTCGCGTCCTCCACCGGACCGGTGAAGATCTCCCCGTCGGGGAAGTTCTCCTTGCCGTCGGCGGGAAGAAAGATCCGGCCCCCGACTCGCAGCTGCAGATCGGTCCCCTCGCCCTCGATGTGCACTTGGTCCCTGTCCTTCATCCATTCCACCAACTGCGAGTGGCGCTCGGCGATCCTCCTCCACGCGCCCACGGGGTGTTCGTCATCGACGAGACAGGCACCGAAGTAGAAGTCCTCGTATTCGTCGAGGCTCATCTCGGCCTCCATCGCGATCGCTTCGGTGGGAAAAAGCGTCACGTTCCAGCGCAGCTCGCCTTTGGCCGCTCGCTCCCGGTAACGGTCCATCAGGGGCTTGCGCGCCCGGGCTACGGTGCTCTGCTTTTCGGGCGATGCCTTCGTCAGCTGGCGCGTGTTTGTCGATCCGATGATTGCGATCGAGACGTCGAGGTTCTCGATCAGCCACCGATCCGTCTCCCAGACGAAGTCCAGCTGATGGTCCTGTGCGAAGCGATAGAAGACCGGCTCGGCCCGAGGCACCGAGGCACGCAACATCGGGTGGGCACCCCGCTCGAGACATCTCTGGTAAAGCGCCAGCAGAAGCGGCTCCGCGACGTACGGCCCCCTTATCGCGACGAGATCGTCCTTAGAGATCTCGAGGGAGTAATCGGTCAGGATCTCGGCGACCTTCTCGACGCGGACGTCTTTCACGTGCTGACCTTCTGTTTTCTCCTCGCAACCTTCCCCAGAGTCTCCTTGCAGAACTGCTCGACCAACTGGTTGAACTCCTCGTGGCGTTCCATCATGGCCATGTGGCCGCAGTCCTCGAGGATATGAAGCTCAGACTTGGGAAGGTGATCGGCGATCATGCGCGAGGCCTCGGGCAGCGTGATCCGATCGTGGGCGCCCCCGATGACGAGCACCGGAACGGTTATTTCGGTGAGCTTGTCGCGAACGTCGAAGGCCCTATAGAACTTCAGGAGGTCGAAGATCACATCACTGCGGGTCTCGGCGAGCATGTCGTAGGTGAAGTCGATCTGTTTCGCGGAGGCCTTCGGCCCAAAGGCGGCAAACGAAACGCCCCAGAAAAGGGCATCGGAGGGCCTGATGATTCGGCGCAAGTAATCGATGCGCTGAGATTGTTTTCCGATCAAGTCCAGCGGTCGCCGCGCCAGACGCTCGAAGCGCGCCACTGCGGCCCCCCCGGCGATGGTCTCCATGGGGGGTCTGTAGGTGGTGTTCGTGAGCACGATTCCCTTGATGGGCGATCCCAGCAGGTCGGGTCTCGCGCTTCCGAGCTCTAATGCGATCATTCCACCGATCGAGTGCCCCACTATGACGACTTCCTCGAGATCGCAGTCGGCGATGATCGCGTCGAGATCCTTGGCCATTCTCTGAACGGAGAACTCCTCTTCTCCCGTGGGCTGGGAGAAACCGTGCCCCCGCATGTCGAAGAAGATGCACCGCCGGCCGTCGATGCCGTCCAACTGGTAGTGCCATAGGTCGGTGCGCAGGGCCGATCCATGGATGAAGATCACCCCGGCGCGCGCCGGCGGGCCGACCTCCTCGATGAAGATGGTGGCCCCGTCGTCCATGGTGATCTTTCGGCTTCTCTCACCGCGCCGGCGGCCGAACTCCTCGTCTCTCTCGGGGTCGGTTCGATGTCGCTTTCTGACAGCCGCGCGCTCGGCGGCAACCCCCGCGGCGATACCGGCGGCCGCTCCGGCCAGAGCGATGACTCTTTTTCTCATCAGTCCTCCGCGCCCAGGTAGATCCTGGGCACGCGCGACGGCACTCGCGCCGTTATTTCGTAGTTGATCGTGCCGGTCAGCGCGGCGAGCTCCTCCGCGGTAATGGTCTCGTCGCCGTCGCTTCCGAGGAGGGTGGCAACCATCCCGACGTCGACCAAGTCATCTCCGACGTCGACCATGAATTGGTCCATGCACACCGTCCCGGAAACTCGATACCTCTTACCGTCGATCAACACGTCGGCCTTACCCGAGAGGCCGCGCTCGTATCCATCGGCGTATCCCGCCGGGATGGTGACGACGCGAGAGGTCTTCTCGAGCTCGTACTCCAATCCATAGGAAAGGGCGTCTCCGGCCGGGACAATCTTGGCCATGCCGACCCTGGCCTTGAAGGACATGGCGGGTTTGAGGTCGGCCGTTCCGGCGAGGTGCGGCCCCGGCCACAGACCGTAGGCCGCGATCCCGCAGCGCACGAGCTCGAACCGGCTCTCGGGAATCGACAAAGTGGCCGCGGAGTTCGCGATGTGCCTGTAGCGGAGGTTGACCCCGGAGCGAGTTATCAGTTGCACGAGATCGACGAACAAATCGATCTGCTTGCGGGTGAAGGGATGGTCGGGAACGTCCGCGACCGCGAGGTGACTCCAGGCGCCCTCGATCTTGATGCCGTCGAGATCTCGCAAGATTCCGATCGCCTCCGCCACCTCCTCGGCGGGGAGACCGACCCGGTGCATGCCGGTATCCAACTTCACGTGTACGGGCACTTTTTTCTTGAAGGCGGCCGCCGCTTCCGCCAGCGCCCGGGCGAACGGTCTCGTGTAGATCGTGGCGGTGAGGTCGTTCTCGACGATCGTGGGAGCGGCCTCCGGGGGAGGCTCGGTGAACACGTGGATGGGGGCCGTGATTCCCGACTCCCGTAGATGGAGGGCCTCGGC
Organism: Actinomycetota bacterium; assembly: GCA_030862065.1. Classification (GTDB taxonomy): domain Bacteria; phylum Actinomycetota; class CADDZG01; order CADDZG01; family WHSQ01; genus JALZEK01. The sequence goes on along the minus strand of JALZEK010000080.1, from coordinate 8,871 downwards.
GACGCGGGCCACACCCAACCGGGTTGCCCCTCCCTGGAGCATGGCCTGCGCGGAGGCCGGATTACCGTGGCCGTAGGCGTAGCCCTTGACCACTCCCATGACCTCGGCGTGCGCGGCGCGCTCCTTCAGGACGCCGACGTTGTGGCGGATGGCCGAGAGGTCCACCTCGGCCCACACCGGGTGCCCCCGCCGCTGCGTCTCTTCCTTCGTGAACCCGGTCATTAACTCAGGTTAACGGGGGCCGAAGTGGAGGCTTGATTCAGGACCCCTTGACGGCGCGCACCGCCGGGGCGAGGGCTTCGGCCACGTCGCCGGCCAGCACTCCCGTGGTTCCCCTTTCGCCCGCGGCGATGGAGCCGGCAAGGCCGTGGACGTAAGCGGCACACCAGGCCGCGGCGAAAGGGTCGATCCCCGCGGCAAGAAGAGCTGCGACGGCACCGGTGAGAACGTCGCCCGTTCCCGCGGTCGCAAGTTCCGGGCCGCCGGTGGGGTTCACGACCACCCCTCCATCGGGGCGAGCGATCACGGAGCGATACCCCTTCAGCAGCACCACGCAGCCGAAGCGCGACGCGGCCGTCCGGGCCGCTTCCAACCGGTTCTCTTGCACGTCGCCGGTCGAGGATTCGAGCAGACGACTCAGCTCTCCTGGATGTGGAGTGATAACTGTCGGACCCTCTCGCCGGATCAACGCGTCGGTGTGCTTGGCGAGGACGTTGAGAGCGTCGGCGTCGGCGGCGATCGGCAGCGCCACTTCATCGAGAGTTTTTTCCACGAGAGCGCGCTGCCGCTCCCCCTGTCCCAACCCGGGGCCGATCGCCAAGGCGTCGGCTCGGTCCAAGACATCCGCAAAGCCCGCCAGCGCCTCTGGTCCGAGCGCGTCTTGATCGGTTACGACCGACGACAAGACCTCGGCAAGAGTGGATGCAAGCGCGTCGTCGACGTCTTTCGTCCCGCCGACCGTTGCGTAGCCGGCACCCATTCGAACCGCGCCCTTCGCGGTGAGAACGGCGGCCCCCGTCATACCGCGCGATCCCACGAGAAGCGCCACGGCACCTCCACTGCGTTTATGCGCGTCACGATCGCGGGACGGAAGGACGAGCGCCGCGTCGGTGGACTCGGACAGAAACGTGCTCGCGGCTTCAGTAGGTATCCCGATGTCGATTACCTCGATCCGACCCGAGCGGACGGCGCCTTCACCGACCGCGGTACCGATCTTCTGCGCGGCCATCGACACGGTGACATCGGCGCGCACCGCGGGCCCCTCGACCGAACCCGTCGAGCCGGCGACGCCGGACGGTATGTCGACCGCCACAATCAATCCCGATTCGTTCATCGCCTCGATCGCCCGCGCCGGGTCCCCCTCGGCGGTTCCCTTGAAGCCGGTTCCGAAGATCGCGTCGACGATCACGTCGACTCCCGCGAGGCGTGCTTCGGCAAAGGGCTCGAGGGCGACACCTGCTTTCCGCATCCTTTCCAGATGCTCGCGCGCCGCTCCCTTGGAGGCCTCGACATCTCCGACCGCGAGGCATCTGACGCCGAGACCCTCTTTCTTCAAGACGCGCGCCGCGACGAAACCGTCCCCTCCGTTGTTGCCCTTGCCGCAGACCACGGCCACCTTTTTGCCGTAGCGACCTCCGGTCAGACCGATCACGGCCCGGGCCACGGCGCGTCCGGCTCGGTCCATCAGGACGGAGTCGGGCGTCCCCGAGTCGATCGCGGCGCGATCTGCGCGCCCCATTTCCTCGGGCGTGAGAAGCGGCCTCATGTAAGGGCGACCCTCATGTCGCCCCCCATTGTCGCCGAGCGAGCGGGCGCGCGGGTCGGTTAGCGAGGGCGGCCGAATCCTCCGAGGCACCCTGTGAAGAAGGCATCCGTTTCAACGGATGCCTTCGGAACCAGCGAAGCGGGGGTGCCGAACGAGGGCCGGCCGCCCGAAGCGGCTCGCGGCCGTCCAATGGTCGTGGGCGCGGAATATGTCCGGTGGAATGACCAGTCGACGATTGGGCGAGGACGAAATCCCCGGCGGGCTTAGAGCTTGAAGTCCCCCGAGGTGGGCTCCGAGGACGACGTCGACGGCGTCGAGGGGGGAGGGGCCTGCTCGGCCGGAGCGGGTCCCGGTCCCGCGGGAGTCGCGTCCGGAGTCTGCTGAGGGTGCTCGGGTGGGGCGGCCGCCGCTTGTGCCTGCAGCTCCGTCAGCTTTGCCTCAAGGCCCTGCAACTCGGAGATATGGGTGTCGGCCTCGGCCCCCGCCGGGGTGCCCTGGGTCCTCTCGCGGTAAACGAGATAGCCGAGCTGGCGGGCGGACTCGTCCATCTTCTTTTTGACCTGCCCCTCCTCCATCTTGGTCTGGGCCTGCGAGGTTGCTTTCTTTGCCTGCGTGGCGGCGTCCTGAGCGGCCGACTTGACCTTGTCCATGAATCCCATGGCGATCCTCCTGTTTGAGTGCGGAACTACTCGACGGTAACGCTCTTTGCGAGGTTGCGCGGCTTGTCGGGAGACAGGCCTTTCTCCTTCGCCACGTAGTAGGCGAACATCTGTAGCGGCACGGTATCCAGGATCGGGCTGAGCAAAGGCTTCGTGACGGGCAACTCGAACAGCTCGTTCGCCAGCGACCTCGCCCGCTCGTCGCCGCGCGGCGCGAGCAGGATCGTGTCGGCGCCTCGAGCCCGCACCTCCTGGACGTTGGCCAGCATCTTGTCGTAGTTGCCGGGGCCGGTGAGGATCGCCACGACCGGGACTCCCTCCTCGATCAGGGCAATCGCGCCGTGCTTCAGCTCGCCCGCGGCGTAGCCCTCCGCGTGGATGTAGCTGATCTCCTTGAGCTTGAGCGCGCCCTCCATGGCCACCGCGGTTCCGACTCCTCGGCCGATGAACAACACGTCCGAGGTGTCGGCGTAGCGCTTGGCGGCGCGATGAACGTCATCGTGCAACATCAACGTCTCCTCGACCTGGGCGGGGAGCAGTCGCATGGCCTCTATGGTCTCGGCGATCTTGTCGGCCTCCATCGAGCGGCGCTCCTGCGCCAGATACAACGCGAACAGGTTCAACGCCGTCAGTTGCGCCAGAAAGGTCTTGGTGGCGGCAACTCCTATCTCGGGTCCCGCATGGGTGAAGACAACCGCGTCGGCGTCCCGAGTGATTGATGACCCCACGACGTTCGTTACCGCGACCACACTCGAGTCCATCTCCTTCGCAAACCGAAGCGCGGCCAGGGTATCGGCCGTCTCGCCCGACTGGGCAATACCGATCACCAGTGAGCGGTCGTCGAGCACGGGATCGCGGTAGCGGAACTCGGACGCGAGATCGAGCTCAACCGGGAGGCGTGTGTAGTGCTCGATCGAGTGCTTGGCCGCGATACCGGCGTGAAAGGACGTTCCGCAGGCGACGACCACGACCTTGTCGATGGCGTTGATCGTCTTTTGATCCCATTTCATTTCGTCGAGCACGATTCGACCCGACTCGTCGTGCCGGCTGCGCATGGTGTTACGCACCGCCTCGGGCTGCTCGTAGATCTCCTTGAGCATGAAATCCTCAAACCCGCCGCGCTCGGCGGCGTCCAGGTCCCAGTCGATGCGAACCGGGCGCGGCTGTACCTCGTCCCCGTCGAAGGTGAAGACGCGCAGTCGCCCCGGACCGACCTGGGCCACCTGGTGGTTCTCCAGCGGAACGATGTCGCGCGTGTAGGACAACAGGGCCGGTATGTCGGAGCCCACCAAGCCCGCTCCGTCTGCTGTTCCCACGATGATCGGAGGTTCCTGTCGCGCCACGACTATCGCATCGGGCTCGCGGGCGTCGATGCAGACGAGCGCGAACGCGCCCTCCAGGCGCTGGACGCAAGCGATCACGGCCTCGGTCAACGAGCAGCCGCGCGACTCGATGATCGACTCCAGCAGGTGGGCAACGACCTCGGTGTCGGTTTCGGAGGAGAAGTCATGTCCCGACGATTCGAGTTCGGCCCGCAGGACGTCGTGGTTCTCGATGATGCCGTTGTGGACTATTGCTATCCGCCGGCTGCAATCGGTGTGGGGATGGGCGTTTGCGTCGGTGGGCGCTCCATGAGTCGCCCAGCGGGTGTGACCGATCCCGATGGTCCCGGATAATTCTTTGCCTTCGAGAAGTTCCTTCAGCGCGGCGAGCTGCCCTGCCTTACGAGCGATCTCCAGGCGACCGTTTGCCGCCACGGCGACGCCCGCGGAGTCGTAGCCTCGGTACTCGAGCCTCGCCATGCCGTCGATGAGGACGGGCAGGGCCTCGTCACCGCCGACGTAACCGACGATGCCGCACATGGCTCCCCCTTTCTGTTCACGGGCGCGCGCTCCCGTGCGCGAGCCGAACACACGAAGGGGTGCCACGCCGGAGCCGGTTTGTGGCCCGGGATCGCTCCCGGGGTTTGTCGGCACCGTCACGACCGTGGCAAGGCCGAGGGTCACCCGCCGAATCGGGCCCATTACGGCCCTTTCCGAGATCCCCTACCTCGTCGACTCGCCTCCTCCTGTAGGCGAGACCTGGCGCTAGTTCCGGGCTCAGTCGCCCCTTCGCGAGGGGAGAAAGTCTAGCGGCAGGCCCTGTGGCGGGCAAAGCAATCCAAGCACAGACCCGCCGCTAGATAAGGTGCCTCCTGACCGCGTCGGCGAGCGCCTTGGCTGTGGCCTCGGCCGTGGGGCCGTCGGCCGCCTCGACCATGACTCGCACCACCGGTTCGGTCCCCGAGGCCCGAACGAGGACCCTGCCCTCCTCGCCGAGCGTGGCCTCGGCCGACCGGACCTCCTCCCACAGGCCCTCGGACGATTCCAACCGCTCCTTGGCGTCCACCTCCACATTGATCAGAACCTGGGGAAAGGGCTCGAAGAAGTGAGCGAGCCGGGATAGAGGGGTCCCGCTCGAGGCCACGGCCGCGGCCACCTGGAGGCCGGTCACGATGCCGTCTCCGGTCGTCCCGTGCGCCGCGAAGATCACGTGGCCGGACTGCTCTCCGCCGAGGACCGCCCCGCTCTCGGCCATGGCCTCGGCAACGAATCTGTCCCCCACCGGCGCGGCGACGACCTCGATCCCCGCCTCCTCGAGGGCCCGGCGAAAGCCGAGGTTGGACATCACGGTGACCACGACGAGCTTGTTGTCGAACTCTCCCGAGTCGAGCATTCTCAGAGCGGCCAGCCCGACGATGCGGTCCCCGTCGATCGGGCGGCCGGCCTCGTCCACGCCCAGCACCCGGTCGGCGTCGCCGTCGAAGGCGAGGCCGAGATCGGCCCCCCGCTCCACGACGGCCCGCCTCAGGTCGTTTAGCGACGTCGATCCGCAGTCAACGTTGATCCTCGTGCCGTCCGGGGTGTCGTGGATGGCCACGACCTCGGCGCCCGCCTTTGTGAAGGCCAGAGGAGCGGCCTTGAAGGCCGCGCCGTGGGCGCAGTCCAGGACCACGGTCAGCCCCTTCAGCGGCTCGGAAATCGTCCCGGCGACGTGGTCGACGTAGCGCCCGGTCGCCTCCTCCAGGTCCCGGATCGTCCCCGCCCCCTCGCCTCGAGGAAGGGCGAGATCACGGCCCAGGGCCGCCTCGATGTCGTCCTCGAGGTCCGAGGCGAGCTTGACGCCGGTCTCGGAGAAGAACTTGATGCCGTTGTCCGGGCCGGGGTTGTGCGAGGCCGAGATAACCGCTCCGGCTCGAGCCCTTTCCGCGACGGTGAGCCAGGCCACCGCCGGGGTGGGAAGGACCCCCGCCCGGGCCACGTCCGTCCCCGCCGAGCACAGACCCGCTGCCAGGGCGCCCTCGAGCATCGGTCCCGATACCCGGGTGTCGCGCCCCACGACGACCTCTCCGCCCCCGCCCAGTACAGCCCCGGCCGCCCGTCCGACGGCCACGACGAGATCGGGCGTGAGGTCGCGGTTGGCCACACCCCGAATCCCGTCGGTTCCAAACAGCCTCGCCATCGTGGCGGAATCTTCGCAGATCGGGCCGAACCAACTTGCCGGAAATTCCTACAGCGAGGGTCCCGCGGGACGACAATCCAACTATGACGCCCCTCACGCAGGTGCCCATAGGAGTGCTCCCTCACGAGCGCTTCAAGTCGGTGATCGCCCCGAAGCAGTACGACAGCTTCGTCGCCTCGATCGAGAGGGCGCGCAAGCTCTTCGAGGGGCGCGTCATATGGAACGTGAACTCGACGGCGCGTGGCGGGGGGGTTGCCGAGATGCTTCGCTCGCTTCTCGCGTACAGCCGAGCTGCGGGGATCGACGCCCGCTGGATCGTCATCGCGGGAAACCCCGACTTCTTCCACGTCACCAAGCGCATCCACAATCACCTTCACGGGGCCCCCGGCGACGGCGGGGATCTGGGCGAACACGAGCACGAGATTTACGACCAGGCGTTGAGTGAAAACGCGGAGGAGTTCTCCCACATCGTCCAGCCGGAAGACGTCGTCCTCGTCCACGACCCCCAGCCGGCCGGCCTGATCGACGCCATAAAGAAAAAGGGCGCCACCGTCATATGGCGGTGCCACGTCGGGCTCGACTTCCCGAACGAGCTCGCCCGCAAGGCATGGAGGTTTTTGATCCCCTACGTCCAGGACGCCGACGCCTACATCTTCTCGAGAAAGGCGTTTGCCTGGGAGGGGCTCGACGAGAACAAGATCACCGTCGTGCCGCCCTCGATCGACGCCTTCTCTCCCAAGAACCAGGACCTGAGCCCCGAGGCGGTGGCCTCGATCCTCGCCGCGTCCAGGGTCGTGCTCAACGGTTCCGACGTTGCGGCCACGTTCGTAAGAGAGGACGGAACGCCGGCCCGAGTGGTCCGCGACGCCGTTTACTACGAGGGCGGCGAGCCGCCGCCAGCATCGGCGCGGCTCGTCGTTCAGGTCTCGCGCTGGGATCGTCTTAAGGATCCGGTCGGCGTGATAAACGGCTTCGCCCAGTACGTGGCGCCGGAGCACGACGCGCACCTGGTGATGGCGGGGCCGTCGGTCGAGGCCGTGGCGGACGATCCCGAGGGTGCCGAGGTCCTCGACGAGTCGCGCGACGCGTGGGCCGATCTTCCCGATGACGTCAGGGGCCGTGTGCATCTCGCGACGCTTCCGATGGAAGACGGCGAAGAGAATGCCGCCATCGTCAACGCCCTGCAGAGAAAGGCCACCGTCGTCGTGCAAAAGAGCCTGGCGGAGGGATTCGGCCTCACGGTGTCGGAAGCGATGTGGAAGGCACGCCCGGTCGTCGCGACGCGGATTGGGGGCATCCAGGACCAGATCAAACACGGCAAGTGTGGTCTGCTGGTCGACGACCCCACCGACCTCAAGTCGTTCGGCGAGGCGATCAACAGCCTCTTGGCCGACGACGACAAGGCCCGGGCCATGGGGAAGTCCGCTCAGGAGAGGGTCAGAAGCATGTTCTTGGGGCCGCGCCACCTCATGCAGTACGTCGATCTGATGGCGGACCTTGTCTCTTAGCTCCTCGAGTTCGACGAAGACGTTACGTCGTCGCCACACGGTTTCCGAAACCGGGATCGCCTAAAGAGCCGAGGCCATCTCCTCGATCCTTTTGAACGTCGCGTCCGGGTCGGCTCCGCGACCGACGGCCAGACCCACCAGATAGGTCGTTACGGGAGCGGCTCTCCTTTCAACTTCATGAGCCGCCACGCGGGCGAGGTCGAGAATCGCGTCGACGTCGAACTCCTCCTCGACTCCGAGTTCTTTTGCCACCCCATCCACCCACTCGTCGAACATCTCAGGTCCTTTCTCTTAGAAGCGCGCTTGCGACCGCGACGTCCTCCGGCGTGTCGCAGTCGATATCGGCGCGCTCGAACCGCACCTTTCTGATACTCAAGTTATCTACTACCGAGTGAACGGCGGCCCCCGAGGGCGTTTCAAGTCGTGCGATTGACGCTTCGATCCCCTTCGTCCTGTAGACGGCCGCAAGCGGCTGGATCCGGCCCGACGGCCCGACGACGGCGGCACCGGCGTATTCACCGATCGAGTCGACGAGGGTTTGAACGATGGCTCGGTCGACAAGAGGCATGTCGACGGCAAGGGCCACGACGACCTCGCACCGAACCCGGGCCAGACCCGCCGCGAGCGCGGCTACCGGGCCCCCTCCCGGCGGATGCTCCCGCGCCCACAAGACGTCGCGATCGATGCTGCGGCGGGGCCCGACGACGACCACCCGCTCGGCATTCGTCACCGCGTCGAGCGCCCTCTCGAGCAGCGGCCGGTCTGCCACCTCCAGAAGCGCCTTGTCGACGCCGCCCATCCTTTTCGCCTCCCCTCCGGCGAGAACGATCGCGTCGTACGACAAGGAAGAACGCTTATTCCGTGAGTTCTTCACGGCGACTCGTGACCTAGCATCGGTGCCCAAGGAGGGCGAACGAGATACCCATGAGTCCGACCCTATGAAAAACGAGCGCTTTCTCGTGGCCTGCAAAAACGAGAGGCCCGACCGGGTTCCGGCCTGGTTCATGCGCCAGGCCGGCCGGAGCCTGCCGGAGTATCGGGACCTCCGAGCGCACCATCACATCCTCGAGATTTGCCGCACGCCCGAGCTCGCCGCCGAAGCGACCCTCCAGCCCGTCCGGCGCCTCGGCGTCGACGCCGCCATCCTGTTCAGCGACATCGTCGTGCCCCTACAGGAAATGGGGGTCGCCCTTGACATAGTCGAGGGCGTCGGTCCCTCGATCGCCCACCCGATCGCGACCGACAGTGATTTGTCCGCGCTCCATCGGCTCGACGAGGACGGCGTTGTGCCGGTCAACGAAGCGGTCGAGCTCCTCGCTTCGGAACTCGAGGTTCCCTTGATCGGGTTCGGGGGGGCTCCTTACACGCTGGCCTGCTATTTGATCGACGGGGGATCGTCCAAGAACCACACCTTCACGAAGGCGATGATGCACGGATC
>JALZEK010000055.1 GCA_030862065.1 Actinomycetota bacterium | reverse complement strand
GACCGGGCCGGCAAAAAGGGCCCAGTCGAGACCTTCGAGGTCTTTGCGCCGCGCGACCCGTTCGAACCGTTGATCGATTTGACGGAGGGCGGCGGAACCGATGCCGGTGACACCGAAGGCGATACGGGAGACAACGGAACCGATACCGACGGAGACGGCGACGTCGATTCCGAGGACGGCGCGCCCACCGACACAGGTGATTCGGAGAACGTCGATGGCCACACCGTGGAGCTGGTGGCCACGCTCGAGGACGGCTCCGTGCAGATCCGCGTCGACGACACCGTCTATACGGTGGAAGAGGGGGAGAACTTCGCCGAGAACTTCCAGCTGGTATCGGTAAGCGACAACTGCGCAACGGTTCTGTTCGGAGATGATCAGTTCACGATCTGCGAGGGTCAAGAGATCCTGAAGTAAGTAGAGGCCGCGGGGTAAATCCCCGGCGGCCTCTGCTTATTCAGTGACTAACGGCGTCGCGCGTTAGGCGGTGACGCTCACCGTCGTGGATGCCGCACTTTCGTTTCCTGCGTTGTCGACGGCCTTGACGTAGTACCAGTAGGTCTTGCCCCTTGTAACCGATCCGTCCGACCAGCTGGTCGACGAGGGTGAGGCAACCAGACTGAAGGCACCGGTGACGCTCGTGCTCCGGAACACCATGTAACCCTTGAGTCCGCTTCCTCCTGTGTCGGTAGATGCCAACCAGCTAAGCGAGACCTTTCCCTTCCCGGTCGTGGCCTTAAGGCCTTGAGGTGTCGATGGGGCGGTGGTGTCGTCAGATGGAGTAACAGTCGTGCCGCTCGGCGTTTGGGCGGAGGCCGTGTTGGAGGGAGCGGAAGTGCCGTAAGCGTTAGTCGCCATGACACGGTAGTGGTAAGTGGTGCTCGCCCTGAGGCCCGTGTTACTGAACGTCGTCACGTTTTGCCCCGTCGTGCCGATCTGAGCCCACTTTGAGTTTCCATTGGGCGATCGCTCCACCTTGTAACCGGACTCGCCGGCGACGTCGGACCAGGCTAGATCGATCTGGGTTGAAGACTTGGCCGTGGCCGATAAGCCGCTCGGAGCGGACGGAGCGGTCGTGATCGGTGCAGCGGGAGTGGTGGCCGAGGCCACGTTGGACGCCGGAGAGGTTCCTGCCGCATTGGAAGCTAGGACCCGGTAGTAGTACGTCGTCTGTTCGGTCAATCCGGTGTTGGCGAATGAGGTCACGTCTGCCGGCGTAGTCCCGACTGCGCTCCAACCTCCCACGCCGTCCGTCGACCGCTCGATCGTGTAGTTGCTTTCCTCCGACACGTCGTTCCACGAAAGATTTATCTGCGAGCTCGACACTGCGGCAGCCGTCAAACCCGTGGGGGCGACGGGAGCCGAGTTTGGAGGGGCCACTTCGGTCCCGGGGTAGGAGACGTCGAGCCAGTAGGCACCGCTTCCGGAGGCAGCCACGACCCGCACCTTGTAGATGCCGGTCGCGGTCGGGATGAAGCCGAAGTCGTCCTGGCGAAGGTTGTAATCGAGCCGACTGGCGGCCACTACAGCTCCGGATGGATCCACGAGCTCGAGGTTGAAGTCGGGCGTGGTCGCACCGGCGGCACGATCCACCATGATGAGCGTCGCCGCTATCGGAAATTCGACCGTCGAGGCCGAGATCGAATGCTCGACGCTACCTCCCGAGGCGAGCGTTCCCGAGAAGAAGGTGTGGGCGGGATTAGTGGGTCCTCCCGCTCCCGGTAGGCCAGTGACGTTCTGCATCACCGCGTAGGCGTCCAGTCGGCCGTGGCCGTATTCGTTGTCGGGGCCGGTGATGCCCCAGTCGACCGCGGTGGAGGTAATCGCGTGCTTAAGACGCATGTCCATGCTCGCGTCGATGACCCCGTCGGCGCATTCGATCGAGGTGTCGTCGGATGCGCACGCGATTCCGCTCGTGATCAGCGACGGATTTGCGTCGAGCGCAAGAGCGGCCACGCCCGCTGCGAACGGTGAGGCCACGCTGGTGCCCGAGCTCATCCCGTAGTAAGTCGATGAGAGGTTCGTGGTCGTGACATCCGTTGACGGCGCGAGTACGTCCGGCTTGACTCTGCCGTCGGCCGTGGGGCCGCGTCCGGACGAGAGGGCGAGCGAGAAGCCGGGGGCGAAGCTACCCTCGCGGTCGCGCGGCTCCGACATCCCTCCCACGGTTAGTGAATACTTCGCCGACCCCGGAAACCCGATGCCGGCCGGATCGGGTCCACGGTTGCCCGCGGCGCTCACCGGCAGGATCCCGGCGGCCGCCGCTCGGTTGGTGAGGCGGGAACTGCTCTCGGTGCCGTCGGATGGTCCGGCCGCGCCGAGGCTCATGTTCATGACCTCGATGCCGTAGGTGTCGCGGTTGGCAATGGTCCACTCGATCGCCGCATCCAGTGCCGCGACCGTCGTACCGCTGCTTCCCACCTTGACCGACACGAGACCGGCTCCGGGAGCCACGCCCCGGTGCTGCGGACTTACCTCCCCCTCGCCCGCGATGATCCCCGCGGAAGCCGTACCGTGTCCACTCCCGTCGGCATAGGTGTAGAGACTGGAGCATTCGCCGTAGGTGCAGTTGATGCCCCCGAGGACTTTTCCGCCGTCCAGGTCGGGATGTCCGTAGTGAATGCCACTATCGATGACCGCCACTACGACGTCGTCTTTGCAGTAGGTCTTGAGGGCCGGGCAGGCGCCGGATTCGTTATTTCCGTCGTGGCCGAAGTCGGCGACCGCCCTGTCGACGCCATACGAGGTGCGCGCCGTGTCCATATGGAAATCGACCGCTGCATTTAACTGGATCTGAAGGGTCTGGTCGCGCGCGGCCAGGGCTCGAATCTGTCCTATCGTGAACTCGCCGGCGACGCCGGGCATCGTCTCGTACTCGTAGATCGTGCGGAAGGGGCCGACGGCGGACCGGGCGGCCGCGATCTGACCTCCGGAGTTTCCTCCCTCGAAAAGCACGATCGCCTCGACGGAATCCCCCGCCGACAAAGACACAATTTTTCGCTCGAGATCATCGAAAATCTTGTTGCCGTTGCGGTCCTGCGGCTGCGCGGATCCCGGACGGGCGGAGCCCGCCACCGGCAGCAACAGCACGAGTAGAACTGCGCAAAGCGCGCCCAGCAAGGTACGTCGTCGCATTTGAGCCTCCCATATCGGTCTATTCGGTCACCGTAGGGGGACACGGGAGAAAGGACCATACGTAGTTATGCGTATCTTCGGCGGGTTTGAGCGCAATTGTCGTAGGAGTTTTGGTTTGGCGCCGTAGAAACAACCGACCGAAAGGCTAGGAAAGGGGTGGCCGGGAGCCCACTGGGATATTCCCGAGAGGCTCCCGGCCGCCCCGCCCTGACAGACGGGGAATGTGGCCTAAAAAGGCGCTGTTACCTGCAGTCGGCCTCGGTCTTCGTGACCGTGGGCACGCCGTTCGCATCGATGAAGATGTAGATGCGCTGGTGGAAGTCGTCGAGACCTGGCTGATCCAGGTTCGCTACACCCTCAGTTGTGTGGATGTACTCCGTCCGGGTGAAGATGTGACCGCCCGACGCCCCCACCTGGAAGTGCTCGTGGTAATCCTCGGCGTTGTTGAAGTTGTACGTATCGCCGGAGACTTCCCCGACCAGCTGCGTTCCGTGGGTGCTCTGCAGCATGTGGACCTGCTTGATCCCGTCGTCACCGGTTGTCACGGTGATCGTCGAGTGCACGGTGCTGTCCCCGGTCGTGTTCTCGAGGGTGCAGGGGTGGAGGCTCGAAAACGGGATGTCGTGCTGCGTCTCGCTCACCGTCTCCGCCTGCGCGGGGACCAGTGAGGTTGAACTCAATGCAACGGTGGCGACCGCGAACAGCACGATCCGCAGACCGGACTTACTAGAGATATTCATGTTGTCTCCAAAGGTTAGATGGGGCGGGGCAAATGGATGGGGTACCTCTATCGACTAGCTCGAGCGACCAATCACCTCCTCGTTCCTCCCAGGCCGCCGAGCCTGCTGGATGAGCGGATACGCCGGACGAGTCACTTGTCCTGCAGGTATACGTAGAAGTACGTAGGGGGATTGTCCTAAACGCGTAGGTATCGACCAAAAAAACTTTTGGTGAGCAAAGTGTTCTTGAGATTGCATGAAGAGCCGGGCTCCTTAGGTCTAGTTATTCGTCGTTATGCGGGAGCCCCAGCCGCAGTTAATTCGGACCAGCCGTGTAGGCAATATGAACTACAGCGATAGGTAGTTCAATAGCGTTACGTAGTCATTTTTCCCTGTAGTCATTAATAACTAGTTCCCCGGGAACGTTGACGTTCTCCTTTCTTCCCGCACGCCGCGGCGATTCGTAAGGAGAAAGGGGTTAAGGAAAGTCCTTCGGGCGCCGATTCAGAAGAGGATAAGGAGCGGCCGCCGAGGTCGCATGCTGGGAGGCATCCTGTGGGGAAAATCATCGATAAAGAAAACGGCTTTACGATCGTCGAACTTTTGGTGACGTCTTTGATCATCACCGTTGCCGTGACACTCGGAGCCAGCGCAATTCGCCATTATTGGCGCCTCCAGGCTTTGCGCGGGAGCGTCGAACAGGTGGTGAGCGAAATGCGCGGCCACCAGCAGGAGGCGACGTCCGAGTCGCATCCTTATGTGTGGGGGACCTGGTTCAAATCTGGCTCCAATCGCTGGGGCGTAGTACGCGGAAATATCAAGACGGGAACCTGTGAAGTCCGCTCCCGCCGCACGTTTGGGGGAGGCGTCGCGATCCAATCCGCCTCGTTTGCCGACATCGACACTTTGTCGCTATCGGCGAATTGCGCGGCGGCCACCGAAAGCGGAGCGGAAATCGCACTGTTTTTGGCTCGCGGGACGGCGACGGGTGGATCTGTGAACCTGACGCAGGCCGACGTCTCGGGAGGAGCACCGAGAACGATTTCGGTGTCGCCGATAACGGGACGGGTAACGCAGCCATGATCATGCGCTCCGAAAAAGGTCTCAGCCTGGTCGAGACCCTGGTCGCGATCACGATCTTCGCCCTGTTCACGATCGGCATCGTTCCGCTGCTTGGAACGGCGATGCGCGGAGGCGCCGCAACTAGGACTGAGTCGGTGGGCCGGAACGTCGCGTCGAAAACGCTCGAACGCTTGCGCGGGCTCCAATATCACGTCGCCTACTCTGGAACCTCTCGCCGGGTCGATCTCCTGGATCATTTCTTTCCGGGCGTAGCCCCCACCTATTCGCCGCCAACGACCGCGACCGGGTTCGACGCCGGGTCCAACTCGTTTGTGACGACCTGTGACGCTAACTCCACATCGGCGGCGTGCAAGAGCCTCCCGTCGAGCGCCGAGATCCCCGACGGATTCAGCGTCGAGATCCGACTTACCTTCAAGGACCCGGCTGCCCCGGCCACGACGGTTCCGGTGCCCGCGAGTTACGCGTGGAATGCCGCGAGCGATCAGG
>JALZEK010000054.1 GCA_030862065.1 Actinomycetota bacterium | reverse complement strand
AAAGATGATCCATGAGGGCGATCAGGTCGTCGGCCTGGTCCCAGAATGAATAGGAGCCCTCCGTCTCGGTTTCGCCGTGCCCGCGCGCGTCCCAGGAGACGCACCTGTAATCGGGGCCTAGCGCGGCCACCTGCGCGTCGAACATCGAGTGGTCCATGAAGATGCCGTGGCTGAACACGACGGCGGGCCCGTCGCGGCCGCTGTCGGTATAGAAGACGTTGGCTCCGTCACGCTCGAGGTAAGGCATCGATCTCCCGGCGATGGTTTTCCCTCTGTCTAACGGAAGTGAGACCAGTCGAGCAACCCCGAACGTGAAGAGGGCCCTCGGAAGAGGGCCCTCGGCCACAGGGGTGTTCCTTCTTTGTGGGTTCGGAGCCCATACAGGGCTCTCAATCCGCAAAGAACGTTCGCGGACAGGTTTTGATCAGGATCGGGCACCTATATGGGCCCCGGAACGGATTAAAAGTTGAGAAAATCCTAGCGGCCGTCCACGTCGTGCGGAAAAACGGCCTCCTGATCGTCGGGGGCGACGTCAAACGAGTAGTGGGTCGTGGTGAATGAACTGTCGGACCAGCTCGACATCGCGTACCACCGGAAGTGATTGCGATTACTGACTAACGAGCGCGGCACGGAGAACACCATTTTTTGGCCGTCAATGGAGAACGATCCGGAAAAGGACTCCGGTGAGGCGCCCGGTTTCCACCCGCGTGGGGTTCCCTCAGCGTAGATCGACCTGTCGTTTCCTCGATCGTCGATCTCGATCCCCGCAAACAGGGCCGTCCCCTCGTCGGCGGTTCGCCGCGGCAACTCGCCCGAAAAAACGAGTGAGACGGTGGCCTGATCTCCGTTGATCTTGATCGAAGCCCTACTGATGTCCGCGTGGGCCGGCGAGTTCCCCTGGCCCTTCGCGTCCGAGGGAGGGTCGAGGACGACCGCTGTCAGGTCGGGGCTGGCCCCGGTACGACTCTTACCTCCGGTGCCCGTGGGGCCCCCAGCGCTTGAGGCCTTCTTGGCTCGATCTCTCTTTGATCCGGAGGATCCCTCCGGCCAACCACCAAGAATTTCTGGTTTTGATCCCTTCGCTCCGTTTTTCTTGTGACCGGCCTTCTTCCCTTTTTTGCTTCCGACGGTCGAGCCATTGCCATCAGCGTCGTGTGACGAATCATTTGCATCGGCGGCTTGACCGGCAACTTTGCCAACATCTTCCTGAGGGGAACCTTCGGGTTCCGTCAGAGCGCAGCCCGTGAGCACGCTCAAGGCCGCGAAGAGGTAGAGAGGCCGGCTTCGGAGCCGGGGCCGCTTCAGACTCATACCGGGGAGTTCACGCTGAAAGCCCAACTTCCTGCCCCCGATCCTGTTTGACCCAGGAACTTCAAGAATTCGGAAGGAAAGCGGGCAAAGAGGTCGAAACCCTCCCCGACAGAGATGTCATCTCGAAGGGAGGCGCATTTGAAAAAGGCGGGCATTCTGCTTGCGGTAGTGGCGGTAGTGGCGGGTCTCTCTCTGGTAGTAGTTCAGGCGGACTCAGCGTACAAAGTGACCGGTGGTGGGCAGATGGCAGTCGGCGACACAGGACCTGGAGACACGATTGCATTCAACGCTCAGCAAACAGGTAGTGGCAACGCGGCTCGGGGCCAGGTCCAGTTCGTAGATCGAGACGACGATGGCCATATCACTCGCATATGGCACGGTGAAGTGACGTGCCTAGCGGTTGTCACCATGGGAGACGATGGGGCGGCTCGCTTCGCGGGGAATTGGACTGGCCGCAAAGGGGCGACAAGCGGAACCTTCGAGATTCTTGCCGATGACAACGGCGAGCCCAATCAGGGCGACGACATGATCTTCATCGATGAAGTGGATCCACCGGACTGCAGCAACAGTCAACAAAACCCAGATAGTCCGACCTCGCTCGGCCGAGGCAACGTCCAGATCCACGAGTAATTACATCTCGTCTAGGCGGAATCAAGGGGGCTCTTCGGGGCCCCCTTTCTTATTGCGAATCAGACCTTCAGCTTCAAGCAGTCCTTTAAGACCTCGAACGTGGCCGGGGTGTGGCCGAGGACCTCTCCGTCCGCCTCTATCAGCAGCGGCCGGTCCGACTCGATCGAGGCACGTACCCGTTTGAACTCCTCGATGTCCGGATGAGGCACGTGCTCGCCTTTGTAGATCTTGGGCATCAGGGCGATGGCTTCCTTCTTGCGCGCGTGCTCTATCTGGATGTCGAAGACCCCGTCGGTCGGGGCAGCCTTGGGAGCGACCTTCATTCCACCTCCGAAGAACTGACCGTTGGCCACGATCATGTTGTTCATGTAGCCCTCGTAGGCCCGGTCGACGAGATCCACTTTCACTTGCGCCGGTTTGTGCTTGCGCATCGTCATCCAGAACGCAAAGAAGTAGACGGTCGGCCCCAGCCACCGGGGAAGCCGGGCGGCGCGCGCCACGGCCTCGGGTCCGAGCCCTACCTCGGCGATGTTGGCGAAGTACGACACCGTTTCGTCTCCGTCGTTGTCGTAGGTGACCTTGCCGATGTCGATCGGAAACGATTCCGGGCCGTCCAGGTGTGCGGCGGCATGGCTCGGAGTCGCCGGAATGCCGAACGTCTTGATGAAGTCGCTACCCGTCCCGGCGGCTACTACTCCAAGGACGGCATCGGGGTTGACCGGTCTGTCGTCCTCGATCATCCCGTTAACCACTTCGTGGATGGTTCCGTCTCCCCCCATGGCGGTGATGAAGTTCGACCCACGATCGAGGGCATCGCGCGCGAGCCGCGACGCGTGGCGGTGGCTCTCGGTGTAATAGACCTCGTAGTCGAGGCCGCGCTCGTCGAGATTCCTCTTGACCTCGGGGAGCGCCTTCGCCACTCCCCCGCGACCGGAACGAACGTTACAGATGAGGCTGATGCGACCGTAGGGCGACGTCATTGAGGTCGGAGCGCAGCCGCAACCCGAGGCCCTCGATCGGTGAACGGCTTCAAAGACCGAGGCCCCCGGGATTCATGATCCCCTTCGGATCGACGGCGCGTTTGACGGCGACGAGGACGTCGCGCCACCCGCCGAGCTCCTCGTCCAGCCACGGGGCCTTGAGCCTTCCTATGCCGTGATGGTGACTTATCGATCCACCGACCTCGAGGCAGCTTTGCATTCCCACCTCCCACCACTTCTGGTTGGTCTCGAGCGCGGCGTCGTCGTCGGGAGTCGCGGACGCCATCGTGAAGTACAGGCATCCTCCGTCGGGATAGACGTGGGAGAGATGGCACCCCACGAAATCGGCGTGTTCGGCGAGCGCTTCCTTGATCGAGTGATAGAGGTCGCGAAGGACCGACCACGATCCTGCGACCTCCATCGTGTCGGCGACTCCGTGGGGGCCGAGCAGGCCCTCTCCCTTCATGATCCTTGCGAACTCGTCGACGGCGTCGTTGCGATGGTCCCACCAGTGCGCGACAAACCGTTGGTCCTGCCGGCGGCCCCCGGCAAGGTCGACGGCGGCATCGGCCCGCTGTATCGAATGGGGCCCGTCGAATGAAAGAAGTAGCAGTGGTCCGGACACGGGATCTGCCTGCGATCCCATGAACAAGGTCGTGTCGTCGGCGTCGTAAAGACGCACCAGAGTCGGGCGCAGGTCCGACTGCGCGAGCAACCGGCAGGCCCTCACGCCGTCGGCCATGTGGTCGAAGGTCACGCAGCGGTCCTCGCGATCCGATGGGAGCGAGAAGAAGCGCAGGGTGGCCTCGGTCACGACCCCGAGAGTGCCCTCGGACCCGATCATCAACGAGGACACGTCTGGCCCGGCCGTGCGCCGGGGAGCGACCTTGTGCCGTGCGACGCGGCCCCCCGGCAGGACCGCGACGAATCCGGCGATCAGATCCTCGATCCCACCGTAGCGGGCCGACAGTTGTCCGGATGCCCTCGTGGCGATCCATCCTCCGACCGTCGAGATCGAGATCGACTGCGGCTCGTGCCCGAGCATGACTTCGCGCTCCGTGAGGAAATCCGACAACTGGGGCCCGGTCACCCCGCTCTCCGCGGTCACGAGATGGGACTTCTCGTCGAAGTCGACGATGCCATTCAGGTTCACCGTGTCGAGCACCACTGCGTCGTCGACGGCCACCGCGCCGCAAACGCCGGATCCACCGCCGACCGGAACCACGGGAGTGGTGGTCTCGTCGGCCCACCGAAGGATCTCAGCGACCTCATCGGTGCTGCGCGGGCGCACGACGGCTCGGGCGCCCAGAGATGACTTGCCGGCACGGGCCAGGATCGAGGAGCGAGGCCATTGATCGCGGGCGATGTCGATCAGGGTCTGACCCTCCGTCACCACGATGTCGGAACCGAGTTGCTTTATAAGGCCGTCGAGGCTCACACGCGCTCGACTATCGTGGCTATACCCTGTCCGACGCCGATGCACATAGTGGCAAGACCGAAGCGCGCCCGGCTCCGGTTCATCTCGTGCACGAGGCTTGTGAGTATCCGCGCCCCCGAACATCCGAGTGGATGACCGAGCGCTATGGCCCCTCCGTTGACGTTGACCCTGTCGCGATCAAGGCCGAGTTCCTTGATACAGGCAATCGACTGAGCGGCGAACGCCTCGTTCAGTTCGACTAGATCGATATCTTCAACTTTCAACCCTGCCCGATCGAGCGCCTTCCGCGTTGCCGGGATGGGCCCGAGCCCCATAACCCGAGGTTCGACTCCGGCCACCGCCGACGTCACGACCCTCGCCATCGGGGTCCAGTCGTTTGCGGCGACCGTTTCCCCGGCGGCCACCAGGACCGACGCGGCTCCGTCGTTGATGCCGGCCGAGTTGCCCGCGGTCACGCTGCCACCTTCGGCGAAGGCCGGCTTGAGGCGCTTTAGTTTCTCGAGTGAGGTGTCGGGACGAGGAGGCTCGTCCGCGTCGACGACTATGGGGTCGCCCTTTTTCTGAGGGATCTCGACCGCCACGATCTCGTCCTTGAAACGGCCCTCGTCGCGCGCCGCAACGGCCCTTCTGTGGCTTTCCAGTGCGAACTCGTCCTGCTCTTGTCTGGTGATCTGGTAGTCCTGCGCGACTTCCTCGGCCGTTTCGCCCATGCGGTGGGTCCCGAACCGCTCGGCCATTCGGGGGTTGACAAACCTCCATCCAAGGGTCGTGTCGTGGACAGCGACGGTCCGATTGAAGGCCGTCTCGGCTTTGGACATCACGAACGGGGCGCGGGTCATCGATTCGGATCCGCCGGCGATCACGAGGTCGGCCTCGGCCGAACGAATCTCTCGATAGCCGGAATTGAAGGCCTCGAGGCCCGAGCCACAGAGGCGATTGACCGTCGCCCCGGGGACCTCGATCGGCAGCCCGGCCAACAGCGCGGCCATCCTGGCAACGTTGCGGTTGTCCTCCCCGGCCTGGTTGGCGGCCCCCCAAACGACATCGTCTACTTGGCCTAGCTCGACCTCGTTGCGCCGGACGATCTCGGCGATGACGTGCGCGGCCATATCGTCGGGCCGGACCTCGGCGAGAGCCCCGGCGAACTTCCCCATCGGAGTCCGGACCGCGTCGACGATAAAAACGTCTCTCATTGTTGAAATCCTCCCACGCGCTTCGACTACGGACCGAGCGAGGAGTAGGCGACGACGGATCGGTGCAGACCGTTGATCGCCTGCTCGATAGTCGCGGCGAGTTGAGCCTCGGGCGCGACCTCGTCGAGCTGGCGCAATAGATCCACCAGCTGTTTCACCGACCTCACGAAATCTCCGGGGGCATCGTCCTCGTCGAGGACCTCTTCGAGTTCGGCGCCCCTCGCCCACAGGTACGCCCGCTCCATGAAGCCGGGATCGGGCTCGCGCGTCAGCTCGAGTCCTCGCTTCTTCTCGGCCCTGCTGATTCGGCGGTATAGCTCTTCCAGCTCTCGCCACGCGTCGGCGGTGCGTCGGGTCGGCAGATAAGCGGGCGCGCCCTCTCCCGGCCCCCGTTCCTCGAATACAAGAGTCGACAGAACTGCGGCGAGTTCCGGCCCGTCGAGATCGTCGAGTAGTCCCAGCTCGAGCATCTCCACGACCAGCAGATCGGATTCGTTATAGACGCCGGTAAGACGTTCGCCCCTGGGGGTCAGAACCCAATCGGACACGTAGCCGAAATCGTCGAGTACCTCGAGTACCCGATCGAACCGGCGAGCGAGCGTCTGAGTCCGGCGGTCGATTCGCTTGGTAAGGCGTCGCACCTCCCGCTCGAGCCGGGCCGCCCGATCCGCGTAGTGAAGATGTCTCGATATGTCGGGACAGACGTGACAGGGATGGGTTTCCACGCGACGTCGCACGGCCCGCAGCTCCTTTGAGTCCTTGGTCTCGGTGGGAGCGCCCTTGGGAGTCGAGACCCGAGCCGCGGCCAGCCTTTGTGCCAGCTCCTTTCGGGACTTGGGATCGCGCACGTCGAAGTCCGCGGGCACGCGCACCCGACCGACGCGCAGTGGCGGCCGGGCGAAATCGGATACGGCCAGTCGAACGGTTCCTCTTTCCTCCGACACGCACAAGATCCTCGGCGCGCGCTCAGAACGTCCGCTGCCCACCGAGACCACCGCGTAGCGTCCTCTTCTCCGACCCGAGGGGAGCTCGATCACGTCTCCAGGACGCAGAGCCTCGATTGCCTCGCGCGTGCGAACGGCCCGATTGCGACCGCGGCGGGCGTCCTCTCTCTCCTCCAGCTTCCGCAGCTTGTCGGCCAGAGACTTGTACTCGCCGATGTCCCCGAGGTCGCACGACATTCGCTCGCGATACGACGCGAGATAGGCGTCTTGCTGCTCCCTCGTCTTCTCGAGGGCCACGACCTCGCGGTCGGCTTGGAATTGCGCAAAGGAGGAGTTGACGAGGTGCCCCGCTTCATCTCTTTCGTAGTTGCGCACGAGGTTTACAGCCATGTTGTAGGAGGGCTGGAATGAGGATTGGAGCGGATAGGTGCGAGTGGAGGCGAGGCGACTGATCGTGTCGAAGGGGGTGAACCTCTGTAGCAGCACGATGCAATGACCCAGCTCGTCGATTCCCCGTCTTCCCGCCCGACCCGAAAGCTGTGTGTACTCGCCGGGGGTCATCAACTCGTGCGACTCTCCGGTGAACTTGACGAGGTTCTCGATCGCCACCGACCTCGCCGGCATGTTGATACCCAATGAAAGAGTCTCGGTGGCAAACACCGCCTTTACGAGGCCTCGGACGAAGAGTTCCTCGACGGTCTCCTTGAACGGCGGGATCATTCCGGCATGATGGGCGGCCACGCCCCGCCGCAATCCCTCGATCCATTCGTCGAACCCGAGTATCGCGAGCTCGTCCGGCGTCAACTCCGTAACGCGCTCCTCGGCGTAGGTCACTATCAGCCCGGCTTCTTCGGAGGTGGTCAATCGCACGTTCGCCTGAAGGCAGTGCCGAACGGCTTCGTCGCATCCCTTTCTCGAGAAGATGAAGTAGATGGCGGGAAGCATTGCTTCGTCGCTCAGAAGCTGGACGACGTCCGAACGCCTCGGGACCCTGAGATGTCCGCGTCTCGGCCCCCCTTTCCCGCGTGGCCCCCCACTACCGCGCGGCCCCGGTCGTCCTCTCCTCTTGTTGCGATCGAAGTCGCGGCCCTTGGGATTGGGCCGGGGTCTGCCGTCGGGGCCCGGGACGAACATCGGGATCATGTCGTCTTCTGCCAGGTACCAGTGACGGATCTCGACCGGCCGCTTTTCCTCGATGATCACCTCCGTGCGCCCGCGCAGCGTCTGAAGCCACTCCCCGAACTCCTCGGCGTTCGAGACCGTGGCCGAGAGCGACACCGAGAGAACGTCGACCGGAAGGTGGATGAGGATCTCCTCCCATACCGCGCCCCGGTAGACGTCCTGCAGGTAGTGGACCTCGTCTAGAACGACGTAGTGAAGTCCGTCAAGGGTCGGCGAGTCGTCGTAGACCATGTTCCTCAAGACCTCGGTCGTCATGACGACGATCGGCGCCTCGGAGTTGATCGAGTTGTCTCCGGTGAGCAGTCCGACGTTGGACGATCCGTGAAGCGCGATGAAGTCGGCGTACTTCTGGTTGGAAAGGGCCTTGATCGGGGTCGTGTAGAAGGTCTTTCCTCCGCCGCGCAGCGCGAGCCAGGCCGCGAACTCCCCCACCACGGTCTTGCCGGCTCCGGTCGGCGCGGCAACCAGCACGGAGGAGCCGTGAACGAGCGCCTCGCAGGCACGTCCCTGAAAGGGATCGAAAAGAAAGCCGTAGGAATGCTCGAACTGCTCGACCTCGGGCGTCCTGGCGACCCTACTGGCCTCCCCCGCGGCCTCCGTTCTCTTTCTTGCCTCCGCTCTTGCCTCCGCCTCCACCTGTGCCTCCCTCGGCCCCGCCTCCCTCGGGGGCCTCGCCGGGCGGGGCGAGGTCGCCCGGGAGTCCGGGCGGCAAGCCGGGCGCGCCGGGTGCCGGCGGCTGGGCCCCCGGGTCGGGTGCCCTGAGGCCCGAGAGTTCGAGATCGGCGGCCGTCCTCTGCCGGTCCAGTATGACCGTGGCCTCGGTCCAAAGGGTCGAGGCGGTCGTCCGCTGTTGTGTCGCCAGAGACAGGAGCTCCTGCTGTCCCTTGGCGCCGGGGCCGGGCTCCATCTCCCGGGCCGCCAGCTCGTAGGTCTGGGCGACGTTCACGTACCCCGCGAGGGCCTGGATGTACAAGGTGTTGGCACTCGTGAGCGCGTCTCCCGGCGGGGCGGCGGCGAAGGTGGCCTGCGCCTCCTGCAGCGAGCGGGCCCAGTCCGACGCGGCCTTCTCCAGCTGCTCGGCCTGCTCCTGGTCGGCGAGGGTCGGAGGGGCCGCGGCCATGGCTCCCACGGGGGCTCGGATCTTTTGCAATAGGGCGCGCACCTCTCCCGTGTACTTATCGATGCCGTCCTGACGTCTCTGGAGGGCCCGGGCGTTAGAACCGGCGTTCTGGATCGCGTAGATGACGAGCCCGACCACCACGATGGCCACCAGGGTCGTCAGGGTGAGCCCGAGAGGGGTGCGATACCAGCGGGGTCGTTGCTTCGGTTGAAGGAGCGGGCGGGGAGGAGCGCTCGGACGGCGAGGCTGACCGCGCTTCTGAGACTTCTTCTTTCCTTTTATGGCCATTGGCGAAGGATAAACAAAGCCCGAAAAGACCCGGGAAGCTCCGTCACTCGGATTGCTCCGCGGCTCGCCGGCGCCTCGTGAGAAAGGCCACGACCAGGATGGTCAGCTCATATAGGGCGTAGAGGGGGATGGCGAGCGCGGACATCGTGTAGGGGTCCTGGCTCGGGGTCACGACCGCCGCCAGGACGAATATGACGAGTATGGCGATCCGGCGCTGGCGGCGGAGCTGAGCTGGAGTGATCACGCCGGCCAGCCCCAGGAACACGAGCACGAGCGGGAGCTCGAACATCACCCCGAAGCCCAGCAACAAGAAACCGACGAAGTCGAGGTATTCCTCCGCGCCGATGACCGGGTTGAGCGACTCGCCGCCGAGCGAGAAGAGGATCCTCAGGCCGGTCGGAAGCGTCAGGTAGGCCATCAGGGCCCCCACGCCGAAGAGGATCACCGCCGAAAAGAGAAATGGAAGCGAGTACTTCCTCTCCTTCTCCGTGAGTCCCGGGACCACGAACGAGTAGAGCTGGTAGAGCCAGATCGGCGAGGAGAGCCCGATGCCGACCAGGGCCGTGAGCTTGAGCCGGAACTGGAAGGCCGCCGCCGGCTTGAAAAAGGCGAGGTCGCAACCCTGGGGGCCAAGCAGCTCCCGGTTGCGGCACAGCGGCTCGCGCAGGAACTCCGAGATTGGCCCGTAGAGGATGAACACTCCGATCGAGATGAGGACGAACGCCACCACTGACTTGACCAAGCGAGACCTGAGCTCGACGAGGTGACCGACCACGCTCATCGTTGTCTCTTTCCGGCGGCGGTCCCTGCGCCTCAAGAAAGGGTTTCTTCGCCGTTTGCGTTTGAGCGGCTCGGCCTCGGCCATCTACTTCTTTTCCTCAGAGGCCGGTTTCTTGTCGCGCCGCTTTGGATACTCGGGCTCCCCGGGAGTCTCGTCCTCCGAGTCGAAGTAGTCATCCTCGTCGGGCCGGATGGCATCGGTGATCTCGGAGCGCACCTCGGTGCTCATCCGGCGGACATCGTTCAAAAAGGCACCGGCCCTGCGCGCCATGCCGGGCAGTTTCTCGGGACCGAATACGATTAGCGCCACGACGGCGATGACCAGAAGCTCCATGGGTCCGATTTCGGGCATGAAGTCAGTCTAAGTGCGTGTGAAAAGCTCCCTTTTGGAGCGGAGGGCCTAAAGGCCTTTGTTTTCCACGAGCTGCTCGAACCAGTGATCGGACTTGAGCAGCTGATGGAAGTCGAGGATGTCGTCGTGGTTGATGACCGGTCCGTTGCGGGCCTCGAGGGCCTCGGCTGGCACGTGGACGGGAACGGGGACGACGCCGCCCGAGAGCAGCAGACGCACCACTCGATCGTCCGCGTTCTTCTCGATGAACTCACCGCAGTCGGGGCAGGAGAAGGCGTAGGTATTGACGGCCTTGCTTGCTCCGATTCGAAGCAGGATGTCGTCGGCCGTGAGGTCGACCTCTCCGCACTCTGGGCAAGTTGCCTTGATCGTCGTCACCGTTTTCCCTCTCAGGAGCATTCGTCGCTTACGCCCTCGTTATCGGCCGTCCGGGGGCCGGATTTAAGAAAAGGGCGAAGAAAGCTCTGAGGAGCCCGACGGCCTGACGAGGCGACGCCTGCCCGAGGCCCACATCAGCCCGTACTGGGGCTCAAAAACAGGGCCCAATCGGCCGATGAAAGACCATGGGCATCTTCTCTTCGCGCCATCAGCCGGGCCAGCCGGACTCGGCGGGCTCTCTTCCGGCCACTTCCGACAGGTGGAAGCAGGCCTTTGAGGCGACCCTTCGGGTAAACGAGATCGCGTCCTCGGCCACCCCGCTGCCTCAGGCCGTTCGATCGATGGTTCAGGTGGCGGTGGATCTTCTCCGGGCCGAGCAGGGTTCGATCATGCTTCTCGAAGAGGGCGGCCGCACGCTCGGGCTCGTCGCCTCATGGGGGCTCCCCGAGGACGTGGCGGCCGGACTTCGAGTCAACGTCGGAGAGAGCGTCGCCGGGCGAGTGATCGCGACCGGGAAGCCCTTGCGGCTCGGCCGGGTCGATGGGGAGGCCTTCTTCAATTTCATTCCGAAGTCCAAACCGATCTCGTCGAGCATCGTGGTTCCATTGCGGGTGCACGGCGACGCCATGGGCGTTCTCAGCCTCGCCGGTGCTCAGGGACGTCCGGAGTTCGACGACTCCGACCTTCGCGTCGCCCAGATGTTCGCCGATCAGGCGGCGGGACTCATTCACAGGGCCAAACTTCACGAGGCCGCGGAGCAGCGGTCGTCAGACTTGATGGCGCTCGTCGAATCAAGCAAGGGACTGCTCGGGACGCTCGGCCTGGATGAATTGCTTCAACAGATCTTCGACGGCGGCGTTCGCTTGTCGGGCGGTCAAAACGGTTTCGCCTGTCTCTTCGATTCGGACTTGCAGTCGATGGAGCGCGGTGTCTTTAGAGGATTTGAAAAGAACGAGATCGTCGAGCTCGTCGGGGACGGCGAGATCATGCGAGCGATCAAGCATTCGGATGTAGCGGTTGTGGAGAGAGGCGACGATCTTCCTCTCGTAGCGGTCGGCCTGAGGTCGGCGCGCGGCACCCAGGGCGTCCTGGTCGTCGACGCCCACCGGGACGTCATCGACGATCGCGCCGATCTGCTGCGCGTGTTCGGCCAACAGTGCTCTAGCGCGATCGGCGCGGCCGAGATGCACTCGGTCGTCGAGCGCAAGGAATCGGAGCTTTCGGCGATCATTCGCGCCGTCCCCCATCCCATCGTTCTTATCGACGACGGAGGGTGGATCGTCGCTATGAACGCGGCGGCGGAAGAGATGTTCAGTGTGGCGTCGGTGTTCGCCAAGGGCGCGAAGGCGGGCGGAACCCTGAACCACCCCGAGATAGAGGAGTTACTCACTGGTTCCGGGGAACTGCAGCGCGAGGTGATCATTGGAAACCCGCCGCGCGTTTTCAAGGTAAGGGCTACAGACGTTCAGGTCCCCGGAGGGCCGATGGGTCGGGTCCTGATCATGGACGATGTGACTTCGGATCGAGAGAACCAGCAGCGGCAGCGAGACTTCGTTGCGATGGTCGGGCACGAACTCCGCACGCCTCTCACGATCGTAAAGGGGTTCGCCCGCACCCTGATGAGGCGCATCGGGAACGCTTCGGCGGAGGAGGCCAAGGAGGCCCTGACCACGATCGACGACAAGGCGCACCAGCTCGAACGTCTTATCGAGGACCTGCTCTACGTATCCAAGATCGAGGCTCGGGAGGCGTCGCTCAGGATCGAGCAGATTGACGTGACCTCACTGTTGAACACGGTGGTGGCCGACGTTATGCGAGCCTTCCCCGAGCGCGAGGTTGTGATCGAAGCGGATCCCGGGATCGTGTGGCCCTGCGACGAAACGAAGATCGGACTCGTCCTCAGGCATCTGGTCGAAAACGGCCTGAAGTACTCGGACGGCCCCGATCCTGTCACGGTTAAGTTGTCGGCGGGAGACGAGGAACTGCGCTGCGACGTCGTCGATCACGGCATCGGCCTGGTCTCGACCGACATCCCTCACATCTTTGAGCGCTTCCGCCAGCTCGACTCATCTTCGACTCGCAAGCACGGTGGAACCGGAGTGGGTCTCTATCTGTGTGCCCAGCTGGTCCGGGTGCACGGCGGGCACATCACGGTCGACTCGATCTGGGGCAAGGGGTCCACGTTCACCTTCGCGCTACCGCGTCGCACGACCGGTAAGAAGGTCGTGCATATGTACGGGTCCTCCGCGCGCCGCACTGCCTAAGAACTCAGCGGCAACCGTGCCGGGCCGCGATCGACTCGGCCAGACCAGTGGCGGCCTCCACGACCGATCCGGGCCCCGACTTACGGGCGTCCGGTCCCAACCGCAGCAGCAACAGGGCCGGCCATCGGGTTCCGCTCGTCGCCATTTCGACTCGGAGCCAGCCGTCGGAGAGACGGGCGGACGACTTGATCGGGTAGTAGTCGACGAACCATTTCGCAGCCCGTGGTGAGATTTCGAGCGAGAACTTCTGTTCCTCTCCCGTTTCCACGAACGCTCCGCGGTACCTGGAGGGGTCGAAGTCGGCCGGCGGAGCGAAGGTCTTGTCGGTCAGGGCGACGTTCTTGATGCGGTCGACGCGGAACATGCGCTCGTCTTCGACCGAGTTGTCCCAGGCGACCAAGTACCACCGCCCGACGGCCGCCACGAGCCCCCACGGGCGAACGGTCCGATTGGTGAGACGACCCTGGGTCGCGGAGAAGTAATCGAGCTCGAGTTCTTTATTCTCGGTTACCCCGCGCTGGAGAGCGCGCAGATGCTCCGACGACCCGGTCTCGAGCCTGACGTCGAGCGCGCTCCCATCGCCGTCGCCGCTCAGCCCCAGGGCCCGCGCCAGCTTCTCGAGCGCTCGTTTCAGCGAATCGGCCGCCTCCATGTCGGGCAGTTCCGCGAGCGCGCGGCCCCCTGCATAGAGGGTCAGGGCCTCGGCCGGGGTGAGGCGGAACGGAGCGCCGAAGTAGTCGGCCATCCTCACGTAAACGCGGTCCTCGTCGATCGTGGCCTCGATCAGGTCGCCCGGTCCGTAGCCAGGGAGCCCGCACAAGAAGACCAGGTTCAAATCATCGATCAGATCTTTCTTCTTGACGCCAAACTTGCGGGCGAGCTCGTCGATCGAGACCCCGGGGTGCTGGATCGCGTACGGGAGCAACAAGAGAATGCGCCGAAGTCTCCGACCGAGCCGCCCCTCCCCCCTCTGCGCGGCCATCACCGCCCCCTCGTGAGATAGGGGACGAGTCGTTCGCAGACCAGGACGCGCAGCGACTCGGGTGACACGATCTCGATCTGATCCCCGAACTCGATCAGCCACGAGATCAGCGCCTCCGGGTTCGCCACCGGGATCTCGACCTCGGTGGCGGTCTCCGACTCCACACGGG
Organism: Actinomycetota bacterium; assembly: GCA_030862065.1. Classification (GTDB taxonomy): domain Bacteria; phylum Actinomycetota; class CADDZG01; order CADDZG01; family WHSQ01; genus JALZEK01. Next base: position 17,315 of record JALZEK010000054.1, on the reverse strand, counting down.
TGTAACCGGGGAGGTTCTGCTCCACCCACCAGGCGAGGCCTTCGTCGAACCGAACGACCGCGGTGATGTCTTCGGCTCCCGTCTCCCACGACTCCTTCGCCACGTAGCCCGCCGCGTCGAACGCGGCGGGGATCTCGAACGTTCCCTCGCCGGCTTCGATCTCCGATTTGATCCGAGAGACCTTGAAGGTCCTCGGTTCGTCATGGGAGCGGTCGTTGGCGACGAGGTACCAGTTACCCCGCCGGTGTATCAGGCCATAGGGTTCGACCGCGCGCGAAGTGACGTTTCCGTCGGCGGCCTCGTACTCGAACGTCACCGGCTCGCGCTCCAACAGTGCCGCGTAAAGGGGGCCGAGATGGGGTTGCTCCGCGGCGACGTCGGCGCCCCACATCACTCGGCCCGGCGAGTCCTCGGAGGGTCCGGCCATGGAGATCTTGAGCATTCCCGAGCCGGCCTCCTCAGCTCCTCCGAGGACCGCGTCCGCCGCCAGCCGCAGCGCCGCGACCTCATCGGGCTCGAGATCGAGGTCGGGAAGGTAGTAGCTCGATTTCTCGATGATGTATCCGTCCGCCTGCTCGCTGAACGGATCGGTCGGTCGCACTTCGAGGGGGATGCCCATTGCCCGCAGGGCTTCCTTGTCGCGCTCGAAGGCTCGGCGAAACGCGTCAAAGCTCGGCTGGTCGTAGCCGGAGATGTCCCGCCGGATGTCCTCCGCGGTCATCGGAACTCGAGCCTCGAGGAGGGCCGCGATGAGATTTATGAGCCGCTCTATGCGCCGCACCCGGCGAGCGTAACGAAGTGCGGAGGCCTCCTAAGAGTCTTCGAGGAGCGCCGCCGCGTGGATTCCGGCGGCTCCCGCGGCGACAAAGAGCTCCGGGACCTGTCTCAGGGAGCGACCCATCGACGTGGGCGAGATCCCCCTATCCTCGAGAAGCTCTATGGCTTCGTCGCCTCGCACGACCACGCCCTCGTGCCGATCCCATACCCCGGAAGCCCTCAGCTGGTCGGCGACGTAACTCGCCTGCTCTTGAGGCAACTCTGGGACCACGACCGTGCACGTCTCCCGAGCCCCTATCTTTAGTGCCGTCAGCGCGTGATGGCTTATGCCCCGGTGACGCTCGCGCTCATCGGAGAACGAAATGCGCAGACAGGCGACCGCCCGCCCCCCGAGCGCCGTTGCCGCGTCCAGCACCTGGCCCTGCTCTATCGCCGAGAACCCGAGTGGTGTGTCGGTGCCGACCACGCCCGGGCCGGGAGCCACGACGGTCACGTCGGTTCTCCCGACGTGACGCAGCACGGCGAGTCCGCTGAAGACGTTGACGGTCTCGAGGTCACCTCCGAAGGCGTGACCGGCCGTGGCCGTTACCTCGAGGAGGTGGGCGTCCGTTAACTGGCGGATCAGCCGGCTCCAGGCCAGCGGGAGGGCCGCGGCATCCGTCATCAAGTAACCGATGACGGAGTCCGGTCGTTTGGCCTTGATCCCGGCGACGACGGCCGCGACCTGAGAGTGAAGGCCGCACGCCACGACGGGCATTGAGTCGATCGATTCGGCCGATTCGAGTGCGGCGTGATGCTCGCTTTCGGGCGCCTCGGCCGCCATCACGTTCATCTGCCACGGGGTGTATCGCAGTTTCACTATGTGCCCGGTGCGACCGGGCTGGGGGCCGGGCCCGTCGAGATTCCAGAGAACAAACGCCACTCCCCCGGTTCCGAGATCCAGATCTATCCCGGTCATGTTCACGACGACCCGGTCACCCACCTCGATTGGGCCGAGCATCTCCGGGAATCCGGCGGCATCACGTCTGGCGTCGTCCACGTCGACGGTCACGCGAATGAGGGTCGGCGTGTTCTCGATTATCTCGGCGACCTTGCCCTCTTTGAAGAAGGCCATCACAGAGACGAGATCAGTTTCGCGACCCGGTCGTCGGTCGAGCGGAAGGGATCCTTGCAGAGGACGGTGCGCTGGGCCTGGTCGTTGAGCTTGAGATGGACCCAGTCGACGGTGAAATCCCGGCGCTTTCTCTTGGCGGCGCGGATGAACTCTCCTCGAAGCCTGGCCCGGGTCGTGGCGGGAGGCTCTTGAGTGGCCTTCTCGATGTCCTCCTCGTCACACATGCGCTCGACCATCCCCCGCCGCTCAAGCAGGTAGTGGAGCCCTCGCTTTCGATTGACGTCGTGATAGGCCAGATCCATTAGCGCGATGCGGGGATGCGACAGAGAGAGGTTGTGCTTCGAGCGGTACTGCTCGATGAGCTTGCGCTTGATAATCCAGTCCACCTGTCGATCGAGGGCGTCCTGGTCCTCTTCGAGGCAGGTAATGGCGTGCTCCCACATCCCGGCGATTTGCTTCATGACGGTGTCGTCCCGCTTGTCGACCCACCGGAGCGCCTTATCCAGATACTCCTTTTGCAAGTCGAGGGCTGACGCCTCGCGGCCGTTGGCGAGTCGGACCCTACGGCGGCACGTGGTGTCGTGAGAGATCTCGCGTATCGCACGAATCGGATTCTCGAGCGTCATGTCTCTTATCTGAACGTTCTCCTCGACCATGCGCAACAGAAGAGCGGTCGTTCCGACCTTCAGGTAAGAGGTCCACTCGCTCATGTTGGAATCGCCGACGATCACGTGTAGGCGTCTGAATTTCTCCGCGTCGGCGTGGGGTTCGTCCCTGGTGTTGATGATCGGACGGGATCGCGTCGTTGCGGACGAGACCCCCTCCCAGATGTGTTCCGCGCGCTGCGAGATACAGAACAGCGCACCGCGCGCCGTCTGAAGGACCTTGCCGGCCCCCGCAAAGATCTGACGCGTAACGAAGAACGGGATCATCACTTCCGCCAGTCGTCCGAACTCCCCATAGCGTGAGACGAGGTAGTTCTCGTGGCTGCCGTACGAGTTGCCGGCCGAGTCGGTGTTGTTCTTGAACAGATAGATATCTCCGGAGATGCCCTCCTCCCGGAGCCGGGCTTCGGCCGCCCGCAGCAGCCCCTCGAGGATTCGCTCACCCGCCTTGTCGTGCACGACGAGGTCGTAGACGGAATCGCATTCCGGCGTCGCGTACTCGGGATGCGAGCCGACGTCGAGATAGAGCCGCGCCCCGTTCTCGAGGAAGACGTTGGAAGAACGTCCCCAGGAGACGACCCTGCGGAAGAGATAGCGGGCGACCTCGTCGGGCGACAGCCGGCGCTGGCCTCTGAACGTGCAGGTGACGCCGTACTCGTTCTCGGTTCCGAAGATGCGACGTTCCACTCATCTCAGGATACGCGGCCGGGATGGAGTCGGAGCTTGGGGTGTCTGACGATCCCGGTCAAGGTCGTCTGACGGTCCCGGTCAAGGCGCCGAGAGGTCAGAGAAGCGCGGTCAGTTCCTGGGGCTCCAGGCGGCGGAACTTCCTCCGAGCGAGATTGCGATCGAGAATCGCCACCTCGAGACGATCGCCGGCGAGATCCGTGTTCTCCACCGTGGTCAGAGCATCTCGTGCCATTTTCACCGCGTCACCGAGCGAAGGGGTGGACTGGGGATAACCCTTCGGGTACTGACCCTCGAGATGGTCGTTCAGTGCTTCCGACTGACCTCCCATCGCCACCCACCCGGTCCGGTCGGTCACGGAGCCGTCGTAGAGGATGTGGAATAGCTCGTTTGAGGCGGTGTCGTGTCCGACCGAGGCGACGAGGATCTCGCACTCGTAGGGCTTGAGTTCTGCCGTGAAGATGTTTCCGAGCGATTGGGAATAGGCGTTGGCGAGCCCCTTCGCCGTGACGTCTTCTCGCGAGTACGAGTAACCCTTGACGTCGAGCAACCGAATGCCGCCGATACGGAGCTGTTCGAACTCGTTGAATTTCCCCACGCCGGCGAACGCAATTCGATCGTAGATCTCGGAGATCTTGTAGAGGGTCGCCGAGGGATTCTCGGCAACGAAAAGAATTCCCTCCGTGTACTCCAGTGCGATCACCGAGCGCCCCCGCGCGATGCCCTTGCGCGCGTAGTCGGCCTTGGCCTTCATGAGTTGCTCGGGCGAGACGTAATACGGGACCGCCATCTACTCCTCCTCGCCCGGGCGTCTCACGTCGATGGGATGGCTCTCGAGTGGACGAATCTCCTCGGCCCGCTCCTGGATCAACTCCTCGAACAGGGTTTTGATGTCGTCCTCATGGACCTCGACCATGCCCTTTCCGGTTATGTCCGCAACGGTCGGGAAGATGCCTCGCATGAGATCGGGTCCGCCCGTGCCGACGTCCTCGTCGGCGGCGTCGAAGAGCGCCTCGATGGAGGCCTTGATGGCGTCGTTGCGGGCGAGGTCCGGGCGGAAGCGCTTCTTCAAAGAAGAGCGCGCATCCTTTCCTCCCGAGCCGGTCGCGTGGTAGTCGTCCTCCTCGTAGCGGCCCCCGGTGACGTCGTATTTGAAGATGCGACCGTGACCCCTGGTCTCGTCGTAGCCCGCGAACAGCGGCACCACCACGAGCCCTTGCATCGCGGCGGGGAGGTTAGCCCGGATCATCTGCGAGAGCTTGTTGGCTTTCCCCTCGAGGCTGAGCCGCTCTCCCTCAACCTTCTCGTAGTGCTCCAACTCGGTCTGGAGGAGCCTCACCATCTCGACCGCGGGGCCGGCCGCCCCGGCGATCGCCACGGCCGACATCCGATCGGCGGCAAAGACCTTCTCGATCGACCGGTGGGCGATCTGAAAGCCCTCGGTTGCCCGGCGGTCGCCCGCCACCACGACCCCCTCGGCATAGCGGAGGGCGAGGACGGTGGTGCCCTCCGGTGCCTCGACCGGGCCTTTCAGATCCGACTTCGGGAGAAGCTGTGGGTTGAAGGTCTTCAGGAGGTCGGAAAAGGAGGAGCCGGGCCCGTGCAGGGGGGCCTGGAGCATGTCGCTGAGGTTCGGTTCGACGGGGTTATCCATGGCCGACAAGATATTCGATCCTTCTCGACTGCCCGGCAACTCCGTCACGGGCCGGAGGGCGTGGCCGTCTTAAAGGACTGTTGACCGAAGGCTGCGATCCTGATTGCTCGGGCCTGCTGGCGCTCCGTCAGGCGACGAACGACAACTATCGCGAGCACCGCGGTGAGGATGGTCACGGCGTCCGAAATGAGAAAGGTTGTGGTGAGGGATTGAGCCTGGTCGATGGTGGTGGGAGTCGTGGGAGCAAAGAGGGATACAAAGGTCGATAAGAGCCCGGCGAGCCACCACAGCGTGACGACGACCGGTGGCCTTATGTCCGCCCACCTGAGCCGCCAGCCCCCGCCGAGATCGGGATCGCTTCCCCTCCAGATGTCGTTGATGATCTGCTTTGGACGCCATAACCACAGGATCGGCACGAACCAGCCGCCGATGGCCCACCCCGTGCCGAACCTGATGTCGGTGATTCCCAGCGCCCGGACGTTCTGGTAGGCGCGGTGCGTCCAGATTATGAACATGATGCCGATCGCAACAAACACACAGAATTGCAAAAAAAGCGATGATTCCTTGACGCGCGTCGTTCGCGTCCGCTTCCTCCTGAGTGATACCGACGGTCTCGGCCCGATTCAACAACGCCAACTCGGCTAGGTCCGACGCGACCGCAATGACACTCAGCACCATGGCGGCGATCAACACAATCACGAGCGCGTTCGCAAGTTTCCCGGTATCTCGGTAAAAGACTGACTTGCGTTTGCGGCCGGGGGGCAACGCGGGTCCGGTTCGTTGTTCCTGCCACGCGGGGGTTTGGTCGTTCCAGCGCAGCCAACTTCGGTCGGGTCGCTGCTGCCACCAGGCGTTCTCCGCCCAGATGGGCCGCTCCATCACCGGGCCCTTACTCCCCTACCTTTGTCCCGCCGCGGGCTGTTGGTGGTCGGTCGTGCCCTACTGGCCGCCCTTTTGGACGAATGACCTCACGAAGTCCTCCGCGTTCGTCTCCAGCACCTCGTCGATCTCGTCCAGGAGCTCGTCGACGTCCTCGGCCTTCGAGTCAACCTGTTCTTTCTCCTCGGGCGCGGCCTCTTCCTCGCGGCGGGGCTTGCCCTTCCTCGTCTGCTCACCGGGACTCATGAGGTCACCTTTCCCTATTTGAGCGGCACCGGCCAATGGTACCCGGCTGTCGCGAAGCAAAGCAGCAGGTCAGGACCGGTTTTGTCGTCCACATACAAAGCATCGGCGGCCCCGGGTGGGAGCTTGACCTGGTGACGGAGAAAAGCGGCCGTCAGGTCCCCAGGTTGCCGATGAGCGTGGTCGCGTCCGGGCTCCCCTCGAGCAGCCCCTGCACCCTCTCCTTCGTGCCCCTGGTCGGCTCGAGGGTCGGAACCTTCCGCAAGGGTTCGTCGCCGGTATCGAAGATCAAGGCGTCCCACGAGGCGGCCACTATGGCCGGTGAGAAGCGCCGGAGACACTCCCCGCGGAAATACGCCCTGGTGTCCTCTGGAGGATGGTCGACGGCGCGTTCGATCTCGTCGTCGGAGACGATCCGCTCCATCTTGTTGGTCTTGATGAGCTTCCAGTAAAGGCCCTTCGAGCGACGGACGTCGTGATACTGAAGGTCGATCATCTTCAACTTGGAGTTGTCCCACGAAAGACCGTCTCGATCGCGATAGGCCTGCAGCATCGACAGCTTCGCGGTCCAGTCCAGTTCTCTTTTTAGCGAGAGCGGGTCCCGCTCCAGGCCCTCGAGCACGTGTTCCCACCTGTCGATGACGTCGTCGGAGCCGGGGTCGATCTCGTTGTCCTGTGCGTACTTCTTCGCCAGTCGAAAGATCTCCCACTGGAGCTCGACGGCGGTCATCTTGCGCCCATCGGCAAGCTCGAGCTCTTTCGTGCAAGAGGTGTCGTGCGACACGGATCGCATCGCCTTGACCGGCTCCGCGATCGAGAAGTCATCGTCTATGAAGTCGTCTTCGATCATTCGTAGCACGAGTGCCGTCGTGCCGATCTTGAGGTAGGTGGCGGTCTCCGACATGTTGGCGTCGCCGACTATGACGTGGAGGCGGCGATAGCGCTCGGGGTCGGCGTGCGGCTCGTCGCGCGTGTTGATGATGGGTCTTTTGAACGTCGTCTCGAGTCCGACCTCCACCTCAAAGAAATCGGCTCGTTGAGAGATCTGGAAGTCGACCTCCTCGGCCGAGTTCTCGGCCCCCACCTTGCCGGCTCCGGTAAATACCTGGCGGCTCACGAAGAACGGAATCAGGTGCTTGACGAGCTGAGGGAAAGGCACGTTGCGATCCACGAGGTAGTTCTCGTGGCAACCGTAGGAGTTGCCCTTACCGTCCGAGTTGTTCTTGTAAATGAAGACCTCTTCGCGATCGGGAACGACCGCCTTCGCGGCGTCGAGAGAGCGCTCGAGTATCCGCTCCCCCGCCTTGTCCCAGATCACGGCATTGCGCGCGGTGGTGCACTCGGGGCTCGAGTACTCGGGATGCGCGTGGTCGACGTAGTAGCGCGAGCCGTTCGGAAGAATGACGTTAACGAGTCCCGACTCGTCTTCGATGGTTCCTTCGACGGGAGCGCGTTCGAATCCCCGCGCATCTCGAAGAGGGTTCTCCTCCTCGTAGTCCCACTTGACCCGCTTGAAGGCAGGCTGGGCGTACGCGTTTATGAGGAGGGACGAGGTGAGTATCGGGTTGAACTCCGCGATGTCGCGAACGGAGATTCCGTACTCGGTCTCGATTCCGCAGATCTTCGGTATCGCCATGAATTTTTGTTGAGGATCAGAGGTACTGGCCGGTCTGTACCCGCTCGACCTGTCGGGCTCCTTCGCTTTCCTCTTCCCTCGTCACAAGGGTCCGGATGTAGACGATGCGCTCGCCCTTCTTTCCTGAGACCCTGGCCCAGTCGTCCGGGTTCGTCGTGTTCGGCAGATCCTCGTTCTCCCTGTACTCCTGGTAGATAGCGGAGTAGAGATCCTGCTCGTTGATTCCTTTCGGGTGACCCGCGATGGCGCGCTTGATCGCCATCTTCTTGGCGCGCCTCACGATGTTCTCGATCATGGCGCCGGACGAGAAGTCCTTGAAGTACAGAACCTCCTTGTCGCCGTTCGCGTAGGTGACCTCCAGGAAACGGTTTGATTCCTCGTCGGCGTACATGTGCTCGACCGTCTTCTCGATGAGAACCGTGATCGCCTTCTCGGCGGAGCCGTATTTGTCGACTTCCTCTTGGGCGAGCGGAACCTCGGTCGTCAGGTACTTCGAGAAGATGTCTCTCGCCGCCGGCTCATGAGGCCGTTCGATCTTGATCTTCACGTCGAGCCGGCCCGGCCTCAGGATCGCCGGATCGATCAGATCTTCCCGGTTGGAAGCGCCCACCACGATGACGTTCTTGAGACTCTCGACGCCGTCGATCTCGGCGAGCAGCTGAGGAACGATGGTCGACTCGATATCGCTCGAGATTCCGGAGCCCCTCGTCCGGAACAGAGAATCCATCTCGTCGAAGAAGACGATGACGGGGACGCCCTCCTCCGACTTCTCCTTGGCCCTCTGGAAGATCTGACGGATCTGCCGCTCGGTCTCCCCGACGTATTTGTTGAGGAGCTCCGGCCCCTTGATGTTCAGGAAGTAGGACTTCGCCTCGTGACCGATCTTCTGCGACACCTTCTTGGCCAGCGAGTTCGCGACGGCCTTGGCGACGAGCGTTTTTCCGCACCCCGGCGGTCCGTACAGAAGCACGCCCTTGGGCGGGTCGAGCTGGTGTTCCCTGAACAGGTCGCCGTGCAGGAATGGAAGCTCGACGGCGTCGCGTATCTCTTCGATCTGGCCGGCCAGGCCCCCGATGTCTTCGTAGGAGATGTCGGGAACCTCCTCCAGTATCAGTTCCTCGACCTCGGGTTTCGGAAGCCTCTCGATGGCGAGTCCCGACTTGGTGTCCATGAGCAGGCTGTCGCCCGCGCGCAGGGTCTTCACGTCCAGCGACTGCGCCAGTTCGATGACGCGCTCCTCATCGGCCCGGGCTATGACCAGGACTCGCCTACGGTCCTCGAGGATTTCCTTCAGGGTCACGACCTCGCCGTGAAGCTCGTAGCGGAAGGAGTCGATGACGTTCAGAGCTTCGTTGAGCATGACTTCCTGACCGCGCTGTAGCTCGGCCAGCTTGATCTCGGGCGTGACGTGGACGCGCAACTTGCGGCCGTTCGTGAAGACGTCGGCCGTCGAGTCCTCCTCGTAGCCGTGAAGGAAGACGCCGTAGCTGGAGGGGGGTTGGGTGAGTTTCTCGATCTCTTCCTTCAGCGCAACAAGCTGCTCGCGGGCCTCCCTCAGAGTCGAGGCCAAGCGCTCGTTCGAATCCTTGGCTTGGTCGAGCTCCTTGCCGGTTTCGTACAGCCGCTTTTCGAGCGTATGGATCTGGCGCGGGGCCGCGTCGAGCTTCCGGCGAGACAACGCCAGTTCCTCTTCGAGCAGTTTCAGCTGGCTTCGGAGGTCCTGCACTTCCTGGTCGTATTGTGCAATTCTGCTCTCGAGCTCGTCGCTTGGTACGCGAATCACCTCCCCGTAGGACGCCTAAGACTACTCCTATAGTGGCAGAACCTGGCGCATTCTGGGCTCACGCCAGTTTTCGACCGGTCACGATGAAGCCGGTGTGAGCGACCATCCTGTGATCCGGGCGCACGGATTGGCCGTCGACGTTCCAAGTTCTGAGAAGCCCTTCGAAGGTCCCGACGAGGCCGAACCCCCCGGTTCGCATCGCTTCGACCGCTTGCTGGACCTGGGGGACGGTGGGCACATAACAGCACAGAATCCCTCCGGGACCGAGGGCCTCGCGGGACGCCTCGACCGCGCGCCAGGGTTCGGGGAGATCGAGCACGACACGGTCGAGGTCGCGTTCGGGAACCCTCTCGAACACGTCCCCCACCCGAAGATCGATATTGTCCGGTTTCCCCCCCAGCGCTCCGAACCACGTCTTGATGTTATCGACGGCCCGCTCGTGATGGTCCCGGCGGATCTCGTACGAAATCACCCGACCTGTGTCCCCCACTGCTCGCGCCAGAGCAAGGGTCAGCGAACCGGAACCGGTTCCCGCCTCGAGGACCGAGGCACCCGGATAGACGTCGGCGTAGACCAGGATGAGACCCAGGTCCTTCGGATAGATGACCTGAGCTCCGCGTTGCATCTTCAGGACGAAGTCGGCAAGCGAAGGGCGGAACGCAAGCATCGTCATTCCTCCGGTAGAACCGACTTGGGTTCCCGGCGGCGACCCTATGAGTGCGTCGTGATCGACGGTGCCGTGATGCGAGTGGAACTGCTTTCCGGTCCGAAGGGTTATGAGATATCGGCGTCCTTTCGCATCGATCAACAGGATGCGATCTCCCGCGTGGAACGTGCGATCGACGGTCACGGGGCCTCCTCTCTCAGCGTCTCGTCGCGAGTGAGAAGAGTGGGGTCCCGGATCACGAGAACCGCCTCCGGGACGATCTCGAGCTCCTTCAGCAAAGTGGACACGAACCTGAGTCCCGAGACGTCGACAACCCGGTCGGGGTTACGAAGTTTCACCTTCACTCGAAAGAAGAGTAGTTCGATGGCGCCGGGGTTGAAATCGCCGGACGGTTAGTCCTCCGGGGCCTGGAAGGTCTGAGGTCGGCGCGCCAGCTCGACCGTAACGGTCGAGACCCCCTCCTCATTCGTGATCTCGAGTTCGACCTCGTCTCCGGGGTCGAACTCCGTAAGCGTGTCGATGAGTTCGTTGTGATCGGCGATGGGGGCACCATCGAGCGCGGTGACGACGTCCCCGGCCTCGAGGCCCGCGGCGTCGGCGGGGCTTCCGGATACGACCTGAATGATCAGGGCCCCCTCGAGTTCGGGATCGACCCCGAGGAGTTGGCCGTCGGGCGAGTCGACCGAGTTCAAGAACACTCCCAGCCAGGCCCGCTTAGAAGGGGGCTTGGTGAGGATTTCTTCTATGACCGGCAGCGCCGAGTTGATGTTTATGGCGAAACCGACGTTCTCCGCAAAGCCCGCCCCGGCGGCGGCGGTGTTGATCCCCACCAACCGGCCGTTCAGGTCGACGAGCGCGCCTCCGGAGTTCCCCGGATTGATCGCCGCGTCCGTCTGGATCAGTCCGCTAAGTTGTTGAGCCGCCCCGCCCGAATTCACATCGATCCGCCGGTTCTGGGCGGACACGATGCCCTTGGTGACCGTCGGGCCGAGACCCAGAGGAAAGCCGATGGCGATGACCTCGTCCCCCAGCCGGAGGCGGTCGGAGTCTCCCAGTTCGATGGGAGTGAGGTCATCGGCATCCACCCTTACGACGGCGAGGTCCCTCTCTGGGACGGCCCCCGACACGGTTCCGATCAACTGTCTTCCGTCGGACAACACGATCTTCACCTCGGTCGCGCCCGCTATCACGTGATTGTTCGTGACGATCACGCCTCGCCGGTCGATGACGACCCCCGAGCCCTCGCCCTTTCCCTCCTCTTCGCCAAACACACCGGTGCGGACGGACCTAACCCTGACGTTTACGACCGAGGGAAGGACCTTCTGAATTGTGTCGGCGACGCTCGAGCGAGGCGGCCCCTGTTCGCTCTGGTCGAAGTCGAGGCTGGGCAGAGGCTCCGGTGTGGGCGCCTCCGCTATCTCGACCGACTCCGGACCTCCCGCCTCCGATCGGGGCTGAAGCTGGAGTTCGCACGCGGTCGACAGAACGGCCACGAGCGCGAGACAGAGAGTCCTGACCAACAGGGTTTTCATCGTGGTCAGGATAGGGCGGGCTCGCCCCCATGTGGGCCCGTTCGAGTCAGGCGGCCTCCGACGAAACCTCGGCCGCCTCAACCTCGAACTCGCCTCCCATCAGGCGGCCCAGTGCAAACACGACCGAGTAGGTGCCGGGCTGAAGGGAGATCGGTTCGGTCACTTCGTCGGTCAGCTCGGTGAGGCTCTGAAGACCCCACACGAGCGCCCGGCGGGCCGGTCCCTCGAAGAGGACCTCTCTGGTTTCGGGATTGATCAGAAACCATCGCTCCTCGTAGTGCCCGGCGGGGGCGGACCACTCGCGGGTGACCGTGAACGGAAGCGTTTTGCCGTCCCGAAGCGGGATCCCGGACTCGCCGTGAGAAATGCGCCGAGGAGCAACAGACGACGAGACGACCTTGCGCTGAGGACCGTTTAGCTCCGCTTCCATCGGCCAAGATTATCCGTCGACTGAGGGGCGGAAAATCGAATCTCTAGACGATCTTGAGGTCGGTGATCATCGGGCGGCCGTCTCGCTCGGCCCACCTCGACTCGACGGTGGCGGAGTGATCTTCGCCCGAGTAGTAAATGTGGGCAAGGTAGTCGTCTCCCTCTTGAGTAACACTTTGCACCTCGGCCGCCGACGCCGGGGTCGGTAATTGCTTCAGAACCTTGGGGGCGACCTGCTTCGCGTCGTCGGTCAGATCCGAGGCGGCCCTTGCGATATCGCCGGCCACGACCGCTTTGCCGTGCGCCTCCGCGTGCTCCCGTACCTGGTTCTCGTCCACCGCCACACCCCTTCCCTTACGGTTGCTTCGTCGCCGTGACTCTGTCAAACATCTCGTCGTAGACAGAGGGGTCGTCTTTGTCTACCACCGGAAACCCCTTGCCGTGGTCGCCTTCCCAATGGAGCTGGATTCCGGGATTGTGGTAATCGGAACCGTCCGGCAAGAAGAAGTGCGGGCTCCCCTTGACGCTCGAGGTCTCCGCTTGGGCCAGGTCGGCGAGAATGGATTTTCTCGCCGAGCCCTCGTCCAGCGCCGTGGTCAATGCGGCGAGGTCCAGTCGGTCGATCCCGCTCGCGATATCGAGGATGACGTGGCGCAACGACAAGTTGCGGCTGTCGCCGAAAAAAGCTCTTCTAAGAGCCTGGTCGAGTTCCTCCGCGATCTCGGCCCCCTGGCGCCGGGCCGCGTGAACGGACTCAAGCGCGGGCAACATCGTCACCGCCCAGTCATGAGGAGCCCTCTGCCAAAGCTGCCAACCGGCTCCCGGCTCCAGCCCTCCCGCTACCGGAATCTCTGCGTCGAGGATCCGCTTCGGGGTCGCTCGTTCGTTGAACAGCTCGAGTGGAAAGGAACGGTGATGCAGAACAACGTCGTGGGCCCGGTGGTCCCTCGCCCGGCGCCATCGGTAAACGGCGAGGTGGGCCCACGGGCAGCCGATATCCGAGAACAGGACCATCGAGTTCGGAGGAACTTCGATCACGTTATCTATGTTTCCCCGGCCGGCGCCAAATAGTCTTGGCCCCCGTGTGCGCTTTTTGCGAGATCGTGTCGGGGGGCACCGGAGCCGAGGTCGTGTTCGAGGACGAGACCTCCCTCGGCTTCCTCGACCACAGACCCCTTTTTCCGGGTCACACTCTTCTGATCCCGAAAACTCATTACGAAACGATTTCGGACCTTCCAGACGAAGTCGTGGGCCCCTACTTTTCGAACGTCAGACTCCTCGCCGGCGCGGTGGAGAGCGCGATGGAAGCCCAGGGCACCTTCGTTGCGTTGAACAACAAGGTGAGTCAGAGCGTCCCGCATCTCCACGTCCACGTGGTTCCTCGTCGGCGGAAGGACGGCCTCAGAGGGTTCTTCTGGCCGCGTCGCAAGTACAAGAGCGATTCCGAGATGAAGGAGGCCGCGGACGCCGTCCGGAACGCGGTGGCCGAGGTTCGCGGGGCTTGAAGTCGACCCCCCTTCGAGTCCGATCGAACGACGGGCTGTCGCTGGAGGCCGTGCTCGACGAACCCGAAAGTGGCCGCGCCGGATTCGTCTTTTGTCACCCCCATCCCCGTCTCGGAGGGACGATGAACGCACCGCTTCTTCTGGCGGTGCGGGACAACCTCGTCGAACACGGCCTCTCGGTGCTGAGGTTCAACTTCAGGGGAATAGGCGGATCCGAGGGCGAGGCCGGAACGGGAATTGAAGAGGTGAACGATGCGCGCGGCGCTTTGGCGGAGATGCGAGATCGACTCGGAGAACTTCCGATTGCGATCGGAGGCTGGTCGTTCGGAGCCGCGGTCGCGGTTCGCATGGCCGACCAAGAACAGGTTGCCGCCTGCGTGGCCATCGCCCCCTCCGTAAGGAAGCGCCCCGGAGTGAGCGTGGGGCTTCCCGACCCCGCCGAGGTATCGCTGAAGGCTCCGCTGTTGTTCGTCTGCGGAGCCAACGACGAGATCGTCTCGCTCGAAGACTGTCGACGGTGGGTAGAAGAGGCGGGTGGTGACCTGGAGGTGATCCCGGCCGCCAACCATTTCTTCTGGGCGAAGTACGACAAAGTCGCGTCGGCCGTGACCGGCTGGCTTGATCGGGTCCTGGGATCCGTTGACGGAGAGGAGTGACATGGACTTCGGAATCGACGTGTCGCAGCACCAGCTGAGTTGGGATGACATCCTCTCCAGAACGAGATACGCGGAGGGGGCCGGTTTCAACGGGGCGTGGGTCTTCGACCATTTCAGAGCTCTCTATGGAGATCCATCTGGTCCCTGCCTGGAGGGTTGGTCGCTGCTGGCCGCGCTGGGCGCTGCGACACAAGAGATCCGGCTCGGCGCACTGGTGACGGGTGTCACCTACCGGCATCCGTCGGTCCTGGCCGCCCAGGCCGTGACGGTGGATCACGTTTCGAACGGTCGTCTGGAGCTCGGTATCGGCGCGGCCTGGTTCGAGGACGAGCACCGCGAGCTGGGGATCGAGTTCCCCTCCGCCGGTCAACGGGGTCGCCGGCTCGAGGAGGCCGTTCAGGTCATCAAGAAGTTGATGACCGAGCCGGGTGGATCCTTCGACGGCCGCTACTACCAATTGCGGGAGGCGAGGTACCGGCCCCCACCGGTGCAGGAACCGCACCCACCGATATGGATCGGGGCCGCAGGCGAGAAGGTGATGCTTCCCATCGTCGGTCGCCACGCCGACGTCTGGCATACCTACGGATCGGTCGAAAGGATCAAACGAAAGTCCGAGATCGTCGAGCGTGCGGCGCGCGACGCGGGGCGGGACCCCACCGAGATCCGTCGCTCGACCGGGCTTTCCATCTCCGAGCCGTGGGACGAGGTGAGGCGGCGAATCGAAAGCGTGGCCGAGATTGGGGTGAGCTATCTCACAGTGAGTTGGCCGACGGAGGGGCAGGAGCGGCTCGAGGAGTTCGTGGACGAGGTGATGCCGGACTACGTGGAGCGGGAGGAAAGATGAACCTGGCGGCGCGCCTCGTACAGCAGGATCCCCGCGGCGACGGCGAGGTTGAGTGAGGTCGACGACCCGGCCATAGGTATCCGCACCGCGACGTCGCCCCTGTTGAGGATGTCGCGCGGCAACCCCCGGATCTCGCTCCCGAACACAAACGCGGCCGGGAGCAAGTACTCCGTGGACCAGTGCTCGCTCTCGGCGTGGGCCGACGTCGTGACGACGGTCACACCTCTTTGTTGGGCCCAGGACGCGACCTGTTCGAAGTCGAGCGCATTGCAGACCGGCACCGAGAAGATCGCGCCCATGCTCGCCTTGACCGCTCCGGGGTGGTGGAGGTCGGTCGACTCACCGAAAACGATCACGCCGGCCCCTCCGACCGCGTCGACGGTCCGAATGATGGCGCCCAGGTTGCCGGGGTTTCCGACATCGAGCAAGACGGCGAAGAGCGAATCGCCACGTACCACGAGTTGGTCGACATTGCGGCTTTCTGTCTGCACGATCGCGGCCAGGCCGGTGGGATTGTCGCGCTCGGAAAGAGACTCGAACGCTTTCTTTGACAGCGACGCCACCTCCACCCCGGCCTCTCGAGTGCCCTCGACGACGTCGAGCGCTTGCTCGCTGGCGAGCAACTCGGGCGCGTACAGGATTAACTCGACCGGCGCGTCGCTTTGCACCGCCGCCGTGACCGTTTGGATGCCCTCGACGAGAAAGGCTCGCTCACGGTCGCGGTTCTTCTTCAGCCGCAGTCCTCGGGCCCGTTTGACCAAGGGGTTCGACGGGCTCGTTGCGTCGGGCAACGTCTCTTCCTAAGGCGAAGGTGCGTCCGGAGCGAGCTCTTGAAAAAACTCAGCGCAGCGCTCGGCCTCGTCCATCTCGCCTATGGCCCCCGCCGCTCTCCCGAGACCGGCCAGGGATTTGAGGAACCCCCGGTTGGGCTCGTGGGACCAGGGGACCTCGCCGGATCCTCTCCAGCCCGACTTGCGTAGACGGTCGAGACCACGGTGATATCCGACTCGGAAGTAGGCGTAGGCCTCGACATGGGCATTCCGGGCGAGAGCGCGGCCCCCCAGCTCGGCCCAGGCCGCCAAGCACTGAGGGTATGTCGCCGCTACCTCTGCGATCTCCTCGTCCGAGGACGCGGACGCCAGAGCCTCGCGCGACCCGTCCGGCTCTTGGAGAAGCGTTGGTGGCGCTTGCGAAATCGGGATCTCGGCCATCTTCGGGATCGTACGGTGCCGGCCGGACGTAGTTGACCAGTGGCCGCAGCACGTCGTCGACCAGGAGTCGCTAGACGTCGTTGACCAGTACCGCGGCCCCGCCGACCCGGCCGTGGGCAAGGTCTATCAGCACCTTGTCCGCTTCCCGCAGCGAATAGGTCTGGACCGAGGTCTGTACGGGGATGCGCAGCGCGAGTTCCATGAACTCGCGCCCGTCCTCGAGCGTGTTGGCGGTGACGCTCGTCACGGTTCTCTCGTAGAAGAGGTGGTCTCTGTAGTCGAGAGACGGGACGTCGGTGAGGTGTATGCCTGCGATCGACAGCGTCCCCCCGCGGTCGAGAGCCGTCAGGGCGACGGGAACGACCTCGCCGGCGGGGGCGAACAAGATCGCGGCATCGAGGGGTTCCGTTGGCCTGTCCAGTGCTCCGCTCGCGCTCGCGGCCCCCAGCTCGATCGCCAGTCGCTGGGCCTTTTCGGATCGAGTCATCACGTGGACCCGGGCTCCTTGGTGGATAGCCACCTGCATGGCGATGTGGGCAGACCCGCCGAAGCCGTAGATGCCGAGAACTCCCCTCTCCGGCACGGCCGCCCTTTTCAGCGCGCGGTAACCGATGATCCCGGCACACAGCAGGGGGGCCGCGTGCACGTCGTCGACGCCGTCCTTCAACGAATAGGTATAGGCCTCGGGCGCAACGGCGAACTCGGCGTAACCGCCGTCCTCGTCCCACCCGGTGAAGAGAGGATCGACGCAGAGATTCGCGTCACCTCGTTCGCAAAACCGGCACTTCCCACAAGTAGAGCGCAGCCACGCGATCCCGACGCGGTCACCCACGTTGAACCTTTTGCAATCCTCTCCGAGTTCCTCGACGTATCCGACCACCTCATGGCCGGGAACTACATTCGGTCGGCGTACGTCGAGGTCTCCCTCCGCGACGTGGAGATCGGTGCGGCAGACCCCGCACGCCGAGACGCGCACGAGAACCTCGTGCGCCCCGGGGGAGGGCCTTGGTCTGTCGACGGAGACGAGGGGGCC